>NZ_JAMYQW010000022.1:0-114391 GCF_040321085.1 Mesorhizobium sp. M0522
CAACAGGAAGAACAGCAGAGACACCGACGCGTCGAAATAGGCGTGGTCGCCATGGGTGATCGTCTCATGGAGGCTCATCGCATAGGCCAGCGACACGCCGACCGCGATCGGCACGTCCATGTTCATGCGGCCGTGACGCAAGGCATTCCAGGCCGACTTGAAGAAGATGCCGCCGGCGAAGGCGAGTGCGGGGATGGCGATCAGTGCCGAGACCCAGTGGAACAGGTCGCGGGTCGCGCCCTCGGCACCGGACCAGACCGAAACCGACAGCAGCATGATGTTGCCCGCCGCAAATCCGGCAACAGCGACGGCGCGGATAAGCTCCGAGAGCGTTTTGTCCTTTTCACCAATCTCGGGTTCGAACAAATGCGCCTGGTAACCCAGCCGCCCCAGCATGGCGACGAATGGTGGGGCCTCGTCCCCGCGCCACCGGACCGAGACCCGCTTCGTTGACAGGTTGACGCGAGCGGCCTCGACGTGATCGAGTTTTGACAACGCCGTCTCGATTGTCTGGATGCAGGCTGCGCAATGAACCGTCGGAACTGAAAGATCGGTCTGGCTAAGGCCATCGCCAAGCGACCGGCTCGCCAGCTTGATCTCTTCGCTGGACGGCAGGACGGATGTAGCGTTGCCCAGATCCAGCGCCATTTCCGCGCCCGGTGCACAGCAGCTCATTTCAGCGCACCATCGGAGATCATGATCCTGCGCACGTCGTGGAAAGGCCTTGCCAGACCGGCATCGGCGTCGATTTCGACGATCCACACACCGTCCCTTGGCATGTGCTGCACTGCAAACTCGTGGCCCGAGGCGGCGGCGAGCGTGATGGACTCATCTTCTTTCTCGTAAGCGGGATGGCGAAACAGCACTTTGACGCCATGCAAGGGAACCCCCTTGCCGGCGGCGTCGGTGACGCCATAGCGGACTTCGCCCCATGCAATGGTCAACTTGCCGGTCCAGCCGAGGGCTGCCTGCGCGCGCCCTTCCTCGGCCTTCCTGTTGAATTGCTGGCTCGCCACATAGGTGTTTTCGACGACAAGCCCGGTCCAGCTTGTATTGGCAAGCGTCGCCATGGTCAGATTGACCGCGATGACCACGCCGAAAAAAGCAAGGATGATGGCCAACATGTGCCTGCCGGTGAATTCCCGGGATTTTCGCGTGGTGGCGTTCATCTGGCGATCTCCGGCGCGTTGAAGGTGGCGGTGTATTCGTTGGACTCGAAACTCGCTTTGTCCTCGACCCGGAGTGTGAAGGTCTGCGCTGCGCCATGGATCTGATCAGCAGGCAGGCGCACGAAAACCTTCAACATCTTCAGGCGGTCGGGTTCGACCTGGATCGCAAAAGAGCGATCGGCAGGGAGGTCGACACCAACGATGCTCATCTCTGCGCCTGGCAAACCCCCAATGCTGACGACGATCGTTCTTGGTTCGGGGATCATGTTCAGCAGCTTGACGGTATAGCCATTGCGGATCGAGCCGTCGGACAGCGTCACGAATTGTGGATTGCGGTCGTGCAAAACATTGATCTCGAGCCGGTCGCGCGTCAGCAGCGAAAAGAGCAGACCCAGGCCGATCAGCGACCACATGGCCATGTAGACATAGGTGCGTGGCCGAAAGATCTTGCGGACATGGAAATGCGCCACCCTGTCCGAAAACAGGCCGTCAGCGGTCCTGACCAATGACGGATTGACCGAACAGGCGCCGCCCGCGGTCGCCAGCATCATGTTGGCATTGTAGTCGGAGAGTGTCGCGTAGGAGATCAAGCCGCGCTCCTTGCCGAGCTTGTCCATGACGCCGTCGCAGGCGTCGATGCAGAGCGCGCAGGTGATGCATTCGAGCTGCTGGCCATCGCGAATGTCGATCCCCATCGGGCAGACAGCCACGCAGGCGTTACAGTCGACGCAATCGCCGACTGACTGTCCGGCGGCCTGGACCTTCTTGGTGTGGCGCGTGCGCGGTTCGCCGCGCCAGTCATTGTACGTGACGGTGAGCGAACTTTCGTCGAGCATGGCCGCCTGGATGCGCGGCCACGGGCACATATAGGTGCAGACCTGCTCGCGCATCAGCCCGCCGAACGTATAGGTCGTCGCTGTGAGCACAGCGACGGTGATGTAGGCGATAGGCGCTGCCGTGCCGGTGAAGAGTTCGACGAGCAAGGTCGGCGCATCGGCGAAATAGAAGATCCAGGCGCCGCCGGTCGCTGCACCTATGATCAGCCAGATGGCGTGTTTCGACATTCTCAGCGCGAGCTTGCGGGCGGTCCAAGGCCCGGCATCGAGCTTCATGCGCGCGTTGCGGTCGCCCTCGATAGCTCGCTCGACGACCAGGAACAGATCGACCCACACGGTCTGCGGACACGTATAGCCGCACCAGGCACGACCGACAGTCGACGTAACCAGGAAAAGACCGACGCCGGCCATGACCAGAAGGCCGGCCACATAGTAGAATTCCTGCGGCCATATCTCGATGAAGAAGAAGTAGAAACGCCGGTTGGCGACATCGAGCAGCACGGCCTGGTCAGGGGCAAACGGGCCGCGGTCCCACCGCAGCCAAGGTGTCAGATAGTAGATACCAAGCGTGACCGCCATTGCCAGCCATTTGAATCGGCGAAAGCTGCCCGAGGCCCGCTTCGGGAAGATCTTCTTGCGCGCGGCATACATCGGCTGTCGCACTTTGGCGGAGTTGACCGCCTCGGCTTCGAGCCGTTCTACCTGCGTATTGTCCAGCACTGGTTTCTCCCGTCGCGCAGCTTTGATTTCGCCGGGCAAATGTTCTGACTGGGCACAGGCAGGTCAGCGAAATACAGCGTCGAGCGGATTTTGCTGCCGACTGGATTGCGCCGCGTTGATGCAGGTCAATCGCCTGGCCCACGGAAAACAAATCGAGCCCCGGCAGAGCCGGGCCTCGTCGCTTCGGCGGTGAGGGCCGGAGAATAGGCCCCCGTTCCTATTCTCCACCGCCTAGCGAATGCACGTAGACCGCCAGCTCCTTGATCCTGGTTTCGCCCAGGCGCGCCCCCCAGGCCGGCATCACGCCTTGTTTCGGCGCTGTGACCTGGGCGGCAATGGCCGTTTCGCCCGATCCGTAGAGCCAGATGGCATCGGTCAGATCAGGAGCGCCGAGCTCCTTGTTGCCCTTTGCGTTGTCGCCGTGACAAGCAACGCAGTTTTCCGCAAAAACCTTGGCACCGGGCGCCACCAAAGATTCGTCGCTGACGGCTTGGGACAGGCCGGCAATATAGGCGCTGACCTGTTTAATCTGGTCGGCAGTGATAATGTCGCCAAAGGCTGGCATTTCCGAAAGTCGCGTATCCGGATCGGATGCGAAGCGGATACCATGCGTGACCGTCTGCTGGATCTGATCCGCCTTGCCGCCCCACAGCCAGTCATCGTCATTGAGGTTGGGGAAGCCCTTGGAGCCCTGGGCCCCGGAGCCATGACATTGCACGCAATTGACCTTGAACGCGGCGCCACCAGCGGCGATCGCGAATTCGCGCAAACCATCGTCCGCCGCGATCTCCGAAACACTCTTCGATTCTATCGCCGCGACATATTTGCCCTTCGCCGCTTCAGCCGCCGATAGCTCGTTCTTGACTTCGTTGCGGCTCGAATAGCCGAGCACGCCCGTTGTTGCCGAATGCAGCAAAGGCCATGCCGGATAGGCGATGGTGTATCCGATTGCCCAGACAATGGTGGCGTAGAAGGTTACGACCCACCAGCGCGGAAGCGGGTTGTTCAGCTCCCGAATGCCATCCCATTCGTGGCCGGTGGTCGAAATGCCAGAGATTTCATCGATCTGCTCGTCGCTCATGATCACTCGTCCTCAAGGGGAATCCGGGCAGCTTCGTCGGCCAACTTGCGGCTGCCGGGGCGCAGGGCGAAGGCAATTGCGCCGACAAAGAAAAGCGCCATGGCGACCAGACCCCAGCTGTCGGCAAACTCCCGCATCAAATCGTAATCCATGGATAAAACTCCTCAGCGGTAGCCGGCGGCTTCGTCGTAGTTCTTGAAATCGACCAGCGTGCCGAGCATCTGCAAATAGGCGACGAGGGCGTCCATTTCGGTGACCTGTTGCGGGTTGCCGTCGAAGTCGCCGATCTTGGCTTTGGGGTAGCGGGCTTCGAGGCCGGATGTGTCGGCGTTGGGATCAGCCTGCGCCATCAAGTCGGCGCTGGCGTGTGCGATCATGTCGTCGCCGTAGGGGACACCGACACGGCTGTTGGCGACCAGATGCGTCGAGAAATCCTTCACCTCGATCGGCGTGTCTTTCAGGAACGCATAGCTCGGCATGATTGATTCAGGCACCACCGAACGAGGATCCGTAAGGTGCTCGACATGCCATTGATTGGAATAGCGGTCGCCAACCCTGGCGAGGTCCGGTCCGGTGCGCTTCGATCCCCATTGGAAAGGATGATCGTACATCGACTCGGCCGCCAGACTGTAGTGACCATAGCGCTCGACCTCGTCGCGGAACGGTCTGATCATCTGGCTATGGCAGAGGTAGCAACCCTCGCGCACATAGATGTTGCGCCCGACAAGTTCGAGCGGCGAGTAAGGGCGCATGCCCTCGACCTTCTCGATCGTGTTGTCGAGATAGAAGAGCGGTGCGATCTCGACGATGCCGCCGACAGTCACCACAAGAAGAGAGCCGATGAGCAGAAGCGTGGCGTTCTTCTCGATCAGTGCGTGTTTGTCCATCAAGCCCATTGTCTGGCTCCTTATTCGGCAGGCTGCAGGACGGGCAGGGAGCCCGGCATCGGCTCTTCCTCGCGCTGGTAGCCGAGGATGGTCATGGCGATGTTCCAGGCCATGATCAGGGCGCCGGAGAGGTACATGGCCCCGCCGATGGCGCGCATGACATAGTAGGGGTGCATGGCGGCCACGGTTTCGGCAAAGGAGTAGACCAGGAAGCCCTGCTCGTCGTATTCGCGCCACATCAGGCCCTGCATGATGCCGGACACCCACATGACGGCCGCGTAGACGACGATGCCGAGCGTCGCCAGCCAGAAGTGCCAGGTGACGAGCCGCAGCGAATAGAGACGTTGGCGGTTCCAAAGCTTCGGCACCATGTAATAGATCGCGCCGAACGAGATCATCCCAACCCAGCCGAGCGCACCGGAGTGCACGTGACCTATGGTCCAGTCGGTATAGTGCGACAGCGAATTGACCGTCTTGATCGACATCATGGGACCTTCGAAGGTCGACATGCCGTAGAAGGCGATGGCCATCACCATCATGCGGATAATCGGATCGGTGCGCAGCTTGTCCCAGGCGCCCGACAGCGTCATCAGGCCGTTGATCATGCCGCCCCATGACGGCATCCACAGCATGATCGAGAACACCATGCCGAGTGTCTGCGCCCAGTCGGGCAGGGCGGTGTAGTGCAGGTGATGGGGGCCGGCCCAGATGTATAGAAAGATGATCGCCCAAAAATGGACGATCGACAGCCGGTAGGAATAGACCGGCCGGTTCGCCTGCTTGGGCACGAAGTAATACATCATGCCGAGGAAGCCGGCGGTGAGGAAAAAGCCGACGGCGTTGTGGCCGTACCACCATTGCGTCAGGGCGTCCTGGACGCCGGAAAAGGCGGAGTAGCTCTTGGAACCCAGGAATGAGGCCGGCATCGACAGGTTGTTGACCACATGCAGCATCGCGATGGTGACGATGAAGGACAGGTAAAACCAGTTGGCGACGTAGATATGCGGCTCCTTGCGCTTCAGGATCGTGCCGAGGAACAGGATGAGATAGGCGACCCAGACGATGGTCAGCCAGATATCCACATACCATTCGGGTTCGGCGTATTCGCGGCTCTCGGTGATGCCGAGCAGGTAGCCGGTCGCGGCCATGACGATGAAGAGCTGGTAGCCCCAAAACACGAACCAACCGAGATCGCCGCCGAACAGCCGCGCGCGGCAGGTGCGCTGGACGACATACAGGGACGTGCAGAGCAGCGCATTGCCGCCAAAGGCGAAGACGACGCCCGACGTATGCAATGGCCGTAAACGGCCGAAGTTAAACCAGGGCTGAATGTTGAGATCGGGGTAGGCAAGTTGCAGCGCAATGACGACGCCGACCAGCATGCCGACGACACCCCAGAACATGGTGGCGATGGCGCCATAGCGGACTGGCCCATCCATGTAGGCGGACGGGTCGATCGGAGCAGCCACTTCGAAATTCGTGTTGCGGATGAGGATGGCGACAAAGCCGAGCAGCACAAAAAACAGTACCCACATATGCTGCCGGAATGGCTCGTCCACACCGAACCCGGCTGCCACAAGGGCCGCAAATGTGAACAGGCCCAAGGCGAAGATTTGCGTGCCGAACTTCATGACCTGTCCCCGACCTCGGATTGGGATGCGCGGATACCAATCCGCTTGACACCAATTCAGCAGTCGCGTCGTCGCTGCCTTGATCCATGTCAAAGCCATTTGCTTTTGGATTGGGCAGCTTCGAACTCGCAAACGATCAGGAGGCTTTCATTGGACGGGGAGAACGAGCGGAAATCGTCGCTGTTTGAAGCCCGCCGCGAGATTTCCATGCCGGTCGGACGGTTCGATCGAGAGTTCCTCCCTGGCGCTGTGATGAAACGTGCCCATGGGGAAAAGCTGCGGCTTTGTGACGCCTTGGAAAAGATCGCCGATACGTTGCCGGCCGCAGATCGCCTGAAGTGTATTGGCGTGGCCAACGCGATCGTTCCGCTGTTGCGCAACATTCACCGATACGAGGAGACGGTTATCTTTCCGGCCTACGAGGCTGCTTTGACTGGCAGCGATTCCAACCTTGCTTCAACTCGTCGATTGCGCGCAGAACACGTCGAGGACGAATGCTTTGCCAGCGAGGTGACTGAAATCCTGCTGGCGATCGGCCATGGCGAGACAGTCGAGAATGCCGAGGCTGTCGGCTTCATGCTGCGCGGCTTATTCGAAAGCTTGCGCCGGCATATCGCCTTCGAACGCGAGCACGTCTTGCCGATGATCGGGGTCGTCGATACCGGTTAGGCGCCGGAGCGTCGCTGCAGCCGGCTCATGTTCTCCACAGTCATGTGCCGGTTGTTGTCGATCCGGATTACGCTGTCTGTTCTCAGCCTGGTCAGTTGGCGGCTGACCGTCTCGATCGTCAAGCCGAGAAAATCGGCGATGTCGGCGCGCGTCAGCGGCAGGTCAAAGCTTGTCGACTGGGCCGCCGGGTCAAGCGTGGGATCGATATTCCTGGCGATCATCAGGAGAAAGCTCGCCACCTTTTCCGCAGCACTCTTGCGCCCCAGCGTCACCATCCAGTCTCGTGCTTCGTCTAGTTCATTGAGCGTCTGCTTGAAGAGACGATGCTCGAGCTGTGGCGATTCCTTCATCATGCGTTCGATGGCGGCTTTTGGAAAGGAACACAGGGAAACGGTCGTTGCGGCTTCGGCGTTGATCGCGCTCTCCACCTTGAAGGGCCTGCCCAGGAAATCGGGGGCAAACTGGAGGCCGACAATCTGCTGGCGTCCGTCCGACAGGCTCTTTGTGAGCTTCACCACGCCGGAAAGTACGTTCGAATAACGGTCGACGGTCTGGGTGTCACCAATCAGTTCTGCGCCCGGTTCAACGGTGTGCTTCGATGAGGTCTTGGCGAGGCCCACCAGTTGATCGGGATCGAGCGCGCCGCAGACGCCATGGTGGCGCGCTTCGCATGATCGGCAAAGCACTGGAATGCCGGTGCTGTGAATATCCTGACGCACTGTCATCATGATCGTCCGAGGACCCAAAGTGCCGGCAAGATAGCATCGGCGGCAGGAAAATCCTTGCGGCAGTTTGTCCACCGCGGACTTTGACCGAAATCAAGGCTACCGGCCAGTAATGTGGGCAACGTCGGGCCATGCAAAGTGGAGCGGATAGAGACGTGCGGCCAGAATTAGTTGCCAGACTTGGTGAGAACGTGCCGCGCTATACGAGCTACCCGACAGCGCCGCATTTCAATGCAAGCGTCGATGCTGCCGTTTGTCGGGGCTGGCTGCAGGCGCTCGACGAGGGCCACGAGATATCGCTCTATCTGCACATCCCGTACTGCGACAAGCTTTGCTGGTTCTGTGCCTGCCATACCAAGCAGACACGCCACTACGAACCGGTGACCACATATCTTCGCTCACTGCATGCCGAGATCGCCACCGTCGCCGGTCTTGTCGCAGGCAAGGGCCGCGTGCGTGCCGTCCATTTCGGCGGCGGTTCGCCAACGATGCTCAAACCGGAGGATCTGGTGGCGCTGGGAACCGCCCTGCGCAACAGCTTCACCTTTCTTCCCGGCGCCAAGATCAGCGTCGAAATCGAACCCAATGATATGGACGATGCCCGCCTCGACGCACTCGCCGAAATCGGCATGACCCGTGCGAGCCTCGGCGTCCAGGATTTTGACCCGAAGGTGCAAAAGGCAATTAACCGCGAGCAGAGCTTTTTGCAGACCAAAGCGGTAGTCGACGGCGTTCGTTCGCGCGGCGTCGAATCGGTCAATCTGGACCTGCTCTACGGCTTGCCACACCAGACCAGGGAGAGTGTCTCCTCCACCGTCGCGCAGGCACTGACCCTGGAACCGGACCGGATAGCGCTTTTTGGCTACGCCCATGTGCCGTGGTTCAAGAAACATCAGACGATGATCGACGAGGCATGGCTGCCGGGTCCGGCAGAGCGGTTTGCTCAATCGCAACTTGCGGCGCGGGCGATCGTGGACCAGGGATACGAAGCAATCGGGCTCGACCATTTCGCCAAACCGGGCGATGCCCTCGCGCTTGCCGCCCGCGCCGGAACACTGCACCGGAACTTCCAGGGCTATACCGAGGATCGCTGCGAGACCTTGATCGGCCTTGGCCCGTCATCCATCAGCCAGTTTCGCCAGGGCTATGCACAGAACATGCCTTCGACCGCCGAGTATGGACGCATGGTTGCTGATGGCGGGCTGGCCGCTGTTCGGGGTATCGCGCTTTCCGACGACGACCGTGTTCGCGGCTGGATCATCGAGCGATTGATGTGTGACTTCGCCTTCTCGGCGATTGAGCTGGTGGAGCGCTTTGGCGAAGCCGGCCAAAGACTTCTCCTCAAGGCGAGTTCCACGGCTCTTCATGGTCCTGCGCGGCTGCTTGAACTTTATGGTGACCGCTTCGTCGTGCCGGCGGAAAGCCGGCCCTTTGTCAGAAGCATCGCGGCGAAGTTCGACAAATATTTCGAAACCGGTACAGCCAGGCATTCCGTAGCGGTCTGAACGATCGCCCGTTCAGAAATGCTCGCCGGCCTTGAATGGGCCAATGCGGGTGCCGGCCGCGATCAGATAGGCGGTCGACCAGCCAATCAGAAGAAATCCGTTCACGCCCTCTAGAGCCGCGAGGACGCGCCATGCGTGAGCGGGCACAATGTCGCCGTACCCGACGGTCGAGAAGGTGATGGTGGAAAAGTACAGCGCGGTTTCGAAGTCAGGAAAGATATCGAGCAGCCGGTATAGTCCTGCCCAGAGCCACACCTCTGCGGTCATGATGGCAAAGAGCCCCATCACCACGCTGATCATCGCAACGATGCGGCTGCGGCGCCCGTGCATGCGAAACCGGGCGACCAGGTGACCCATCACATGTGTGACCACGATCAGACCAAAGGTGTGAACCAGGACCGTAAGGCTAATGACGACGGTGCCGATGAGCAGATTGAGGATCATCTTCGGAAGGTAGAGATTGCTGCGGTGCCTTCCTTGCTCGAAATCAAACCGGCAGGTTTCGCCTATGCGGTGCAGATTGTCGACCGGGTCAGGAACCGCTTCTCCCGCCCGTTATCCAGCGAGAACATGCCACCGCGACCCGGCACCACGTCGATGATGAGATCGGTATGTTTCCAAGCCTCGAATTGCGACGCACCGATGTAGAACGGCGCGTCGCCGATGTGGCCGAGCAGCACGTCCTGGTCGCCCACGATGAAGCCGATACGCGGATAGCACATCGGCGAAGAGCCGTCGCAGCAGCCGCCGGATTGATGAAACAGCACCGGACCGTGCTCGGCGACAATCTCGGCGATCAGTTCAAGGGCTGCCGGTGTCGCTGTGACCTTCGCTCGCATCATGTTTTCCGATTTCCAGCCTTTGGCGCGGCCCCCTCGCGGAGCCGCGCCTGTGGGTCAAAGCGGCGATCAGAAGAAGCCGAGCTTCTTCGGGCTGTAGCTGACCAGCATGTTTTTGGTCTGCTGGTAGTGGTCGAGCATCATCTTGTGCGTCTCGCGGCCGATGCCGGACTGCTTGTAGCCGCCGAAGGCCGCATGCGCGGGATAGGCGTGGTAGCAGTTGGTCCAGACGCGGCCCGCCTGGATCGCGCGGCCGAACCGGTAGGCGCGGTTGCTGTCGCGTGTCCAGATACCGGCGCCGAGGCCGTAGAGCGTATCGTTGGCTATGCTGAGCGCTTCGTCGTCGTCCTTGAAGGTCGTGACCGAGACCACCGGTCCGAAGATCTCTTCCTGGAAGATGCGCATCTTGTTGTGGCCCTTGAACACCGTCGGCTTCACGTAGTAGCCGCCGGCGAGATCGCCGGGCAGGACGTTGCGCTCGCCACCGGTCAGCAACTCGGCGCCTTCCTGGCGGCCGATGTCGATGTAGGCCAGGATCTTTTCCAACTGCTCGGATGATGCCTGGGCACCGATCATCGTTGCCGGGTCGAGCGGATCGCCCTGCACGATCGCCTCGACACGCTTCAGCGCACGTTCCATGAACCTGTCGTAGATCGATTCATGAATGAGCGCGCGGCTCGGGCAGGTGCAGACTTCGCCCTGATTCAGCGCGAACATGACGAAGCCTTCGATCGCCTTGTCGAAGAAATCGTCGTCTTCGGCGACAACGTCCTTGAAGAAGATGTTGGGCGACTTGCCGCCCAGTTCCAGGGTGACGGGGATCAGGTTCTGGCTGGCATACTGCATGATCAGCCGGCCGGTCGTGGTTTCTCCGGTGAAGGCGATTTTGGCAATGCGCGGCGACGACGCGAGCGGCTTACCGGCTTCGAGGCCGAAGCCGTTGACAATGTTGAGCACACCCGGCGGCAGCAGATCGCCGATAAGATCGGCCCACAGCAAGATGGCAGCCGGCGTCTGCTCGGCAGGCTTCAGCACGACGCAGTTTCCGGCGGCAAGCGCGGGAGCAAGCTTCCAGCAGGCCATCAGCAGCGGGAAGTTCCACGGGATGATCTGGCCAACCACCCCGAGCGGCTCATGGAAATGATAGGCAACGGTATCGTCGTCGATCTGCGAAAGGCTGCCTTCCTGGCCACGCAAGGCACCGGCGAAATAGCGGAAATGGTCGATGGCTAGAGGCAGGTCGGCGGCGGTCGTTTCGCGGATCGGCTTGCCGTTGTCCCAGGTTTCGGCAGATGCGAGAAGATCGAGGTTTTCCTCCATGCGATCGGCGATGCGATTGAGGATGAGTGAGCGCTCGGCCACGCTCCTGCGCCCCCAGGCGTCCTTGGCGGCATGGGCAGCGTCTAAAGCCGCCTCGATGTCCTGGGCATCCGAGCGACCCACCTCGCAGAGCAACTGACCATTCACCGGCGAGAAGTTTTCGAAATAACGGCCCGAACGCGGCTCGGCCCATTTGCCACCGATGAAATTGCCGTAGCGCTTGTCGAAGGGCGCCTTGACCGGGCGTGAGAATTCTACCTTGTTCATGTGTCTTCCTCCGCAAAGCTGGCGCCGCGGAATGCGACGCTTCGGGAAGACACTTGCGATCTCCCACCGCTATTGCCAATGCGCCGGGGACAGTGGGCGGGCGGGTGTGTCGCAGAATTGCGACAGTCACGCGACGTTTCAAAAGTCAGTGGGACCTGTGGACGTCCAGGCGGTTGAGTTTGCGGTGAAGCGTGGCGCGACTGATGCCGAGCGCATGGGCCGCGGCCGAGACATTTCCGTCTGCCCGCGCCAGCGCCCGCTGCAGAACGCCGCGCTCCGCCTCGGCGAGGACTTCGGGGCGGCTCTCGGCCCAACCGAGCAGATCGGCCGCAGGCATCGGCTTGTCGAGACACTGTTGCGTAATTCCAAGCGCCAGGCGAGCCGAACGGGTCGCGCCGACCACAAGGTCGTCCGCATCAACCGCGATCAACGCGCCGGAACCCTTGTCGGGCACCGGCGCCAGCAGAATGCGCGCCTTGGGGAATGCCATTTTGAAGTTCTCGGCCTCGATCCGACGCGCCGCGTCGACGACGGCCATGGAAATAAGCTTGGAGAAGACCTCGGTCAGATCAGCCCGGCAGGAAGACACGTCAAGGGCAGCCGCAAGGTCTCCACGGTAATCATAAATCGGAGCCGTGGTGCAGCTCAGCCCGGTGTTGCGCGTGTGAAAATGCTGATCACGGTGGATCGTCAGGACGCGCTGTTCCACCAGACAGGTGCCGATACCGTTGGTGCCCTCGCTCTCCTCGTTCCAGACGGACCCTGTCCATAACCCCCAGGAACGAAACGTCTCGTCGTCCACAGGCGCGCCGCGCCGTTCGACCGGCACGCCGTCGCGATCGGCGAGCAGGACGCAGCATCCAACGCCGCCCACCGCAAGATAGAGCCGGTCCAGGCTTGATTGAGCAACCCGGACGAGCGGCCCGATGCGTTGCCGGGCCTCTCCCAATTCCGCCTCTGTCAGATAGCGTGGGGGGCTGCAATCGGCCGGATCGAGCCGGTGCAGACTGGAAGACCGTCGCCAGGAAGCGACCAGCGCGGACTTCGCCGCCGCGTCCGAAGCGATCGCGGCCTGAACGCGGTCGGCGTGATGACCGGATAGATCCTCACCCATGCTTGTCCTCCCAGAACCCCAGCTCTCTTCCTGTCGGCTACTAAACCACGGCTGCTTCAAGGCAAGCTAACGCTGGTGTCCTGCCAAGTTCCGCTTTCGATCACCGCACTGTCAATTCGACAGAAGAACCAGACATCCGCTATGTTTTCCTGTCAGTCAGTGACGTTGGCCAATGGGTAGTCGTCCTCGCCTGTGCCCCCCACACACACACTCTCTCTCTCTCTCTCTCTCTTCCAGGCAACTGTTCGGCTGATCCCCGCAAGCCTACCGGTATGAACTGGGCATTCATTGATCCATAGCAAAGACGGCTGACCATAATCAGCTGCGGGATCGTGCGGAACAATACGGGAAGCTTTCTGATTGTGGCCTCCAAAACCCAACAAATCAACGCTTTCGGCACATCCTCCGGGCCCACCAAATTATTACATATCAATATCGGCTCATCGTCCACGGGTGGCCATCGACAGCCGTTCGTTGACAGCGTACGAGCGAACGCCGATGTCGGCGATACCGAAACAGTTCAGGTGCGCGGAATGTTTCTCGATATACGCTTGCGCGTGCTCGACGCTGTCGAACAAATAGACCCGCCCGCAACATCTCGATCGGGCGCCTCGGTCCACACTTCCAGATCAGCCCGGGCTCATTGATTCTCTGACGGCTGGTTGAAGGCGACAGTATGCTTGCATTCAGCTCAAGGCGTGGCCGGCCAATCCATAGACCCAAGGCCCATTGTCTTGCCGGTTCAGGAAGCGGCGCCCTTTGGACATGGTCGTAACGGTCTCGGCAATGCCGAGGCCGCTCTGCTGGAGAAACGCGGCAAACACGCCATCCTTCTCGCGGGTGTCGACGCGGGCGAATCGTCCTGCCAGTTCCTTCAGATGCAGGGCTGTAAGATGGACCGCGTCGAGATCGTTTCGCGCGACCATGGGGCCGATCACGTGACCACGACCGAACTCGCGACACATGGAATAGCCGACGATTTCGCCGCCGCGGCTCAAAGTGCAGATTGAGGCATCCACTGCGAGCAACGCGAGCAGCCTCTCGCGGTTTATCCCTAACGCGCGCGTATCCAGCGGAGTGATGTCCTTAAGCCTGTCGCTCGACAGCGCCTGCAATTCACCGTTCAAGGCCGGCATAGCCGGGAGTGTTTGTGGGACCTCCCCCTGGCGCTGATATACGATCGCCTCGGTCGTGAAGCCGAGTGAAACGTAGAGGGGGTAGGCAGCATGGGTCGCGTTGAGCGCCAAATTGCGATCGCCGCACTGCTCAAGGACTAGGTCCATGAGCCATCGGCCGCCTCCTTGCGCTTGTGTGCGTGGCGTTGTGATCACCAGGCCAATGGTGGCAAAGTCGTCCCCGTGGGGAAACCACATCGCGCTCCCGAAAACGCGTCCAATACCATCAACGGCAACAATGCCGCGTCCGGCACGGCGCAGAAAGTCCCAATCCTTCGGCCGGTGAGGCCAGCGGACTGAGATCGACAGCGCGTGCAGCAGCTTGACGTCGACATCATCAATGTCCCGCGCGACCAGTTCGAAGGATTTCAGGCGTACTGATCTCTGCATCTCAATCGATCCGCTCCTTCAACGAATGCGCAAGGCACGCGGTGTTGATCCTGTCATCGATCGCCATGTCGCGACATACCTCTTTTGCCGCAGCATTATACGGGAAAGCCAGCAGGTTTCGCTGGTTCGAGGTGCTTTTTCGCAATCTTCGGCCAAAGCACGACGCAATTCGGCAGGGAACACTGCTGCCTGCGGATAGGCTGGTTGCACCCGGTGATAGTGTGCAAGCAGAGCGGACCGCCATGAACGTGGAAGAAATCCTCGCGACCCTGGTTGCATTTCCCTCTGTTGTGGGCACGCCAAACGGCGCGATCGTCGATTGGATCCGCGACTACTGTCAGGCGGCCCGAGCCGAGGTGACGGTCCTCCCCGGCCCCGAGGGTGACCGGTCCAACCTTTTCCTCACGATCGGCCCGCGCCAGGGTCGGGGCTACATCATCTCCGGGCATATGGATGTCGTCCCGGCCAGCGAGCCGGAATGGAGCTCGGACCCCTTCGTTCTGCGCCGCGAGGGCGGCAGGCTTTACGGCCGCGGCACCTCCGACATGAAGGGCTTCCTCGCCTGCGCATTGGCGGCGCTCCCAGGACTTGCGGCGATGAACCTGCGGCAGCCAGTTCATCTCGCATTCTCATATGACGAAGAGGCTGGGTGCCGTGGTGTGCCGCATCTCCTAGCCGCGTTGCCGAGCTTATGCGAGAGGCCGCTTTGCGCGATTGTCGGCGAGCCGAGCCGGATGCAGCCCGTGCGCGCGCACAAGGGGAAGGCTGCCGCGCGGCTCGAGGTGATCGGGCGATCCGGCCATTCCTCACGCCCCGATCTCGGACTCAACGCCGTGCACGCCATGGCCGGCGTCATCGCGCACGCCGTGGCCTACGGCCAATCCCTCGCCGACGGGCCGCTCGATCAAAATTTCGAGCCCCCGTATTCTTCCTTGCAGGTGGGCGTCATCGCCGGTGGACAGGCGGTCAACATCATCGCTGGCCACTGCACAGCCGATATCGAGGCGCGCGCCGTGCCCGGCGTTTCTCCAGCCTCCCTGCTTGAGCCGGTCAAGGCCCGGCTTTTCGCTCTGCGAGACAGCGGCTTCGATGTGGCGTGGCATGAGTTGAGCACCTATCCCGCCCTTGCGCCCGGCAACGGGAGCGAGCTAGCGGCCGTTCTGACGGAGCTGACGGGGCAGGAGCCGCTGACAGCTGTGAGTTACGGCACGGAGGCCGGACTTTATCAGCAGGCCGGCATCGATGCGGTCGTTTGCGGACCCGGCGACATCGACCGTGCCCATCGTCCCGACGAATATATCGAGATTGGTGAACTCGCCGCTTGCCGGAAGATGATCGAGGGGCTCGGCGCGCGTCTTGCGGCCTGAAGGAAGGGCGGTCACCATGGCGTTTCTTTTCAATTCCGATGCGGCGCGTGCTGCGGTCTTCCGCGAGATCTTTGCGCGCCAGCTCCCAGATCTGGAATTCGTCCATTCCGGGGACGAGATGGAGCCGGAGAAGGTGCGCTATCTCATCACCTGGACGGTGCCGGACGAGATCTCGCGCTACCGCAATCTGGAAGTGCTGTTTTGCATCGGCGCGGGCGTCGACCAGTTCAAGCAGGACGTGGTGCCAAGCCATGTGAAGCTTGTGCGCATGGTCGAGGACGGCATCATACGCATGATGCAGGAATACGTCGCGCTCGGCGTGTTGACTCTCCACCGCGAGATGCCCGCCTATCTTGAGCAGCAGAAAAGATGCCTCTGGCAACCGATTGCCGCTCGACAGGCGGCCGAACGCCGGGTTGGCTTCCTCGGCCTTGGCATGCTGGCCCAGGCGGCTATCGAGCGCTTGAAGCCCTTCCAGTTTCCGCTTGCCGGGTGGGGCCGCAGCGAAAAGCGGATAGAGGACGTCGCCTGTTTTCACGGCACGGACCAACTCGCGGGCTTTTTGAAGCAAACGGATATTCTCGTCTGCCTGCTTCCGCTCACGGAACAAACGCACGGCATGCTCGATGCAGAGTTCTTCGACTTACTGCCCGTCGGGGCGCAGCTGCTGCATGTCGGCAGGGGTCCGCAACTGGACCAGGCCGCGCTGATCAACGCGCTCGACACCGGTCACGTATTTGCGGCGATGCTTGATGTCACCGATCCAGAACCGCTCCCGGAAGACCATCCGCTGTGGTCGCATCCGAAGGTGATGATAACGCCGCACATCGCCTCGGTGACGCAACCGCATACGGCGGCACAATCCGTCGTTGACAACATCCGGCGCCACCGCGCCGGAGAAGAACTGATCGGCCTCGTCGATCGGACACTCGGCTACTAACCAGGAAACATCACATGTCACTTCTGATCACGATCGACACAGTTCCAGACTTCGCGCCGAAGGAGGCACTACCGGCTCCGGAGCGGCTCATTTCCGGCAATCCATCCTTCAAGACCTGGGCGCAGGATGCCTCGAAGGGAGAAAAGGTGCTCACCGGTGTCTGGGAGGCGACGCCCGGCGAGACGCATTCGATCAAGGGCACGATCTACGAGTTCTGCCACATCGTTTCGGGTCTCGTCGAAATCGAGGAGAAGGGCGGTGAGACCAAGACCTACCGCGCCGGCGACAGTTTCGTGATGAAGCCTGGTTTCGTCGGCGTCTGGCGCACTATCGAGACCGTGCGCAAAATCTACGTCTGCGTTTATGACTGAGTTCAGTGCTCAAGGTCCGGCCGAATAGCGCGCGGCGGTTCCAGAACAATCGGCTTTCCAGGTTCCGCCTGACGCGATTCGACGCCGTCGGAGAGCTCAACCTCGACGGAAAATGCGGCGGGCGGTCGACTACTGTTCCGGTGACGCCAGTGCGAATGAGGACCTCCATCAATGAAGACCTACAAGATAGCGCTGATCCCCGGCGACGGCATCGGCAAGGACGTGACGCAGGCGGCATGGCAGGTGCTGCAGGCGGCGGCTAAGCAGGGCGGTTTCGCCCTTGATGACACAAGATTCCCGTGGTCGTGCGCCTACTACCTGGAGACCGGTGCAATGATGCCGTCAGACGGCATCGAGACACTTCGAAAATTCGATGCGATCTATCTCGGCGCTGTGGGTTGGTCCGCGGAAGTGCCCGACTCGGTATCGCTTCACGGACTGCTCCTGCCGATCCGGAGAGGGTTCACGCAGTACGCCAACATACGACCGCACCGGCTGTTGCCGGGCGTTCAGGGGCCGCTGCGCTCCGATGGTTTCGATATCCTGTGCATCCGCGAGAATACGGAAGGCGAATATTCCGGCGCCGGTGGGCGCGTTCATTCCGGCACGGCCGATGAGGTCGCGGTAGAGACTGCGATCTTCACGCGTACGGGTGTCGAACGGATCATCCGTTTCGGTTTCGAACAGGCGCGGGCGCGTCGCAGGAAGCTCGCATCTGTCACCAAATCCAACGCGCAGAAACACACCATGGTTTTCTGGGATGAGGTCACGCGCGAGTTGGCAAAAGACTATGCCGATGTGGAGGTCTCGCACTACCACATCGACGCCATTGCCGCCCGTATGGTCCTGGCGCCGGAAAGCCTCGACGTAATCGTCGCATCGAACCTTTTCGGCGACATCCTCACCGATATTGGAGCGGCCATTCAGGGCGGGCTGGGTTACGCCGCCTCCGCCAATATCAATCCCGATCGCAGCGCGCCTTCCATGTTCGAGCCGGTCCATGGTTCGGCGCCCGACATCGGGCATCTCGGTGTCGCCAATCCGATCGCCACGATCTGGTCCGGTGCGATGATGCTCGAGCATCTGGGTGAGGGGCAGGCTGCGGCAGAAGTGATGTCCGCAATCGAGTCCGCAACCGCGCGGGGGATTGGCACGATCGCTGGCAAGGACAGGACTGAAACAATCACGCAGGCCGTGCTGGCAGGATTGATCTGAAAAAGCAGAGGAAAGACCATGAATGCGATGACGAAGATTGGCATGTTCAACGATTCCGACCTTTTCCGCCAGCAGGCGCTGATTGGCGGTGTCTGGCGGGATGGCGAAACGAAGGGCGTGGTCGATGTCATTGACCCTGCCAGCCAAAGTGTTCTCGGCACTGTTCCCGCAATGGGGGAGAACGAGACGAGAGCCGCAATCGGCGCCGCGGCTGAGGCCTTCAAAAGCTGGAAGAAGAAGACCCATGCCGAGCGTGCAGGACTTCTGGAGCGCTGGCACGACCTCATTCGTCAGCACGAACAGGATCTCGCGCTCCTGCTTACGCTGGAACAGGGCAAGCCGCTTGCCGAGGCGGTGGATGAAATCCGCTACGGCGCATCTTTTGTGAAATGGTTTGCGGAGGAGGCGCGCCGGATCGGTGGCTCGACCATTCCGTCACCCACGGCCGATCGCCGCATTCTGGTGCTGAAAGAACCTGTCGGCGTCTGCGCCATCATCACGCCGTGGAATTTTCCCAACGCGATGATCGCACGCAAAGTGGCACCGGCGCTGGCCGCAGGTTGTACGGTTGTCATCAAGCCGTCGGAATTTACGCCATTCTCGGCGCTGGCGCTCGGCGTTCTGGCGGAACGGGCAGGTATCCCTGCCGGCGTGATCAATATTGTAACCGGCATGCCCATCGAAATCGGCAACGAACTGATGGCCAACGAGACGGTGCGCAAGATCTCGTTCACCGGTTCGACCCGCGTCGGTGCGCTACTCATGCGTGGCGCGGCCGATAGCATCAAGCGGCTGAGCCTGGAGCTTGGCGGCAACGCACCCTTTATCGTCTTTGACGACGCCGATCTGGATAAGGCAGTTGAAGGGGTGATCGCATCCAAGTTCCGCAATGGCGGTCAAACCTGCGTCTGCGCGAACCGGATTCTCGTGCAGGAAGGCGTTTACGATGCTTTCGCCGAAAAGCTGAGCCAGCGCGTCACGCGGATGAAGGTTGGCGCAGGGACCGACGAGGGCACTGAGATCGGCCCGATGATCAACGCGGCCGCGATCGACAAGATCGAGCGTCACATCGCGGATGCACGGGCGAAAGGTGCGCAGATCATCGCCCAAAGCGAGACGATGCCGGAGGGTAAGCAATATGCACGGCCCGTCGTGCTGGGAGAAGCTACTACGGGGATGCTCCTGGCATCGGAAGAGACGTTCGGTCCGGTGGCGCCGCTTTTTCGCTTCGAGACGGAGGAAGAGGCCATCGCCATTGCGAACGGTACGCCGTTCGGCCTTGCCGCCTACTTCTACACCGACAACCTCAAGCGCTCATGGCGTGTTGCCGAGGCGCTGGAGTTCGGTATGGTCGGGCTCAACACAGGCATGATCTCGACCGAGGTTGCGCCTTTCGGCGGTGTCAAGCAGTCGGGAGTGGGGCGCGAAGGATCGCAGCTCGGCATCGAGGAATATCTCGAGGTCAAGGCGCTTCATGTTGGCGGGCTTAACTAGTTATCTTGCACGCAGGTGGAAACACTTGCAGCCCTAAAGCGTTGGAACCACAAGAAAGGGGCGGTGAAAACCGCCCCTTTCTCTATTGCGACCAGTGAGCATTAACGTTTTGGGAGCGCCTCAGTCTGGTGTGACTGCGCCAGCAAACAGACGTTCAGGCGAATTCCCGAACGGGCTCCAGTCCGACGGCGCCGGCCAGACCGCCGATATCCTTGATTTCGGTATATTCGTAGAAGGGGTTCGCAGGCTCGTGGCCGCGGTTCACCCAGACCTTGCTCTTGATACCGAGATCATAGGCGGTCATGAGATCGTAGCGAAATGAGGACGACACGTGCGTAATGTCCTCCGGGCCGCAGCCTAGTTTGTCGAACATATATTCGAAGCCCTTCATCTGCGGCTTGTAGGCGCCCGTCTCTTCGGCCGTGATGACCATGTGAAAGGGCGCGCCGAGTTTCTCCACGTTCGACATGATCAGGCTCTTCATGGAGTTCGACAGGATCACCAGCGGAATCTCCTTGGCCACCTTGGCCAGGCCCACCGGGACATCCGGGTGCGGACCCCATGTCGGCACTTCCGCATAGATGCGCTGGGCATCCTCGGGCCGGAATGCGACGCCGTTGCGCTTGCAGGTCCGTTCCACGGCACTGTGCACGACCTCGACATAGGGCTTCCAGGCGCCAAGGACCTCATCGAGGCGACAGGCCGAGAAATCCTTGATGAACTGCGCCATCCCAGCTGGGGAGAGCTGCGCGCCGTATATGCGTCTCGCCGCGCCGGCCATGTCGAAGTTGGTCAGCGTGCCATAGCAGTCGAAGGTGATGTATTTCGGTCTGAACTGGGTCATGGGCGTCGATCCTTCCGATCCTGTCGGCACTGCGTGCCTTTTACAGCAAGGATCATAATGAGGACCGGAGAAGGCTAGTCGCCGCATTCGATGCGCCCTGAAGCAGATTGTTTTGTATTGGGTGAGAGCTTTGGCAGAGAGTTGCGCCTGAGTTCGTTTCGGGCTTCGGCGGGAGCGCGATCCTTCAGCCGTGCGTCGGCATAAAATGCGGCGCCGGCGGCAAAGCAAAGTCAAAACGCCTATCGCTCAGGTTCTGGTCGGGAAGAACTGCTGTCCGCAGCAGCCTATCTTGGGCCTAGAGAATTCAGGCCCGGAATGAACCATGACCGCGCAGCAGATCACGCTGGAAAACGAGCTGAAGGACGAAACCACACCACACCGGATTTAATGCTCTCGTAAGTCAGGCACTGCGCTGAATCGGAGGAAGAAATGCTGGCAAACTCACTGATCGAACTCGATCGCGCACATCTGGTTCACCCGTTTTCATGCTATCGGGGCCACGAGGACACGGGCGTGCGGGTGCTCAAATCCGCCAAAGGCGCAACCGTGACCGATGCAAGCGGGAAAACCCTGCTGGACGGATTCGCCGGTCTATGGTGTGTCAACATCGGATACGGCCAGGAAAGCGTCGTTGAAGCAGCCGCAAAGCAGCTAAGAGAGCTTCCCTATGCGACGGGATATTTCGGGCTGGGATCCGAGCCTGCCATTCGCCTTGCCGCCAGGCTTGCCGAACTGGCGCCCGGCGATTTGAACCATGTCTATTTCACGCTTGGCGGCTCCGATGCAGTCGACAGTACGATCCGCTTTATTCGCTATTACTACCATGCCAAGGGTACGCCGCAAAAAGACCAGTTCATCTCGGTTGAGTATGGCTACCATGGATCCTCGACGGCAGGGTCAGGTCTGACAGCGATCGCGGCTTTCCATGCTGGTTTCGGTGTGCCATACGACTGGCAGCACAAGATTCCCTCGCACTACGCCTATCGCAATCCGGTCGGTTCTGACCCGCAGTCGATCATCGATGCATCGGTCGCGGCCCTGCGGGCCAAAATCGCGGAACTCGGCGCGGGCCGCGTTGCAGCTTTCTACGCCGAACCCGTCCAGGGTTCGGGCGGTGTCCTCGTTCCGCCGGCAGGTTGGCTGAAGGCTCTGCACGCCGTGTGCAAGGAACACGACATTCTGTTCGTTGCGGACGAAGTTATCACTGCCTTTGGCCGTACCGGCCCGCTCTTCGCGTGTGAGGAAGACGACGTCGTGCCGGATTTCATAACCACAGCGAAGGGACTGACCTCGGGCTACGTGCCGATGGGCGCCGTCTTCATGTCGGACCACGTGTACAATACGATCGCGGACGGAGCCGGCAAAGCGGCCGTCGGCCATGGCTATACTTATTCGGCCCATCCCGTGAGCGCGGCAGTTGGGCTCGAATGCCTGCGTCTCTATGAAGATGGCTTGCTCGAGAATGGGCGCAAGGCCGGGAAGCGCCTGATGCAAGGCCTTCGCTCGCTCGCCGACCACCCGCTGGTTGGCGACATCCGCGGTCGCGGTATGCTGGCAGCAATCGAGTTGGTCACCGACAAGGAGCGCAAAACGCCGCTGCCGGCGGCGGCCGATCCGGGGCGCCGCATCTTCGAGCGCGCGTGGGCGAACGGCCTTGTCATCCGCGCCTTCAACAGCGGCATCCTCGGCTTTGCGCCGCCGCTCTGCTGCACCGAGGACGATATTGATGGAATCCTCGAACGTACCCGAATGACGCTGGATCAAACGCTCGAAGACAAGGACGTGCGGTCAGCGATGCAGGGATGATCATTGGCATCGCCGAAGCGACCTCGGTCAATGCGGTAGACGCCTAATGCATGTCGCGCAAAAGTGTGCAGCGGTTTTGCGATAACGACATGCATCAAAACAAGAACCTAAAGCGCGTCGCATGAGGCCGGTCGAACGCGACGCGCTTTAGCGGCCCCGAAACAAATCCTCAGGTGATGCCGCCGTCTGCCAAGTGCCAAGCATTTGCCGGTATGTGGAATCGCATGCCGTTGCACAAGCGCAGCGAAAACAGCAAGAGGGAATGCTGGCGCGCGGCTCTCCAGGTCCAAGACTGCGGAGCAGCTTCATTTGTCGAAAATGATGTCGAGAGGCAAATGGGATTTCACGATCGGTGACTTCAGCACGACGAAGCTGAAATATTTGTCGATTCCGATATCCAATTCGATCATCCGCTCCATGATTGTCTGGTACTCGCTGATGCCCGCTGTGACAAACTTCACAAGATAGTCGTAGCCGCCTGAAACCAGATGGCATTCGATGACAGAATCGACTTTCTGAATAGCGGTGAGAAATCTCGCGAAGTCGTTCTGTTGATGGTGCTTGAGCGTGACTTCGGTGAAGATCGTTAGAGTCTGTCCGAGCTTGGACACATCGATCTGGGCGGAATAGCCGGTGATGAAGCCTTCCGCCTGAAGCTTCTTCACCCGCATCAGGCAAGGGCTCGGCGAAAGGTTGACCAGGTCGGCAAGCTCGACATTCGTGACCCGCCCGTTCTTTTGCAGTTGGGATAAGATCTTGATGTCGATCCTGTCGAGCTTCATTGGAAACCTGTCACAGGTTCGAACCGCGGATCGCCCGACAGACGGCGTCCGTCACCTCCTGCGTGGTCGCTGTCCCTCCTACGTCCGGCGTCAGCACGCCTTCACTCGTCACCGCTTCCACAGCGCTCATCAACCGCACCGCCGCTGCGCTCTCGCCCAGATGTTCGAGCATCTGGGCAGCGGTCCAGAAGGTGGCGACCGGGTTGGCAATACCTTTGCCGGCGATGTCGAATGCCGAGCCGTGAATTGGCTCGAACATCGAGGGATAGCGCCGCTCGGGATCAATGTTGGCGGTCGGTGCAACGCCGAGACTGCCCGCGAGCGCGCCTGCAAGGTCCGACAATATGTCGGCGTGAAGATTGGTGGCGACGATCGTATCGAGGCTCCGAGGTTTCAACGTCATACGCACTGTCATAGCATCGACTAGCATCTTGTCCCACGCGACGTCCGGGAATTCCTGCGCCACCTCGGCTGCGATTTCGTCCCACATTACCATGCCGTGGCGCTGCGCGTTGGATTTCGTAACAACTGTCAGGAGCTTTCGCGGCCGTGACTGCGCCAGCCGGAATGCATATCGCATAATGCGGGTGACGCCGACGCGCGTGAAGATCGCGACCTCGGTTCCGACTTCCTCGGGGAGTCCGCGATGGGCGCGGCCGCCGTGGCCCGAATACTCGCCCTCGGAATTCTCCCGTACGATCACCCAATCCAGATCGCCAGGGCCAACGCCCGCCAGCGGCGAAACAATCCCGGGCAATATCCTGGTCGGCCGCACGTTGGCGTACTGATCAAAGCCTTGGCAGATCGGCAGCCGGAGGCCCCAGAGCGTGATGTCGTCAGGCAGATCGGGGGCGCCCACCGCGCCAAAGAAGATGGCGTCGAAGCGCTTCAGTTGCGCCACCCCATCTTCGGGCATCATCCGACCATGGACCTTGTAATAGTCTGAGCCCCAGTCGAAGTGCTGGAGGCGCAGCTTGAAGTCGCCGCAGCGCTGCTGCAGCGCCTCAAGCGCCTGGAGACCTGCGGCAATCACCTCTGGGCCGATCCCGTCGGCCGGAATGGCGGCAATCTCATATTCGCGCATCGTCACTTCCCTGTTTTTTGGTGCTGGCCGCCTGGTGACCTCAATCTCGTGTGCGATCGATTGTATGTTGGCAAGACGGTCTTCTCAGAATTCAGCGACCTTGCCCCACGCAGCAGTCTTCAGGCGCTCGGGCCTATAAGGACGCGGATCGACGATAGGCTCGCTGCCTGTAATGATGTCGGTGATCATATGCCCCGCGCCTGGGCCGATCCCGAAGCCGTGACCGCTGAATCCCGCCGCCAGGATGAAGCCCGGAATCCCCTCCACTTCGCCGACTGCGGGAATGCCATCGGGTGTACTGTCGATATAACCCGCCCACACATCGGAGATCGCGACGCGTTGGAGTTCGGGGATCAATTCGCAGGCTCTTCGATATGTCAGCCGAATCTGTCCCATGTCGGGCTTCGGGTCGAGAATGCGGTTCCGTTCCATTGGCGTGATCTCGTCGAGGGCCCATTTGCGCAGGCTTTCATGGCCTTGACGCCAGCCCTCTAAGGCGCCCGGGGCGATATTGCGCCAGCGGCGGGCAAACATAGGTACAAACTCGCGGCTGAACCTGAACTGCTGCGGCGTTGGATCGACACGCGCCCGCCCGCTGATCGCCAGCGCGTATCCACCGTTGCTGCGCCGCGTCAGAGAGACGCGCGTGGTATGCAGGGCATCCGTCAGGCTGTTTGCGCCGGGTGCCACGGCCAGAATGGACGAACGCACGGCAGCTTGCGGGAAACGAACACCGAGCTGGTTGCAGAAGGAAGAAGCCCACGCGCCCCCGGCCATGACAACAGTCTTTGTATGGATGGTGCCCGCTTCGGTCACCACAGCGCTCACCCGGCCGGCGCTCAATTCCAGCCCGCGCGCCGCGCAATGCTGATGTACGGTGCCGCCCGCCGCCATGATGCCGCGCGCCGCAACCGGCACTGCCTTGGAAGGATCCGCCGTTCCGTCAGTTGGCGAGAACACGCCACCTTTCCATTTGCGGCCCGTCGCTTTGCCCCGTTCGGTGGCTTCTTCCGCGCTCAGCATGTGCGTGGTGATCCCGACCGTTCTCGCAAAATCGCGCCACTTCGCCCAGCCTGCCAGCTCATTTTCGTCTTGTGAGAGATAGAGGAGCCCGCAGCGGCGAAATCCAGTATCCTCACCAGTCTCCTGTGCCACCTTCTCCCAGAGATCGAGGCTCTTGGTTGCCATTGGCAACTCGCGCGCATCGCGGTTCTGCTGGCGGCACCAGCCCCAGTTTCGGCTGGACTGCTCGGCGGCGATACGCCCCTTCTCGACCAGGGCGACCTTGAGGCCGCGGCGCGCCAGATAATATGCGCTGAACACGCCCACCACGCCGCCGCCGATGACGACGACTTCCGCCTCGCGAGGGAGGGAAGGGCTGCAGTCGATGTGCATGAGCGGCGCGGGCATGGATGGGACTCCGGTAATTTGAAGCATCCTAACCTGCCGCCCGCAAATGCAGGCTGCGGAGTTTGTGCCTGGACGGAATTTCCTGCGTTTAGCAGCCTCCAGGACAGGCAATTATTGTGCGAAAAGCTCGCTGCGAGCCAAGCAGGAGTACACTTCATGCAGTCGCGTCATCTGCGGTATGGGCGGCACACGGCGCAGTTGTCGACCTTGATCGGCAGCGCCTTGGCCGACATTGTGATGGGCCGCACGGTCACCAATCCGCTCGGCGGCATGACCTGCACATGTGCCGATGTACACCGGAAAGCCTTGGTCCTATCCCTCTTGGGCGCGTATTGCCGGATGAAGGATATGGTTGCCTGATCCCGGTTTCCGCGCCGAAACGGGAACAGAGTGAAATGCCGAACTGGATGTTCTTTTCAGAAGTTCCTGCCGCGCGAGGGCCAAGTTTCGAAGACTCTGCGGAAACAGAACAGTCAAACTGGCGGGAAGAACGGAGCAACCCTTCCTTATGGTAGGCAGGCTCCAGAGGACATCCGACAGGCAGGGCTTGCCCCTTCGGAGAGTTCTCCAAGAAAAAAGGGAACAGAGTCCGGTACACGGACCGGATTTCATAAGGGAACCGCCAGGATGAGCAGAACCCGTCTCTCGCAGACTCAGCGCGCGAAGCGCCGAGAAGGCCAGACTGCGGCCGCTACGGTGAGGCGCTTCTGCTCAAAGGGCGATGAAGCGGTCCGCAACAGGGTGGACGCGCTCGGTTGAAAGGGGAGGTGATCTCGATGGTCGCAAGCATCCAGGCTGTAGCCCCCCACGATGTGGCGCTTTCGGTGCGCGACCTCACGGTGAATTTGCCGCAAGGCATGGAACGGACCCATGCTGTCAAGGACATTTCCTTCGATCTGAAACGCGGCCAGATACTCTGCATCATAGGCGAGTCCGGATCGGGTAAGTCGGTCACGGCGAACGCGATCATGGGGCTACTGCCCAAGGTGATCCGCCTCTCATCGGGAATAATCCAGCTGGAGGGGTTGAACATCATCGGCATGTCGCCCGACAAGCTGCGCAACCTGCGTGGACGGGTCGTGTCGATGATCTTTCAGGACCCGCTCTCGGCGCTCAATCCCCTGATGACGGTGGGCGCGCAGATTGACGAGGTCATGGCCGCGCATGGCTTCGGCACGCCACAAACCTGTCGAAACCGCGCTATCGAGCTGCTCACTGAAGTAGGCCTGCCAGATCCCGAACTCATGTATCACCAGTACCCTTTCCGGCTTTCGGGCGGGCAGCGGCAGCGCGTCATGATCGCCATGGCCCTGGCGCTCGAGCCGACGGTGCTGATTGCGGATGAGCCAACCACCGCGCTCGACGTCACCACCCAGGCTCAGATCCTGCAACTGATCCGTGACATTCAGCAGCGCAAGGGCATGAGCGTTATGTTCATCACCCACGATTTCGGCGTGGTGGCCGAGATCGCCGACAGCGTCGTGGTGATGGAAAAGGGCAATGTCGTCGAACAGGGCAGCGCCGAACAGGTGCTGAAGTCGCCCAAGCACCCTTATACCCAGCGCCTGATTGCAGCCGTACCGCATTTGACCGGCGAAGATCGCCCTCGTCCGGAAGCTGCCAGCAAGGAGCCGATCCTGAAGGTTGAGGGTCTGGTGAAGACCTATCGCGGCGGCAGCGCGCTGTTCGGCGCGCAACGAGTTGTGACAGCGGTCAACGAGGTTTCGTTCGAACTGGCGCCCGGCCGCACGCTTGGGGTCGTAGGCGAGAGCGGTTCGGGGAAATCGTCGCTGGGCCGGCTGCTGATCAAGCTGCTGGACAATGACGGCGGCGGGATCTTGTTCGAGGGCTGTGACATAGCCAAGCTTTCCGAAGCGAAGTTCCGCCCGCTTCGACCGCGGATCCAGATGATCTTCCAGGATCCCTTCGCTTCTCTGAACCCACGCTCGACGGTCGGTCACATCATGACGGTGGGCCCGATGGCGCACGGGATGCCTTATGTCCAAGCGCGCGATGAAGCGCGTGCGCTTCTGGCCCATGTCGGTCTCGATGCCGGCGCTTTTGGCCGCTACCCGCACGAGTTCTCGGGTGGGCAACGCCAGCGCATCGGCATCGCTCGTGCGCTGATGTTCAAGCCGAAGCTGTTGATTGCCGACGAGGCGGTCTCCGCACTCGACGTGTCGATCCAGGCGCAGATCCTGCAGCTTCTGGACCAGATCCAGCGCGAGACGGGCGTGTCGATGGTCTTCATCACGCACGACCTGCGCGTCGCCAGCCAGATCTGCGACGAAATCGCGGTGATGCAGAAGGGCCGGATCGTCGAGCGCGGACCGCCCTCGCAAATATTCCTGAACCCGCAAGCAGCCTACACGCGCCAACTGGTAGCGGCAATTCCAGGAGAGCGGCCGGGCAATGCCCGTCCAGTAGCAGCAAACGCATAAGAAATAACAAGAGAGGAACTACCATGACCAAAAATTCATCGACTACGTCCAACTACTCGAGGCGCGAAGCGCTGCGACTGATGGCGATAGGTGGGGCTGCAGGCCTCATCGCGCCCAATCTGTTGGGCAAGCCCGCCTTCGCCAAGACCCCTCCTGCAGGCCCGGCCGGTCGCGTCATCGTCGGCCTCTCCCAAGAGCCGACCGTGTTCAATCCGCTGATGGCGCATATCGAAGTCGATGACGCGGTCCATTTCTCGGTTTTCGACGCGCTGGTCCGCATGGATCCCCAAGGTGGTCTACATCCAAACCTCGCAGCCGAGGTGCCAAGCCAAAAGAACGGCGGCATTTCGGAGGACGGTCTCAACTGGCGCATCCGGTTGCGTGACAATGCCCGCTGGCACGATGGTGAGCCCTTCACGGCCGAGGACGTGAAATTCACCCTTGAACTCATCACGAACCCGAAGTTTCGCGCTTGGCGCACGAGCGGCCATTCGCTCGTGCAGGACATCACAGTGGTTTCGCCCACCGAGATCACATGGCGGATGAAGGAGGCTTTTGCGCCCTATCTTTCGTTCTTGGCCGAAACGTTCATCGTGCCCAAGCACATTCTGGAGAAAGAGGCCGATCCGAATACAGCCGCCTTCAACCAGGCGCCGGTCGGCACCGGCGCATTCAAATGGAGCCAGCGCGTCGCAGGTGATCACATCGAGCTCGTCGCCAATCCTGAGTACGCGGGCGAAGGCCCCTATGTCGAGCAGCTCATCTTCAAATACATCCCCGACATGACGGTGCTCTACACGCAATTCAAGAGCGGCGACGTGGACCTGGTCGATCAGTCGTACATCACCGCCGACCATTATACTGAAGCCCGCGAACTAGCAGACCGCGTGGTGACACTTGAGACCGGGTCATCCCTGGAGTCGATCTACCTCAATTTGGGCCGCCCGCAGTTCAAGGAGTTGGCAGTGCGCCAGGCGCTCTACGCCGCCTTGGATAGGAAAGCGATCGTCGACACGATCTATTACGGCGTGGGCACTCTCACCGAGACCTTCATGCCGAAGGAGTCCTACTACTACGACCCGAACCTGCCGGTTCAGGAGTTCAATCTGGACCGGGCGCGCCAAATCCTTGATGAGGCCGGCTGGGCGCCGGGGCCGGATGGAATCCGCGCCAAGGATGGGGTGCGACTGTCCTTCTCCAACTCGACAACTTCCGGCAACAACCTCCGCGAGCAGACGCAGCAGTTCCTGCAGCAGACGTTTGCCGAGATCGGCGTCGAGATGACGATCTCGAATTTGCCGGCTGCAGTTATGTGGGGCGAGTTCTGGCTGAAGTCGCAATTCGACACCGCCATGGTGGGCGTCACCTATCTGATTGCCGCGGACCCCGACGCCACAAACCGGCTCCATACGAAGGCAATCGCCGCTCAAGGCGGACACGGTTCGAACACCGGGCAATATTCCAACCCTGAGGTCGATGCCCTGCTCGAAAAGGGCGCTCGCAGCTTCGATCCGGAAGAACGACGCGGGATCTATAATCGCGTGCAGGAAGTGGTGCGCCATGATCTGCCCTTCCTGCCGCTGTTCGCGTACACAATCGTCCTCGGGCGCAAGAAGGGGTTGGACGGCTTCGAGCCCAACGCCAACACCCGCACCGCGTCGTGGGATGCCGCAGCCTGGCAGTGGAAGGCCTAATCCACGCAGTTGCCGCCGCCCCGCCGATTCCGCCGCGGCGGCGGCAACAGACTAAAATCATCAACCCACAATGGAGGGACTCGAATGCGCGGCTTCCTGCTCAATCGCCTCTCGCAGAGCCTGGTGCTGCTTGTGATCGTTTCGATCATCGGCTTCGGCATTCTGAACCTCCTTCCCGGCGGCCCGCTGGCGCAATTCGGGCTCGATCCCGGAATGACCCAGCAGGATATCGAGCGTCTCAAGGGGCTGCTGGGCCTCGATCGACCCATATGGATCCAATATCTGGACTGGGCATGGCGGCTGGTGCGGGGCGACTGGGGTCACTCTTTCCGCGACGGAGCGCCGGTATTGGAGGTGATCGGCAGCCATCTCTTTGCCACGCTGCTGCTGATGGGGTCCTCAACCGCAATTGCGATCTCCATTGGCGCCTGGATTGGAATCCGAGGCGCCACGCGCCGCTACTCGCTGTTCGATTATCTTGCAACTGTCGGGGCCATGGTTGCGTTGTCGGTCCCCACCTTCTGGTTCGGACTCGTCGGCATCTACGTCTTTTCCCTGAAGTTGGGTTGGCTGCCTGCGGGTAATATGTCCGAGATCGGCGACGCCTCGATCCTGGGCTACCTCCACCATCTGATCCTGCCAAGTATCGTGCTGTCGCTGGTCCATGTCGCGATCTGGAGCCGCTACATGCGGACGGCCACTCTCGATGCCATTAGCCAGGACTTCGTCAAGACCGCTCGGGCCAAGGGGTTGAGTGAACGCCGGATTCTGATGAAGCATGTCGTCGGCAACGCACTTTTGCCGATGATTACCTTGGCCGGGATGCAGCTTCCCAGTGTCCTCACTGGCGCGCTCGTGACCGAAACCGTCTTTACCTGGCCAGGAATGGGACGGTTGTTCCTCGATAGCCTTGGTTACAGCGACTATCCGGTTGTGATGGGGCTGCTGATGTTCTCCGCCATCCTCGTTCTGCTTGGAAACCTGATCGCCGACATTGTCGTCGCTGTTGTCGATCCGCGCATTCGTCTGGCTTGAGCGCGCAACTTCCCCGACAGGAGACAGCCGATATGACCGCTTTCACCGCAAATGCAGCTCCAAGCCGATGGAGAAACAACCGCGCGGCACGTCGTTTCATGCGTCATCGCTTGGCGCTGCTCGGGCTGGCGATGATCATCTTCCTGAGCCTCGCTTGCGTCCTCGGCCCCCATCTCCTGCCTTATGACTCACTGTATATCGATCTGCGGGCCCGCTTTGCCCCTCCGCTGACGGGCTACCACTTTCTAGGTACCGATCCGCTTGGCCGCGACGTGGCGGCAAGGCTTTTGATGGCGGGACGAATCTCGCTGCTGGTGGGTTTCTTTGCCATGGTTTTGTCGACACTCATCGGCACCCTGGTCGGCGTAATTGCCGGCTATCGCGGCGGCTGGGTCGGGGCCACGCTGATGCGCACGGTCGATGGATTCCTGTCATTCCCATCGATCTTTCTGCTGCTGGCGCTGGCTGCCGCACTGAAGCCCAGTCCTGTGATGATCACCGTCATTATCGCCCTCACCAGTTGGATGGAGGTTGCCCGCATAGTCGAAGCGGAAGTCCGCTCGTTACGCGAACGCGAGTTCGTCCTAGCCGGGCGAATGCTGGGATTGAGCGGCACCCACATCATGTTCCGCGAGATACTGCCCAACGCCATGGGGCCGATTATCGTCGCTTCCACCTTGACGGTCGCGCGCGCCATTCTCATGGAAGCCTACATCAGTTTCCTCGGCTACGGGATCCAGCCGCCACTGCCCAGCTGGGGCAACATGCTCAATGGCGCCCAGCAATATCTGGGCAGCGCACCTTGGCTGGCAATCATTCCCGGAGCTGCAATCACCATCGCGGTAACCAGTTTCAATTTCATCGGTGACGGGCTGCGTGATGCGCTCGACGTCCGAGACGACCACATCTGAAAGTTTCACCGACCGTAGATTACCCCTGCAATGCAGCGAGAAGTCAGCCACGTGCAAGAGCCTCATATCGCCGACAAGAACACACCCTACTGGTGGGAAGCAGCGCCCGTCATGCCGCGGCCGCGACAGCCGGTCGCAAAGAACCTTGACGTGGCAATTGTCGGCGCCGGTTATGCCGGGCTTTCGGCCGGGCTTGCGCTGGCGCGCGAAGGGCGCTCGGTCGCAGCCTTTGATGCGATGAATCCGGGCGAGGGTGCTTCCACCCGCAACGGCGGGATTACGAGCGGGACCATCCGGCCGGACTATGCCACGATCACCCGGCGCTTCGGGGAAGAGAAGGCCATGGCGATCGAGGCCGAGGGCAAGGTCGCACGCGAGTTCCTCTACGACTTCATCAAGACCGAAGGGCTCGACTGCGACTTCCGACTGGTTGGCCAGTTCAAAGGCGCTTTCGGATATGAACAGTATGAGAAGATGGCGCGCGGCGCCGAGACGCTGGCGAAGAAACTGCGGATCGAGTCCTACGCGGTTCCGCATGCCGAGCAGCGAAATTATATCGGCACCGACTTCTACCGCGGCGGGACTGTTCGGATGGACATTGGCGGGCTGCACCCCGCAAAATTCCATGCTGAGCTCCTGCGGGTGGCGCTCGCATCCGGGTTGACGGTCCATTCGCATACAGTGGTCAAGTCGATCGAGAGGAACGGTTCGGGGTTCCGCGTCGCGACTTCGGCAGGGACGGTGGATGCACGGCAGGTTCTGGTCTGTACCAACGGCTATACCGACGGCGCCGCTCCCTTCCTGCGCCGCCGCCTGGTTCCGGTTCGCAGCCGGATCATCGTCACCGAAGAACTTGCGCCCGATATCATGGCGCGGCTGATGCCGAAGCTGATGACGATCACCGAGAACCGGCAACTCGGTTTCTATTATCGTCCCTCGCCCGACGGAAAACGTATCCTGCTGGGGGGCCGTGACAGTTCCCGCGTCGGCGATCCGGCGGCGCCGAAACTTCTCCTTCGCAAGGGCCTGGTGAACCTTTTCCCGGAGTTGGAGAACGTGCGCCTTTCGCATTGCTGGTTCGGCAATGTGGCGATGAACCGAGACATGCTGCCCCGCATCTTCGAGAAGGACGGCGTGGTCTATGCAACTGGCTTCTGCGGTTCGGGCGTGGTCTGGGCGCCATGGATTGGCATGCGTGCGGCCCACAAGTTGATGGGGCATGGCGAGCAGTCGCGCACTGCGTTCGACTTTCGACCGCCTTCGGCCGTCCCGCTCTATCGTGGCAATCCGTGGTTCATGCCGGCGATTATCCAGGGCTATCGGTTGCAGGACCGTCTCGCCTTCTGGCGCGCCAGACGCTAGTCGCCGACATCGGGGGCGATCCGTGGTTCATGCGGGCAACCCTTTGGCGCGCCCGCCGCTGACACGACTGCAGGATCGCGCGGGGTCACCTTGTTGCCGGAGAGTGCCGAAAAATCCGTCGGGACTGGGGCCTGGTGCGAAACTGATCAGCGGTGGGACGCCTTTGCGCGGATCAGCGCGTCGGCCATGTAGAGGTCCTGCAGGGAGATGCCGGAACTGTCGAAGACCGTGACCTCATTGTCGAAGCGGCGTCCGAGCGCACGCCTTTCAATAACGTCGCCGATTGGTGTTACCGCAAGCACGCCGGCGTCGATTTCGTCGCGCACGTATTGGAACTCGCCGATCTGGACGGACTGGCAAAGCAGATCACAAAACAGACGTGCCTTGGGAAATAATTCGCTCGGCAATTCGCGTTTACCCGGAGCATCCGACCCGATGCTGACGATATGGGTTCCGGGTCCCACCCAAGCGGCATTGAACAGCGGTTCGCGTGCGGGTGTCGCCGTCACCACGATGTCGGCCGTGCGCACGGCTTCTTCCGGCAAGGCAGCGCGCGCCTTCAGTCCCCTTTCGCCGATCTGATCGACAAAAGCGTCGCGCCGCGGCGAAGGCCGGGCCACGACCAGCACGGTTTCGATTGGGCGGATGCGTGCCAGCGCCATCACTTCGAAGCTCGCCTGGTTGCCGGCCCCGAAGATCGCCAGAACCTTGGCTTGCTTGCGCGCAAGAAGATCGGCCGCAACCGCGTCGGCGGCGGCCGTCCTGTAGGCGTTGACCTTCCCGGCCTCGACTACGGCGCCGAGCCGACCTGTATGCTGATCGAGCAGCACGATGGTCGAGTTGTGGCGGGGAAGGCCACGTGCCGGGTTGCCCGACCAGAAGGAGCCAATTTTCACGCCGGTCAGGTCGCCCGACGAACCGGATTTGATTGAGAAGGTATTGGTCACCTCCTGTGTGCGCCCGAGAACAGCCGGAAAGACCCAGCTCTGCCGCGATGCTGCCGCCACGAGAGCCTCGCGCGCCGCCTCGAAAGCAAGTTCATGCGTGACGAGGGCAGCTGACTCCTCTTCGCTGATGTAGATCATCCAAAATTCCTCCTGGGCATCGCCGATCGGGCAACCACGAAGCGGCGATTCAAGGTGCCAGGTATTCCTCGCCCGATTTGCACGACTTGGCATGCCGAGGAACTGCATAAAACGAATAATACCGCTGATTTGAAGGGGCAAAACAGCAGCGAAATCTGTCCGCCGGGCGCGACTCTAAGATCCGACTTCAATCCGACTCTGGATCAACTGACAGCGTTGCACCTTATGGCCTTTGAGCATGACAGAAATATCGTCAGCGCCCCGATCGAGCTGATGAAATTGGAAACCCGCCATTTGCCGGGCGCACTGAAGCTGTCGCAGGAGATGGCCTGGCCCTACCGTCAGGAGGATTGGGAATTTGCCCTGATGGTCGGCAATGGCCTGATGCTTGAGCGGGCAGGACAGGTGATTGGCACGGCCATGTCCTGGAATTACGGACAGTCCTATGCCTCGGTCGGGATGATCATAGTTACTGGCTCCGCGCAAGGCGGTGGCAACGGCGCCCGGCTCTTTGATGGATTGCTTGAGGCGACACACGGTCGCAACCTGCTGCTCAACTCAACCGAAGAGGGGCTGGCGCTCTACAAGCGACGCGGCTTCACTGCCTGGGGCACGGTGCTTCAGCACCAGGGCTCGCTGGCTGTCGCCGTGACGCGGAGTACCCGCGACGACATCCGTCAAGCGACAGCCTCTGACCTCGCGGCAATTCAGGCCTTCGACGAACGGGCCACGGGCATGCCCCGGCTGCCGATGGTGGCTGCGCTCGCCGATGTGGGCAACGCATTGGTCATTGAGCGCAGGGGACGGATTGCAGGCTACGCTGTCGCGAGGAGGTTTGGCCGCGGCTATGTCGTCGGCCCTTGTGCAGCCGAGAGCGACCACGACGCGCGGCTTCTGATCCTGGCCCAGCTTTCGAAGCTTCACAATCAATTCGTTCGCATCGACGTCTATGCCGAGGATGGATTGGGCGACTGGCTTGCGAGCCTTGGCCTGCAGCGGTCCGGCACTGCGACCGCCATGGTCAAAGGACAACGACCCGTCGCCGAGGGGCCAGCCCATATGTATGCGTTGGCAAACCAGTCGTTCACTTAGGAAACGAGTCTATGAATAAGATGGCGGCAAGCCTGGCGGTGAGCGAGACGGCTAGGACGATCGACGCCTTGGTCACCCCGACGCTGCTTCTCGACCGTGGCCGGCTCGAGCACAACATCAAGGGTCTGGCTGAGCGCGCCAGGAAGCTTGGCGTGGTGCTGCGCCCGCATATGAAGACGGCCAAGAGCATCGATGTCGCCCGATACGCGTTCCATCGCGAACGCGGTCCGATCACGGTCTCGACCATCGCCGAGGCGGAGTATTTCGCGGGCCATGGCTTTCGAGACATCACCTACGCGGTCGGCATCTCGCCGGCCTCGGCCAAGCGGGCCATGGAGCTTTGTCGCCGCACCGGCGCTGATGTGAAGCTGTTGCTCGATTCGGTCGGGCAGGCCGATGCCCTGGCCAGCGTCCGCGAAGCCACCGGTATGACCCCATCTGTTTTCATTGAACTGGACTGCGATGACCATCGCGGTGGCTTGAGGCCGGACGACCCGAAGTTGCTCGACGTGGCCGGCAGTGTCGTCGCGGCCAGTGCCAAACTCGTCGGCGTTCTCGCCCATGCAGGCGAATCCTATGGCTTGAACACGCCCGATGCGCTGGTCAAGGCAGGCGAGAACGAGCGTTCAGCCACGGTGCGCGCCGCTGAAATCCTGCGCGCCCATGGCCATGCCTGCCCGATCGTCAGCGTCGGCTCGACGCCGACAGCGCATTTCGCCAGCAATCTTGAGGGGGTCACGGAGCTGCGCGCCGGGGTCTACATGTTCTTCGACCTGGTCCAGCACGGCGTTGGGGTGTGCGAACTCGACGATATCGCGATTTCCGTATTGGCCACGGTGATCGGGTCCAAGCCGGAAAAGGGATGGGTGCTGGTTGACGCTGGATGGATGGCGCTTTCGCGCGACCGGGGAACCGCAAACCAGCAGATCGACCAGGGTTACGGCGTGGTCTGCGACGAAAAGGGGAGGGTGCTTGAAGATGTGATCGTGGCCCAGGCCAGCCAGGAACACGGTATCCTCGCCATTCGTGCCGGCTCTGGAAAGTCCATGCCCGAGCTGCCGCTCGGGACTCGGGTCCGGATTGTGCCCAACCATGCGTGTGCGATGGCCGCCCAGCATGATTTCTACAGCGTTGTCAACGGGGACAGCCCCAAGATTGAAGCGCGTTGGGAGCGGATGCGCGGCTGGTAGGCGCGCGACTACGCTCGGATGTCGCCCCACTCAAATCAACACTGGTGGTCAAGAAAATGAAGTTTACCTCTTACTGGCTGGATACGTCTCAGCCGTTCAATGAAGGGTCGCCCAAACCGCTCGAAGGCCACTACGACGTGGCGATTGTGGGCGGCGGCTTGACCGGCTCCTCCGCCGCGCTGGCCCTTGCCAAAAAGGGCGCCCGGGTTGCCCTGTTGGATGCCGAAACGATCGGCAATGCCGCGTCCGGCCGCAATGGCGGCATGTGCAACAACGGCTTTGCCCAGAACTATGCAATCATGGCTGCCAAGCACGGCAAGCCGGCCGCAAATGCGCTCTACAAGGCTTTTGACGCCGGCGTCGATATGGTCGAGCGGTTGGTGCAGGAAGAGAAGATCGACTGCAGCTTCTCCCGCGTCGGCAAGCTCAAGCTTGCCGCCAAGCCCGAGCACTACGACATGCTGGCGCGCAGCCAGGAACTACTGGCTGCCAATGTCGATCCCGACACCAGGATGATCGCGCGCGAGGACCTGCGAACCGAAGTCGGCACCAGCCGCTACCATGGCGGGCTGCTCTTTCCCAAGAGCGCGGGCATGCATGTCGGCCGGTTCGTCCGGGGCCTCGCGACCGCTGCTGCCCGGCGTGGCGCAGAGGTCCATGAACGCTCGCCCGTCATTGCGATGCGCAAGGTTTCAGGCGGGCATGAGGTAACGACGCCAAAGGGCAAGATCGTCGCGCGGCAGGTCCTGTTGGCAAGCGGCATTTCCCAGGTTGGCCCGCTCGGCTGGATCCGCCGGCGCATGATCCCGGTCGGCGCATTTCTGATCGTGACCGAGCCGCTGTCGCCCGACCACCTTAGGCGTCTCATGCCGACTGGGCGCATGGTCGTCGACACGCGCAATCTCGTTGTCTACTGGCGGCTCACGCCGGACAATCGCCTTCTGTTCGGCGGGAGGGCGCGCTTTGCCGTGTCCAACCCTCAATCCGACGAAAAAAGCGGCCGGATACTCAAGGCGGCGATGGTCGAGGTCTTTCCGGAACTGGCCGGCACCCGCATCGACTACTGCTGGGGCGGCATGGTCGATATGACCCGCGATCGCCTGCCGCGCGCCGGAGAGCGCGATGGCATCTATTACTCGATGGGCTATAGCGGACACGGGACCCAGATGTCGACGTTGATGGGCACCATCATGGCCGACGTCATGGACGGGCGCCCCGAGCTCAATCCCTGGAAGGATTTCGACTGGCCAGCGATCCCCGGTTATTTCGGGCGCCCCTGGTTCCTGCCGATTCTCGGCGCCTATTACCGCATGAAGGACCTTGTAGGGTGATGACGCCCCTCGAACACCTGGCCCGCAACGGCCACCTGGACAAGTTCTTCATCGACGGTCAATGGGTTGAGCCGAGCGGCACCGCGACGGGCGTCGTCGTCAATCCCGCCACAGAAGAGGTTGTGAGCCAGTTTCCGCTTGGAAATGGCGAGGACGTTGACGCGGCCGTTGCAGCGGCTCGCCGGGCATTCGCCTCCTGGAGTCGGACCACGCCAGAAGACCGCGCGGGTCTGCTCGATCGCCTGCAAGCGCTGCTCGAGGCGCGCGGCGAACTGCTGGCTCAATGCCTGAGCCTCGAAATGGGCGCGGCGATCGGCTATGCGCGCAGCGCCCAGGTGCCGCTGGCGATCACGCATGTTAAGGTCGCTCGCGATGTGCTGACAGACTTTCGCTTCGTCAAGCAACGGGGGCAAACCGCCGTCACCCACGAACCGATCGGTGTCTGCGCCTTGATCACTCCGTGGAACTGGCCACTTTACCAGATCACCGCCAAGGTTTCGCCGGCGCTCGCTGCAGGCTGCACGATCGTGCTGAAGCCGAGTGAGCTTTCTCCCTTGGACGCCCTGCTGTTCGCCGAGGCAATCGAGGAAGCCGGCTTCCCTGCCGGGGTTTTCAACCTCCTGCAAGGTGATGGTCCAGGCGTCGGTATGGGTCTCGCCTCCCATCCGGATGTCGACATGATCTCCATTACCGGGTCCACCCGCGCGGGCATTGCGGTGGCCCAGGCGGCGGCGACCACGGTCAAGCGTGTCGCGCAGGAGCTCGGCGGCAAGTCGCCGAACGTGATCCTGCCGGACGCAGATCTCGATCGCGCCGTTTCTCTGGGCGTAGCCGCCGCCTTCCGCAATCTCGGCCAGTCATGCAGCGCCCCGACGCGCATGATCGTGCCACGCGCGCTGCTCTCCGAGATCGAGGCAATCGCCAAAAGGGCCGCAGCCCAGATCGTCATTGGCGATCCGCTTTGCGAAGCCACAACTCATGGTGCAATCGCAAACCGTGCCCAATTCGACCGCATCCAAACCATGATCGGCGTCGGCATTTCTGAGGGCGCCAGGCTCCTCACCGGCGGACCGGGCCGTGCGCACGATCTGAACGTCGGGTTCTATGTGAGGCCGACCATCTTTTCCGACGTGCGCACGACCATGCGTATTGCCCAGGAAGAGGTCTTCGGGCCAGTTCTCTGCATCATCCCCTACGACACAATCGAGGAGGCCGTCACCATCGCCAACGACACGGTCTACGGTCTGGGGGCCCATGTGCAGGGCCAGGATGTGGACGCCGTCAGGGACGTGGCCTCGCGGATCCGCTCCGGTCAGGTGCATCTCAACTACCCGGCCTGGGATCCGCACGCCCCGTTTGGCGGTTTCAAGCAGTCCGGAAACGGACGCGAATATGGGATCGAGGGCATGTTGGAGTATCTCGAGGTAAAATCCATACTCGGCTATTTCTAGGCCCTGGGCCTGTCCGTGGCTTTCGACGGTCGGGAATAGCCGTCGGCTCACAAGTTCTTGCTCGGTACCCTGTCGCGCTTGCTGCGAGCCCACGCGATGACGCGTGCGTGCTCGTCCGCCATAGCCGCGTCGAAGCGGCTGTCGCCACTGAAAGCCAGGGCAAGTGCATTTGCGCAGAGTTCGGCGTCCCGGAAGCATCGCCGATGCCTGCGCAGTGAGTGCGTCCTTGTTATAGCCAGCATCGCCAACAATCGCCCAGCCTGGCCCGTATGGCTTGCTGGGCAACGCTGCGCCAGCGAGTGGCCTCTCGCGCCTTGCTGCGCCAAGACGGTCGGCGAAGGCAGGCCATCCCGGCTCCGATCAAGAGCCCCGCGCGCCAGCCGGCCCACCAAGGTTGCCGCGATCACCCTTGATGTCGTAGAGCCTACGGTCGGCGGTAATTGGTGGAGAAGAATATATGCCAGAGCACCCGAAACTCGTCTCGACTGCCAAGTCGCATGGCGGCGCCCAGCATGTTTACTCTCATCTTTCGACGAGCTGCTCGTGCGAAATGACGTTTGCCATTTTCGTGCCTCCGCAGGCACGGGAAAGCCGTTGCCCCGTGGTGTGGTACCTCTCCGGGCTCAGCTGCACCCATGCGAATGTAATGGAAAAAGGCGAATACAGACGTATTGCCGCCGAACTCGGCTTGATCGTTGTCTGTCCCGACACCAGCCCGCGTGGTGCCGACATTCCGGATGAAAAGGACAATTGGCAGTTCGGCAGCGGCGCCGGTTTCTACCTCGACGCGACGCAAGAGCCGTATGCCAAGAACTATCGCATGTATTCCTATATCGTCGAGGAGCTGCCAGCCGTGATCGGGCGCGAATTTCCCGCCGATATGGCGCGCCAGTCGATCTTCGGCCATTCGATGGGCGGGCATGGCGCGCTGACGATCGCACTGAACAATCCCGCGCGTTTCAGAAGTTGCTCGGCCTTTGCGCCGATCGTGCAGCCAAGCACAGCCGGCTGGTCGAAGCCGGCTTTCGAAAAATATCTCGGCCTGGATAAGGCCTCGTGGCGGCGCTACGATGCCACTTCGCTCATCGAAGATGGACACCGTTTCCCGGAATTCCTGGTCGATCAGGGAACGTCAGACGGTTTCCTCCAGGAGGGCCTCAGGCCCTGGCTGCTCGAAGACGCCTGCTCCAAGGCAGGCATTCCATTGAAATTGCGGATGCAGGACGAATACGATCACTCCTATTTTTTCATTTCGACATTCATGCATGACCATATGACGTGGCATGCCGAACGGCTTTCACGAGGGTAGGCCGTAGGAATAGGTCGGCAGTCAGGCGGGCTCGGTGACGACGCCAATGCGCCGGTAGACGAATGGTTCGTCCTTCGAAGGAACCGTCGCAGCGCGCTGGGCCTCGTCGATCAGCATTGCCATGCGCGCATGGATCGGCGATTTCGCGCAAGCCGGGTCCGTCGCGGCGGCATCGCCGGCGATTGCCATCGCCTGGCAGCGACAGCCGCCCCAGTCGATCTCGCGCCGCTCACAGTTGCGGCAGGGCTCCTGCATCCAGTCCGTGCCTCGAAAGGCATTAAATGCCGGGGAATCGGTCCAGATCGCGGCCAGGCTGCGTGATCCAAAACGCTCGAAGCCGAGCGACGGGATGGTCTGGGCGGCATGGCATGGCAGTACGGTGCCGTCCGGCGTCACCATGAAGGCGTCGCGCGCCCAGCCGCCCATGCACGGCTTGGGATAGATGGCGAAATAATCCGGCGTGACGAAATCGATGTTCATGTTGCCGGTGAGCCGTTCGCGCGCCGCCGCGACGATCTCCGCCTGCCGGTCGACGGCAGCACGCTCGGGCATCAGTTGATCGCGATTGGTCAGCGCCCAGCCGGCGTACTGCACGTTGGCGATCTCGAGACGCTCCGCACCCAGCGAAAGGGCCAGATCGATGAATTCCGGTACCTCCTCGATATTGTGGCGATGGATCGGCGCGTTGATGGTAAGCGGCAAGCCGGCCGCGCGAGCGCGGCGTGCCGTTTCCAGCTTCTTTTCGTGGCTGCCCCTGTGATTGCCGATGCGCTCGGTGGTCGCCGGCCGTGCACCTTGAAAGCTCAGTTGCAGATGGTCGAGCCCGGCTTCGGCAAATGCCTCGATGCGGCCATCCGCAATGCCGACACCGGCGGTGATCAGGTTGGTGTAGACGCCGCGCGCCGAAAGCCCGGCGATCAATTGCTCGAGATCGCGACGCAGCGTCGGTTCACCGCCGGACAGATGCACCTGGAGAACGCCAAGATCGGCGGCCTGCGAGAATAGGTCGAGCCAGCTCTGCGTGTCGAGTTCGCGATTGGCCTTCAGCAATTCGAGTGGATTGGAGCAATAGGGGCATTGCAGCGGGCAGCGATGCGTCAGTTCCGCCAGCATGCCGATCGGAGGGAGAATGGGCTCGCTCATAGCTTCACCAGCAGCTTGTCCGACCATTCCTGCAGGAAGGCGATGACGTCGGCCGCCACGGCCTCCTGTTCGGCATCATAATCCGCGGCAAGGCCGGCAATGATGTGGCCGACCGTGGGCCGCCCATCGCAGCGGCGCAATATGTCGAGGCTGATGTGGTTCGGCCAGAACACCTTTTCGGGCGAAAGCACCGCGAACGCCTGGCGCACGGAGTCATACTGTATGCGCACGTGCTTCGGCAGCGATGGAACCGACTGCGGCGACACCATGGCTCTTTCGCGCAGTGCCATCATTGGGCTGCCTCCGGACGGAAGGCGCCGGGCGGGATACTGCCCGGCTCGCCATAGGCGTGTTGAAGCGCGTCGAGCATGGCCCAGAGTATATCGCATTTGAACACCAGTGCATCGATCACCTGCTGCTGACGTTCCGCCGTGTCGGCATGTTCGAGCACATAGGCGAGCGCGAAGTCGGCGTCGCGCGAGGCCTGTTCGGGCCGTCGGCTGAAATAGGCCAGCGTGTCCTCGGTGATATAATCGTATCTGGCCAGCATCGCGGGTACCCGCTCGCCGATGATGAGCGGCGAGAACATCTCGGTCAGCGACGACGCGACCGCCTCCAGCAGGGTCCGGTTCGTGCAAAAGGAGAGGTAAGCGCCAACCGCAAAACGGGTCGCCGGCAGGGCCAGCCTTTCGCTCTTCACCGCGTCGGCATCGAGACCGAGCGAGGTCGCCAGGTGCAACCAGCGCGCAATACCGCCGCTCCAGCCGTCCTCGCCGTCATGATCCTCGATGCGTTTGCGCCAGGCGGCACGAAACGCCGGATCCTCGGCATGAGCGAGGATCATGGCGTCCTTGCGCGGAATGACCGCCTGATAGCAATAGCGGTTCAGCGCCCAGGCCTGCATCTCGGTCCGCGACAGCGCACCGCTGGTCATCCTGTGATGGAAAGGATGGCGGTTGTGATAGCGCTCGGCACCGACCTGCCGCAGCACGGCTTCGAGCTCGCTTGAGGACAGGCCGTTGCTGGCTGCGTCGTGGAAATCACTCAAAGGTCCATCTCCATCCCGTCGCGGGCCACTTCCCAGCCAGCCGCTTTGACTGCTGCCTGCTCGGCAGAATTCTCGTCCAGAACAGGATTGGTGTTGTTGATGTGGACGAAGACACGGCGGCCGATCCTCACATCGGCCAAGCTGGCGATCGACCCTGCGTCTCCCGACATTGCCAGATGCCCCATGCGCGCACCGGTCTTTTGGCCGACGCCGGCAGCAATCATCTCGTCGTCGGTGAAGACCGTGCCGTCGAACAGAAGGCATGCGGCATCGGCTAGACGCGTGCGCAGGGTCGCATCGATGCGGGCGCAGCCGGGGATGTAGAAGATGGAGCCGCGACTGCCGGCACCGGCGATACGGACGCCGATCGTGTCGCCGGCATCGGAGCTGAAATTGGCATCCGGCTGGCCTCTTTGTTCGAGATAGAGGGCTATCTTCCCGGGCACGGGAAAGCTCTCGACAGCCACCCCGGTGTCGTGGCCGTCTGCGTCGCAGATCGCCAGTCCTTGCGCCGGTGGCAAGATGCGTCGCGGCACGAGCGCCGGATCGAGGACATTGAAAATCGAATTCGCCTCCAGCGTCGCCAGAACCTGTGTCGTTGCATAGATAGCGAAAGGCTGCCGCTCACGCAGGCTGAGCAGGCCGGCGACATGATCGACATCGGCATTGGTCAGCACCACCGCGCGAATAGGCGTCGAGCGCAGCGGCGCATCGTGCGCGGGCTGCAATTCAGGCGTTGCCGCGATCTGCTGGCGAATGTCGGGTGACGCGTTGAACAGAACCCAGCCGAGCCCATCCGCTGACGCGGCGACACTCGATTGGGTTCGTGAATGCACGCCAGCTACCCCGGTGCGAGCCGCACGGCTCAGACGATAATTGCAGTTCCATTGCGGAAAGCCGCCGCCGGCCGCCGATCCAATGATTCTCAAGCGCATGAAAACGCCCGCCCCGCGGCTTCTCTGACCAGCAGCCAATTTGCAGCCGCAAAAAACGGCCCGCCCGCTTTGCGTGCCTCAAAATCTTTCACGAAAATCCCATGCGGCAAGGGGATGCGTGCCCCTGTTGCCAGGGACACGCACCTCTGCGGCCTACTTCTTGGGAGTAATTTCAGCAGGCAGATACCGCGAAATTTCAAAGCCCGCAGCAACCTGACACATGGTCGGTTTTGTCCAGCTCTTCTTCATAACATTTCTCCTCTTCTACCAGCCCGAAGGGGCCGATCCGGTGGTTAGCCAACCATTGCAGGGCACCGAAGCAATGGCTCGTCCATCACGTTCTCAAATGGACAAATGAAACACAAGGTTTTGAAAGGCCCGAAAAACAAAACTATCGAAAGTAGCTGTAGTTTTCTCTTCAATTGTTCATCGCCTGGGTTTTTCCTCCTCCTGACCCATCCCAACTATTGCGTGATCGGATTGTCGTGCTCGTCGATCAGCGGCACATTGTAACCCAGCAGGAGCTTGGTCATCTCCGGCTGGTTTTCCCTGATCACCCGGTTGAGCGTTCGTTTCCATTCCTGGTCGGACGGACGTACGCCCATGGTGATGCGGTAGGACATGCGCGAGCCGGTTTTTTCCTTCAACAGCGGAACAATGGTGACATCGGCTCCGAGTTCCTTGGCATAGTAACCTGCCATCGGCCCCCACAGGACCGCCGCGTCGATCTTGCCGGCGAGCATGTCCTTGATCATGACCTCCCCCATGGACGGAGTGATGCGCGTATCCACCGCGAGTGGATAGATCTTGGCGGTCCGCAGAAGCTTGTTGGCGGCCATGTTGGCGGTTGGCGGCGTGCTTTCGACGACGCCGATTCTCTTGCCGGAAAGTTTCGGGTCTTCGATCGTCTCGATGCCTTCCATGCCGTTGCCTTTGGGGTATACGAGCACATAGGCGGAGCGGTAGTAGGCATTGGTGTTCTGCACCAGTTCATCGCCTTGGGCGTAGCCCATGATGATGTCGCATCGGTTGGCCCCCAGCGTGTTTCGCACAAAGCCGGTGACAGTGGGAAACCACGTGTAAGCGACTGATTTCCGCCCCGTCTTCTTGGCAACCAGTTCAGCCAGCTTGTTTTCGAAGCCTTGGCCGTTCTTGTCGGTAAAGGGCATATTCGAGGGATCGGCGCAGACGCGCAGAATGTCGGGATCGACCAGTTCGCCCGCAGCGCCAAGCCCGGCATTTTGCGCCAGAACGTTCGACGGCAGCAAGGCGAGGGCGCCGAGGATCGGCAGAACGACGCGCAGCTTCGATGCAGTGCAGCCGATCATATCATCCACCCATGCAGGATGCTTCGGCATCCTTGGCTGCCTGAGCCTTGTTTTCGTGCTTGGGCGGCCTGCCGCGGGGTGCCGCGCCATCGGCGCGCGCGCGCAGATAGACGTAGAGATCGTCCAGGTAACAATAGACGTTCTTGTTGTCGCCAAAGGCAGGCATGACGTTTTCCTTGCCGCCGCCGACATTCTTGCGGCCCTCGGCGACGATCGACAGGAACGTGGCGTAATCCATGGTTTTTAGACTATTGACCAGGGCAGGCGCATAGCTCGAACCTGTTGCGTCCTGTCCGTGACAGACATGGCAATCGGAGTGATACCGGCGGTACCCGCTGAACGTGTACCAATCGACGGTTCCGTTTTCGATCTTGTAGGTCGGATTTCCGTCCGCATCTACATATTTGCCTCCTTCTTGCTTCACCGCCTTGGCTTTTTCCATGCTGTCTTCGGCCCGTGCCAGACTTGAGCTGGCCAGAGGCAGCAGGACCAGGGCGAGAGCGGAAACTGCAATGCGGACGATCATTCAGACTCTTCCTTCATTTGCCAGGGACACTGGCTGCCGTCGTGCAGCGGCATTGATCGGTGTTTGGGTGCGCGCGTAATCGAGAGCCCAGTTCCCGGCTTCGGGTGACCCGGGCTCTCGTTTTCGAACCTAGTCGTAAGGCTCTTCCCGGTTATCAGTCCGGGAGGCCGAAGACGGTGAGCTGACCACCCAGCGTCGTATAGTCGGCAAGTGCCGCGTAACCGCCGACGGCACCCAGACCAGCGGTTCCAACGACCGCGGTCTCGTCGCCCTGCGCACGGCCCTGATCGACGGCGCCATGCCAGGCAGCGGCGTTATCGGGCGAAAGCAGGCCACCTGCCAGACCGATACCGGCCCATCCACCGACGCCGGACAGAACGGCGACGTACTGCTTGCCGTCATGCTCATAGGTCGTGATGTTGCCGATGATGCCGGACGGGGTCTTGAACTTGTAAAGTTCCTTGCCGTCCTTATCGACCGCCTTGATGTAGCCTTCGAGGGTACCGTAGAAGACGACGTCGCCATCTGTCGCCAATGCGCCCGACCACACCGAGAACTGCTCGGGCTTCGACCAGACGATCTCACCCTTGGCTGCATCCCAGGCAATGAAGTTGCCCATGTTGCCGTCACCGCCGGGCGCCGCATACATCGACACGGTGGCGCCCACATAGGGCTGACCGGCGGTGTAGCTCACTTTGTAAGGCTCATAGTCCATGCAGACATGGTTGGTCGGCACGTAGAACAACCCGGTCTTCGGCGAGTAGGCGGCCGGCTGCTGGTCCTTGGTTCCAAGCGCGGCCGGGCAGATACCGGTCGAGTTGGTGTCTTCGCCGTTCTGCTGGGTCGAATACTTGGCGACGACCTGCGGGCGGCCATACTGGTCGCTCTTGGGATCCATGTTGACTTCCGTCGCCCAGTTCACTGCCGGATCGTATTTTTTGGCGACGAGAAGTTCGCCGGTGGCGCGATCCATTGTGTAGGCAAAGCCGTTGCGGTCGAAATGCACCAGCACGTCGTGCTTGGCGCCGTTGACTTCCATGCCATCGACGAGAATCATCTCGTTGATGCCGTCATAGTCCCACTCATCATGCGGGGTCATCTGGTAGAGCCATTTGGCAACACCGGTATCCGCATCGCGAGCCATGATTGTCATGGACCAGCGATTATCGCCTGGGCGCTGGACCGGATTCCACGTCGAGGGATTGCCAGTGCCGTAATAGACCAGGTTCAGCTTGGGATCATAGGAATACCATCCCCATGTCGTGCCGCCGCCCGTCTTCCACTGTTCGCCTTCCCAGGTGTTCGTGCCGGAATCCTTTCCGACAGGCTTGCCGAGATGAGTCGTCTCCTCGGGATCGAGAAGGGTGTCTGCATCAGGACCTTCCGAATAGGCTTTCCAGGCGAGCTTGCCGTCTTTCAGATTGTAGGCGGCCAGCCAGCCGCGAACACCGAATTCAGCACCGGAGACGCCCACGAGCACCTTGTCCTTGATGACTACGGGTGCCGACGTGCCGGATTCGCCTTTTCCGCCGTCGGTCTGGTCGCCGTTCTTGACAGACCAGACGACCTTGCCGGTCTTGGCATCGAGCGCGACGACGGTGGTGTCGGCCTGGTTGAGAATGATCTTGCCGTCGCCATAGGCGACACCGCGATTGACCGTGTCGCAGCACATGATCGGAATGACGTTCGAGTCCTGCTTGGGCTCGTATTTCCACAGGATCTTGCCGTCATTCTTGAGGTCGAGAGCAAAGACGTTGTTTGGGAAAGGCGTATGGACATACATCACGTCGCCGATGATCAGCGGCCCGCCTTCGTGACCACGCAGCACGCCGGTGGAAAAGCTCCATTTGACCTGCAGGTTCTTCACATTGTCCGCAGTGATCTGGTTGAGTTTGGAATAGCGGGTGTTGGCGTAGTCACCCGTCTGCATCGCCCAGTTCTTCGCATCCGATGCGAGCTTTGCAAGGTCTTCATTGGCCGAAGCCGTATAGGCAGCGCCGAGCGATAAAAACGCCGCGGTCGTCAGTATGTAGGTAGTTTTCGCAAGTACACGCATCCAAAATCCTCCCGGGTTCACAGTGAAGAATCGACCGTCAAGCCCCACAGGGGCCTGCCCAAGCAATTCATGTTGGGAAGTTATTTTCCGGCAGCTGTCACGACCTACCCCGAAGCAGAGGGCACCGTTACCGCCCGCCCCCCTTGGTCTTCGAAAGACTGCCGCCGCTCCCTGATGACGGTGGCGCTCTTGAAGCCGGAAACAGGGAAAAGCTATGTCATCGTAAAAGACCAGGCAAGCAAAAACCTACAATGCGTCGTTGCGCTGCAATATCGATTATGGTGCGATGCAATATTTAGAAACAAGTAAAATAAGCATCGGGTAAAAAACTAATAAGAGGATGGCCGCCAGCTGCGACATATATAGCAGCCATATTGTTCCCGTATTCTCAAGGTGATACACATTTGACTTTATTTCGATATATTCTACGAGGCACCTCGGAGTAAGTATGCGTGCATCTCGCTGGCTGCCGATAGTGAGCGACGCATGAAATGAACGCGTGAAAGAGGGTGCGCAGGGGGTCATGAAGCTGGCTCTTGTCGGTCGATAGGGCATTCCTCCTTTGGTCGTATACGCAGGCCATGGGAGCTTGACTGGCTTTGCGGCACGTCGCCAATTGGAGCGATGATCCCGTCTGGATGCATGGTGTCCAGGCCAACTGGAGGTTCCTCATGATAAGGTCTGTTGGATCTCTCACCTTGCCGGTGGCCTTTGCGGCGACGCTGGCCTTTGCGAACTTGGCCAGCGCCGCGGGAGACTACCCGACGGCAACGATTGCCGACTACGTGCTCGGCTGCATGCAAACAAATGGCCAGACACGTCAGGCGCTTGAAAGCTGTTCCTGCTCGATCGATGTTATCGCCTCGATCCTTCCTTACGATCACTATGAGAGGGCGGAGACCTTCAAAAGCATGTCGCTGACGACAGGGGAGGCCGCAGGGTTGTTTCGCGAAAGCGCGCCAGCGAAGGCGGCGCGCACGGAACTGAAACGCGCGCAGGCTGAAGCCGACGTACGTTGCTTTTAATCAGGCGAAACAGGCGCGCGTGGCGGTGCCTCACAGTCTCGCCGTTTTATTGGCCATTGGCTGCGAAATACCTTGCAATCCGCATTCGAGCCGTAAGGCGATCAGGCCACGCCCGGAAATTTTTGCTGGAACGACAGCAAAAGGTCGCTCATCACCTGTGGGTTGCGATGTTGCCGCGGCAAGCCTACGTCGAACATGCCGAGCACATGGGCAGGGCGCTGCGCAAGCACGATGATGCGGTCCGACAGCATCAGTGCCTCGCGCAGATTGTGGGTTACCATCAAGGCGGTCGTAGGCCGCGCTGACCAGACGGTCAAAAGCAATTGCCGAAGCCGCTCGGCGGTCTGTTCGTCGATGGAGGCAAAGGGTTCGTCCAGGAAAAGTACCGCCGGTTCGGTGGCGAAGGCCCTGGCAAGCGCTGCCCTGCGCGCAAGGCCGAGCGAAAGCTCCGCCGGATAGAGCGAGCGCATGCCGGCGAGGCCGAGAGTGTCAAACAGCTCGTCGAGACTCTTCGCTCTTAGGCTTTTCGGCAGCGCCAGCCTGACATTCTGCTCCACCGTCCGCCATGGCAGCAAAGTAGGCTCCTGGAACACGGCGGCGATGCGGTTCGAGCCGCCTTGCGGCAGTTGGAAAGAGCCGGAAAAGTCTTTGTCCAGTCCAAGCAGGATGCGCAACGTCGTGGTCTTGCCGCAGCCCGACGGCCCAAACAGGCAAGCGAATTCGCCCGGCCGGACCTCGAAGGACAGACCCTGAAGCGCCGTGATCGACACACCTTGCGCGGACCTGAAGGTCTTTTCGGCGATGTCGACCCTAAGCGGGACGGCGGCGCCAACGGGTTGCATGTCGTTCAATGGGCTGCACCAGGAGAAGTTCGATGACAAGCATCACCGCCACGAAAGCCAGCGTGTACGCGAGAATGGCGGCGACGTCGAAGAGCTGGAAATAGAGATAGATCTGGAAACCGACGCCATTGGAGCGGCCGAGCAGTTCGACCACCAGGACGATCTTCCATATGAGGGCGATGCCGGACCGCGAGGCCGCGGCAAAATAGGGCTGCAGTTGCGGCAGCAGGACATGGCGGATGCGCTCGAGTGGGGCGAAGCGGTAGACGGCGGCCATTTCGGCATAACGCGGATCAAACGCCCTGGCGCCTTCGCGCATCGTCACCACGACATTGGGGATCTTGTTCACGGCAACTGCGCCAATCGCCGCCGCCTCGTTGAGGCCGAACCAGATATAGGCGAGCACGATGACCACCAGCGCGGGAATGTTGAGAAACAGGACCACCCACGGACTGAAGAACCGGTCCGCACCGCGGTAGCTTCCGAGGATGACGCCGATGACCGAGCCGATAATCATTGCGGCGACGTACGCCGCAGCAACCCGTCCGAGCGTGGCGCCAAGATGATAAAAAAGGTCACCGCTCGCCGCTTCCCTGAGCAGTACCTGCCAGACCTGCCCTGGTGGGGGGAAAGCACGGCTTTGCCACAGATGAGCCGCGAGGCCCCACAGCAGGCAAAGTCCAATCAGGGAAACCGTTACCGTCAGCGCTGGTGTCAGCGGCGTCGCAAAGCCGGATCGACCCGACTTGTCTTCCGTTGCGGTCATTTCGCGAGTTCCGGCCAGAACGTGCCGGGCGCCATCTCGGGCGCCCTGCCAACCAGCTTCTCGCCGCCTATCGCGGCCAGCACGTGATAGAGTTTGCCCGCATCGGCCGCTTCTTCGGCGACCGGCCGTCTTGGGATGCCCTGGCGATAGCGGTCGCGCAGTTTTTCCAGCTCCTTGCCTTCTGCGCGAATGAGCGGCGCCAGGCGCAGCCATTCTTCATCGGATCTGGCCAGCAACTCCTTGGCCTGCTTGGAGGCCTTGACGAAGCCTCGGGCGGCATCCGGATTGTCGTTCGCCCATTGGTCGTGGAAGACGTAGCCGAGCGCCGATACGGGGCCCGAGGCACCAAGCGCTTTCGCCGCATCATCCGCGCCGATCAACCGACGAAAGCCGTTGGCCTCGAGCCGGGCGCAGAAATGCCAGAAATTGAGCACGGCATCGAGTTCGCCTTGCATCGCCTTTTCAGAAATCAGCGGCGGCGCGCCAAAGACGACGTCACAGGCTGTCGGCAGGTCGAGGCCGTGATCGCGTCTGGCCAGCGCCTGGACCAGTAGCCAGCTCTTGTCGAGCGGGCCGTCGGCGACACCGATTTTCTTTTCCTTGAGGTCGGCGAGCGTCCGGATCGGCGATTCCTCCCTCACCATGATTGCCCCTACGGCGGTCGAATAAGGGGCCAATGTAAGGTCGCCGCCCTCGGAGCGCTGGCGCGAGACCCACAGCCAATCGGTCACGATCATGTCGATCGCGCCGGCCAGCAGCGCGACGTTGGTCGCATCCTCCCCGGCGAAGTAGACGATTTCCAGATCGATCCTGTTGGCCTCGTCGAGCTTGTGGCGTTTCAACGTATCGAGTTCCCAGCTCACGGTGCCGAACTTCAGGACACCAATTCGGACCTTAGCTTTCGCAAAGACGGCAACCGGCTTTGAGGCGAGGATGGCACCCAGAGCCGCCAATCGCAGCGTCGTGCGCCGCGAAATCATCATGGCGTCTCCTCTTTTAGGGTCGTCGACGAACCAGGAATGTCGATCAAATCGATCGTTCCTTGCTCGGAACGGCACATTTCCAGCGCACGACCTTGAGACTCGGATGTTCCTTGAGACCATTTTGCGATCTCGGCGGGCGATAGGAACATGCATTGGAACAGAGAGCCGCGGCTCTCGAAATAGAGATGTTCATCTCGGCAATTGCCCGGATTGGCGCTAAGGCACACCGTTAATATGAGATCGACCATGTCCATTTGGCACTTATCGTCGCCTGCGCGGCGAACTCTCCAGAGTTCGTGCTTTGGAGTTGCGCGGATTCCTGAAGGTGCCCAAACAGCAAACCGGTTGGAGGGAGGCTACGCGTTCGGCCAACAGGCGTCAATGATATGGACCGCGTGTCGCTACACACTTCCCTTCGCGCAGTCGGGAAACGAAACAGGACCTTTGTACGATTGACTTCCTTCATCGGCAGTCTAGCTTTTCGAGGCGTGCAGGTGCTGCCAGTCCGGGGAGGAAGGACGAATAGTTCGCTCTCCCGCTTTAAAACGAATGCCGGCGATCAAGGCATCGACACGCGTAAAGTGTCCCGGGCACTCACACGATCAATGAGGAAATGCCATGCGCGCAGTCGCATTTTTCGCCGCCGTGTCCGTCGCCACCTTTGTCACTACCCAGTCTCAGGCACAGGATGCCGCGGCGGGTGAGAAGGTCTTCGCCAAATGCAAGGTCTGCCACGTCGCAGACAAGGACCAGAACAAGGTCGGTCCGTCCTTGAACGGCGTTATCGGCCGAACGGCCGGGACGCACCCGGGGTTCAGCTATTCCAAGGCCATGACCGAGGCCGGCAAGTCCGGCGTCAAATGGGATGAGGCGACGCTGACGACCTACCTTCGCGATCCCAAGGCGATGGTCAAAGGAACCAAGATGGCGTTTGTCGGCCTCAAGAAAGACGAGGACATCGCCAACGTCATTGCTTATCTGAAGCAATTCTCAAAATAACGCGGTACCGCCGGCCGTTGGATTGCGCTCGGCCGGCGTTGGCTCGGCTTTGCGCATGGGTCACGCAGCGTCTTGCAGCCTTCGCATCGCTGACGGCAGATCGAACAGGCTGTCGCAAACGAGGTCGGCGCAAAGCTCTTCAACGGGAATTTGGCTGTATCCGCCACGCAGCAGAATGACTGCCATGCCGGCGGCGCGGGCGGCGGCCACGTCGGCGCTGCTGTCTCCGACCATCAGCGTGTCACGAGGTTCGACCTGAAGCAGGTCGAGCGCCAGCAACAGCGCGTCTGGCGCCGGTTTCAAGTATGTCACCGCGTCTCCGCCGATGATCGCGCCGAGATAGTCCGTCAGCCGAAAATGCAGCAGGATTTCGCGAGCCGCCAGCTGCGGCTTGTTGGTCACCACGGCCATGGCTATTCCGCTCAAATGCAAGTGCGTGAGAACCTCCCTGACGCCAGGCATCAGCCTCGTGCGGCCGGTCAGATGCCTGCGATAGATCGCCGCCATGACGCGGTTGGCCTCATCGAGCGCGATGCCGAGGAGCGGCGTGCCGGAAGCCGCGAAGGCCCTTTCGACCAGTTTCCTGATGCCGCCGCCGATCATGGCCTTGACCTGATCCAGGCGCAGCGGCGGCAGATCGCGTCCGGCCAGCAATTCGTTGACGGCGGCCGCAATATCAGGCGCCGAATCGACCAGTGTGCCGTCAAGATCGAACAGGATCGCCTTGCGCGAGCGAAACGGCCTGCCTGCGCCGACGTTCATGCAGCATCCTTCCACTTGATCGAACAGCCGATCGAAGCGATCTGGTCAAGCGGTCCGTCGCCGGTTCGGGCAACCTGCTTCATCGCCTCGAACAGGTCGCGCCTCAGCCCGGGCAATTCGGCGTCGCGTCGCGACGCGTCCAGCCGGCCGCGATATTGCAGCGTCAACTCGCTGTTGAGCCCGAAGAAATCCGGGGTGCAAACGGCTCCATAGGCACGCGCCACCGTCTGGTGCTCGTCATGGAGATAGGGGAAAGTGAAGCCGTTCGTCCTGGCAAAGAGCTTCATGTTGTCGAAGGAATCATCTGGATAGGCGTCGCTATCGTTGGAGTTGATCGCGACGAAGCCGATGCCTTCGGCCTTGAGGTCATTGGCGTCGCGCACCATCCGTGAAATCACCGCCTTCACATAGGGGCAGTGGTTGCAGATGAAGGCCACCACCAGCCCGTTCGGGCCGGCGTGGCTGAAAATCGAATGCGATGTGCCGTCGACGCCGGGCATAACGGCATCAGTGGCTTGCCAGCCGAAATCGCAGACAGGTGGGATTGCCGCCATATTTGCACTCCGATGTGACGGTTTACGCGGCTTTCCGGATCGCCCCGTCGGCCGCCTGCCTGATGGCGTCGATATTGGCACGATAGGCAGCCTCGGTGCCACCCTTGAAGATGGCCGAGCCGGCGACCAGCACATTGGCGCCGGCCGCGGTGACCAGCGGAGCGCTCTCGGGGGTGACGCCGCCGTCGATTTCGATGTCGATCGGGCGGTTGCCGATCAGCGCCTTGACCCGCCTGACCTTGTCGACGACAGCCGAAATGAAGGCTTGGCCGCCGAAGCCCGGATTGACGGTCATCAGAAGCACAAGATCGAGCCGGTCGAGCACATATTCGATGACGCTTTCCGGCGTCGACGGGTTCAGCGACACGCCGGCCTTCTTGCCGAGATTTCTGATTGCCTGCAGCGAACGGTCGAGATGCGGTCCGGCCTCGGCATGCACCGTAATGATGTCGCAGCCGGCATCGGCGAAGGCGCCGAGATAGGCGTCGGCCGGCGCGATCATCAGGTGGCAGTCGAAGACCTTGTCCGTTCGATTACGGATCGCCTTGACCACCGGCGGACCGAAGGTGATGTTGGGCACGAAATGGCCATCCATCACATCGAGATGGATCCAATCGGCACCCGCCCGGACGACCGCTTCGACCTCGTGGCCGAGCCGCGAGAAGTCCGCGGAAAGCACCGAGGGCGCGATGATTGTCTTGGTATCCATGATCGTCGGCTCCCATTCTGTCGTCCGTTTCCGGTCGCTGCACACCAACCGGCGTCATTTTGTCAGCGCGCCTTCGTGTCCGGTTCGCCTTCGAGCTTGCCTTCCGCGAACACGCGGCTGCCGCGAATATCGGATTCCTCAATGGTGATAAGGTCAGTTTTCGTCAACGCCCGGTCGCGCGACGCGAAAAGCCGGCTGGCCTGGCGAAGCCGCGCCCGGTCGAGCCCATTGCGGACCGAGCGGGCGTTGGAGAAATGCGGCAGCCGCATGCGGATCGGGAGATACTCTTCGAGCGCCTTGGCCGCCGCCTCGCTGAGCCGGTAATTCTGTTCCGCCAGCATGATCTCGGCGATCGATTTGAGTTCGCTGACGCCGTAGTCGGGAAAGTCGAGGTGGTGGGCGATGCGCGAGCGCATGCCGGGATTGCTGTCGAAGAAGCGGTCCATCTTGTCCTTGTAGCCGGCAAGAATCACAACCAGATCGTCACGGTTGTTTTCCATGCATTGCAGCAGGATTTCGATCGATTCCTGGCCGTAGTCGCGTTCGTTCTCGGGCTTGTAGAGATAGTAGGCCTCGTCGATGAAAAGCACCCCTCCCATGGCGCGCTTGATCACTTCGCGGGTTTTGGGCGCGGTGTGGCCCACATACTGGCCGACGAGATCGTCGCGCGTCACCGCGACCATATGCCCTTCGCGGACATAGCCAAGACGATGCAGGATTTCGGCCATTCTGAGCGCCACGGTGGTCTTTCCGGTACCGGGATTTCCCGTAAAGTTCATGTGCAGCGTCGGTGCGCCAGAGATCAGCCCGAACTTACGGCGAAGCCGGTCGACCAGGAGCAGCGCAGCGATCTCGCGGATGCGGTTCTTGATGGGCTTCAGGCCGACGAGTTCGCGGTCGAGCTTGTCCATCACCTCGTCGATGTTGGACGCCTCGAACTCGGCCTGTAGATCAACCGATTCGCCCTGCGCGGCAGCGCTCTTTGCTATCGCGTCCAGCATGGTTCGCCTAGCTCCGTTCGCCTTCGGGCCTGTCGGTCGCATAAGGCACGATCGAATAGCTCTGACTGCGGCCGTCACGTTCCTGGCGCAGCAGCCGGAACCCGGGTTCATTGGGTGGCCGGTTGACGATGAATGACATGCGCGGTGCTTCCCAGCCCTTGGTCGAATCGAAGGCGGTGACCCGGACATACATGTTGGGCATGGCTTTCCGGCAATTGTTGACTTCAAGCAGGATGCCCGCCGGGTCCCTCAGGTCGAACATCGGGTTGCCGTACATTTCCCAATAGGTGTTTCGCGGATGCGGATCGTCCGTGTATTCGACGCTGACCGCCCAGTGGTTTTTCAGCGCGTATTTGATCTGCGCCGAAATCTGCTCATCGGTTAGCTCGGGCAGGAACGAAAACTGTCCCTGCGTGACCTTGTTTCCGGGATTGGTCATCATGGCGACGGTTCCTTTCGTCTAGAAGCTCGGCGTTGCGGTTGGCACAAAGTCGGCCGTGTCGGTCGATTCGTAGTTGAAGGTGACGTCCTTCCACGTCTCCAGGGCCGCCTTGAGCGGCGTGCACCATCTGGCCGCCTGTTCGAGGATTTTGGTCCCTTCGCGCAGATAGTCGCGGCCCTCGTTGCGGGCGAGGATCATCGCCTCCAACGCGACGCGATTGGCCGTCGCGCCGGCCTGGATGCCGTCCGGATGGCCGATCGTGCCGCCGCCGAACTGCAGGATGACGTCCTCGCCGAGATAATGGATCAACTGGTGCATCTGGCCGGCATGGATGCCACCGGAGGCGACGGGCATCACCTTGTTGAGCGAGGCCCAGTCCTGATCGAAGAACAGCCCGGTTTCGAGGTTCTTCGGCGTGCGCTCCTCGCGCAGCGTGTCGTAAAACCCCTTGATCATCAGCGGGTCGCCTTCCAGCTTGCCGACCACCGTGCCGGCATGGATGTGATCGACGCCGGCCATCCGCATCCATTTGCAGATGACGCGAAAATTCATGCCGTGGTTCTTCTGGCGCGAATAGGTCGAGTTGCCGGCCCGGTGCAGGTGCAGGATCATGTCGTTGCGGCGTGCCCACTTGGCCATCGACTGGATTGCCGTGTAACCAATGACGAGGTCGATCATGACGATGCAGGAGCCAAGCTGTTTTGCAAATTCGGCGCGCTCGTACATGTCCTCCATCGTGCCGGCGGTGACGTTGAGATAATGGCCCTTGACTTCGCCGGTGGCGGCCGACGCCTTGTTCACAGCCTCCATGCAGTAGAGGAAGCGGTCGCGCCAATGCATGAAGGGCTGTGAGTTGATGTTCTCGTCATCCTTGACGAAGTCGAGGCCACCCTTCAGCGCCTCGTAGACGACGCGGCCGTAGTTGCGGCCGGACAGGCCAAGCTTCGGCTTCGTCGTTGCGCCGAGCAGCGGCCGGCCGAACTTGTCGAGCCGCTCGCGTTCCACCACGATGCCGGTCGCCGGGCCCTGGAAGGTCTTGAGGTAAGCCACCGGGATGCGCATGTCCTCGAGCCGCAAGGCCTTGACGGCCTTGAAGCCGAACACGTTGCCGATGATCGATGCAGTCAGGTTGGCGATGGAGCCGGGCTCGAACAGGTCGAGGTCGTAGGCGATATAGGCGAAGTACTGTTGCTCGATCCTGGTGCCTGGACCTGTGTTCGGGACCGGCTCGGATTTGAATGCCTTGGCGCGGTAGAGCTCGCAGGCGGTCAGCCTGTCGGTCCACACCACGGTCCATGTCGCGGTAGAGGATTCACCGGCGATGGCTGCGGCTGCTTCCTCGTGGTCGACGCCGGGCTGCGGCGTGATCCGAAACATGGCGATCAGGTCGGTCTCCTTGGGCCGGTAGTCCGGCTCCCAGTAGCCCATCTTCTTGTAGGGGATGACGCCCGACCTGTAGCGTTCCTTGCCTTCCTTGAGCGTGCCTGCTGAGGGCATGTCGATCTTGTTCATGGCAGGTCTCCTGTTTGCCGCTCAGGCGGCTTTCGCGGTTGCGATTTGGGGGTCGAGCTTTCCTGCGGCGTAACGTTTCGCCATCTCATCCATGGCGATCACCCTGATCTTCGACGCGTGGCCTGCGGTGCCGAAGCGTTCGAAGCGATCGCGGCAAAGGTCGCGCAGGGCGTCCATGGCGGGTTTCAGGAATTTACGCGGATCGAATTCGCGCGGGTCCTCCGTCGCAACGCGGCGGAACTGCCCGGCCATGGCCATTCGGCAATCGGTGTCGATGTTGACCTTGCGCACGCCGTAGCGGATGCCGCGCTCGATTTCCTCGACCGGGACGCCAAAGGTCTGGGGCATCTCGCCGCCATAGTTGTTGATGATGTCCTGCAGTTCCTGCGGCACGGAGGAAGACCCGTGCATGACCAGATGCGTGTTGGGCAGCTTTTCGTGGATCGCCTCGATCACCTGCATGGCCAGGATACCGCCGTCAGGCTTGCGGCTGAATTTATAGGCGCCGTGCGAGGTACCGCAGGCGATCGCCAGCGCGTCGACCCGGGTGGCCGTCACGAAGTCGACCGCCTGATCGGGATCGGTCAAAAGCTGGTCATGGGAAAGCGCACCTTCGGCGCCGTGCCCGTCCTCGGCCTCGCCCTGGCCGGTTTCCAGCGAGCCGAGCACGCCGAGCTCGCCTTCGACCGAAGCGCCGACCCAATGTGCCATGCGTGCGACACGTTCGGTGATGGCGACGTTGTAATCGTAGCTCGCCGGTGTCTTGGCATCCGCCATCAGCGATCCGTCCATCATCACCGAGGTGAAGCCGTGGCGGATCGCCGATAGGCAGGTGGCCTCGTTGTTGCCGTGATCCTGATGGATGCATAGCGGAACGGCCGGATGGATTTCGGTCAACGCCTCCATCATCTTGGCCAGCATGATGTCATTGGCATAGGAACGGGCGCCGCGCGAGGCCTGGATGATAACCGGCGCATCGCAGGCCCTGGCGGCCTCCATGATGGCGAGGCCCTGTTCCATGTTGTTGATGTTGAATGCCGGCACCCCGTAGCCGTGCTCGGCGGCATGGTCGAGAAGCTGGCGAAGGGTGATGCGGGCCATGGTCGTCCTCCTAGATGATGAGCTTCAGCGCCGCTGCCGCGACGGCTTCGGGCGTGATGTCGAAATGCCGGTAAAGGTCCGGGGCAGGGGCGCTGGCGCCGAAACCGGCCATGCCGACGAAAGTGCCCGTGTCGCCGATCCAGCGGTCCCAGCCGAGCCGTGCTGCGGCTTCGATGGCAATGCGGGGCGCCGAGCCGAGGACGGCCTTGCGGGTGCCGGCGTCCTGCTCCTCGAAAAGCTCCCAGCACGGCATCGAGACAATCGCGGCGGCGACGCCGTGCTCGGTCTCCAGCCGTAGGGCGGCGGCAACCGCGATTTCGACCTCCGAGCCGGTGGCGATCAGCGTCACCGCGCGGTGCCCGGCTGGCTCGCGCAGGATGTAGGCGCCCCGGCTCGACCGGTTCTCGTCGCTGTGTGGCTCGTCGCTAGGTGCTTGGCGCAGCATCGGCAGGTTCTGGCGCGAGAGCACCAGCACGCTTGGCCGCTTCTCGCTCTTCAGCGCCAGTTCCCAGCACTCCGCCGTTTCGATGATGTCGGCCGGACGGAAGACGTTGAGGTTTGGCGTCGCCCGCAGCATCGCCAGGTGCTCGACCGGCTGGTGGGTCGGGCCGTCCTCGCCGAGACCAATGGAATCATGCGTCATCACATAGATGACGCGCTGGCCCATGAGCGCCGAGAGCCGCATCGCGCCGCGCGCGTAGTCGGCGAAGCACAGGAACGTGCCGCCATAAGGCACGAAGCCGCCATGCAGTGCGATGCCGTTCATGGCTGCGGCCATGCCGTGCTCGCGGATTCCGTAGTGGATGTACCGGCCGGCGTAGTCACCCGGCGCGATGCGGTTCATACCCTTGGTGATCGTCAGGTTCGAATGCGTCAGATCGGCGGAGCCGCCGACGGTCAGTTCGGTTGCGCCATTGATCGCAGCGAGTGCCATTTCCGAGGCTTTTCGCGTTGCAACCTTGGTGGCCTTCCCGACATGTTCCTTGCGGAAGGCGCCGAGCGCTTCGAAGACCGCGTCGGGCAGGGCGCCGGCGACCGCGGCCTCGAAGGCCTGGCGCCGCGGCGAGGCGGCAAGCCGCTGCTCCCAGGCGCGGCGTGCCGCTTGACCGCGGCCGGCAATCTCGCGCCAGGCGAAAAGGATATCGTCCGGCACCTCGAACGGCGCGAAGGCCCAGCCGATGTTTTCGCGCGTCGCGGCGATCTCCGCATCGCCCAGCGGCGCGCCATGCGTCTTTTCCGAACCGCCCAGATTGGGCGCTCCCTTGCCGATCACCGTGCGGCAGGCGATCAGAGACGGCTGGTCCGATTGCTGCGCCGCTTCGATTGCCGCCGCAACGGTTTCGGTGTCGTGGCCGTTCACCGACTGGACATGCCATCCAGCGGCTTTGAACCGCGCCGGCTGGTCCATCGATGTCGACAGGGAAGTGGGCCCGTCGATCGAGATCGCATTGTCGTCCCAAAAGACGATCAGCCGGGAGAGCTTCAGGTGACCGGCAAGATCGATCGCCTCGTGGCTGATGCCTTCCTGCAGGCAGCCGTCGCCGGCGATCGCGTAGGTGAAATGGTCGACGAGATCGGCGCCGTGGCGGGCCGCCAGCATGCGCTCCGCCAGCGCCATGCCGACAGCGGTCGAAATGCCTTGTCCAAGCGGGCCGGTCGTCGTCTCGATGCCAAGCGCATGGCCATATTCCGGATGTCCGGCGGTGCGGCTGCCCAGCTGGCGAAACCGCTGCAATTCTTCGATCGGCATGTCTTCAAAGCCTAGCAGGTAATGCAGCGCATACTGCAGCATCGAGCCGTGCCCGGCCGACAGCACGAAGCGGTCACGATCGGGCCAGTTGGGGGCCGACGGATCGATATTGATGAAGCGGCTGAACAGCACCGTTGCGACATCGGCCATGCCCATCGGCATGCCCGGATGACCGGAATTGGCCTTTTGGACGCTGTCCATCGCCAGTGCGCGAATGGCGTTGGCCATGTCGCGTTCCGAGACGGCGGCGACGGGCTTCAATGCTGCTGCCTGGCTGTTCATGGCGTCCTCCTCACGACACACGGTTCTTGCGTTCGATCAATTGCAGGATGAGCGGCGTCAGGATCAGCTGCATGGCAAGGTCGAGCTTGTTGCCGGGCACCACTATGGAATTCGGCCGCGACATGAACGAGTCGTGGATCATCGAAAGCAGGTAGGGGAAATCGATGCCGCGGGGATTGGCGAAGCGGATAACCAGCATCGATTCGTCGGGCGTCGGAATCCAGCGCGCAATGAATGGATTGGACGTGTCGACGATCGGCACGCGCTGGAAGTTGATGGCGGTCTGCGAAAACTGCGGGACGATGTAGCGGACATAGTCCGGCATGCGACGCAGGATCACGTCCATCACCGCCTCGGTGGAATAGCCGCGCGTTGCCCGGTCGCGATGGATCTTCTGGATCCATTCGAGATTTATGACCGGCACCACGCCGATCTTGAGGTCCGCGTGCCTGGCCAGGTTGATCTTGTCGGTGACGACGCAGCCATGCAGGCCCTCGTAGAAGAGCAGGTCGCTCGGCGGAAATTCGCGCCATTCGGTGAAATGTCCCGGCCGCGTGCCGTACTGCTTCTCCTCGTCTTCGTCATGGATGTAGGTGCGGGTCTTTCCGGTTCCCCGGCGGCCATATTCCTCGAATACCTCTTCGAGGATTGCCAGCTCATTGGCCTCGGCATGAAAGTGGGTGAAGTTCGGATTGCCCGCCTTTTCCTCCTCGGCCACCTTCGCCTTCATCGTGGCGCGGTCGTAGCGATGGAAAGCATCGCCTTCGATGAAGGCGGCCCCGATGTTCTCGCGCCGGAAGATCAGTTCGAAGATGCGCTTGACAGAGGTAGTGCCTGCGCCCGACGACCCGGTGATGGTAATGATGGGGTGCTTTGCCGACATGGTCTTCAGGCCCTGAAAAGGCCGCGGCGGCTGAAAAGCGGCGCGCGTTCGCCGATGGCGCTCGGTTCGGTGTGGTAGCGGGTGATGCGCGCGACTTCGCGCGCCGATCCGAAAACCATGGGCACGCGCTGGTGCAGGTTCTCTGGTTCGATTTCGAGGATGCGGGTGATCGTATCGGTGGCGGCACCGCCCGCCTGTTCGACGAGATAGGCGATCGGGTTTGCCTCATAGACGAGGCGAAGTCGCCCCTGCCTGTAGCCCTTGCGCTTGTCGCCTGGATACAGGAATACGCCGCCGCGCATCAATATGCGGTAACAGTCCGCGACCAGGGAGGCGATCCAGCGCATGTTGAAGTCCTTCTCACGTGGGCCTTCGGTGCCTTCAAGGCAGTCGTCTATGTAGAGCCGCACCGCCTCGTCCCAATGCCGGTAGTTGGCGGCGTTGATGGCGAACTCCTGGGTTCGCTGTGGGATGATCCGGCTCTCGTAGGCCTGGACGAAGGTGCCGAGCCGGGTCGAGAGAACGAAGACATGCGTACCGCTGCCGAGCGACAGAACCAGCGCCAGCTGCGGGCCGTAGATGAAGAAACCGGCGCCCAGCTGGTTCACGCCTGCCTGCAAAAAGGAGGCGGCCGGATTCCCATCCGGCGCACCAATTGCAGGGAGGAGCGAGAAGACCGTTCCGATCGACACGTTGGTGTCGATGTTGGATGAGCCGTCGAGCGGGTCGATGGCGATGGCAAGAGGCGCTTGCCTGTCGAGCAGCACCGGCTGCTCCAGTTCCTCGGAAGCGTAGAGCGCGATCGGAGCGTGGCGCATGGCATCGAGGAAGATGTCATCGGCGAAGACATCGAGATCCTTCTGGATGTCGCCGTCAGCATTGGCGCCGCGGGTTCCCGCAAAGGCCGTGCCGAGCACCCCTTGATTGATGGTGTTGCGGATCGTGGTGGCCGCCTGCGTCAGCTGACGGATGGTCGCTACGACGGCGGAGCGCAGTTCGTCCGGCTCGCCAAGATAGGAGTTCAGAAAAGCGTCGAGCGTTGCCGCTGGCATCGTAACCTCCCGATCCAGCCGCCTCTCCTCGGGTCGGCCGGATTGGGAAAGGAGAACAAACGACGCTGGATAAGTAAAATTCAATAACTTTACTTAGGCAGTAAAAAAATTTTAGTATGCCATATGAGAAACCTCACGCTCAAGCAGTTCAAGACCGTTCAGGCGATCATTAGCCACGGAAAAATCGTCAGCGCGGCCAAGGTGTTAGGCCTGTCTCCTCCAGCGGTAACGATCCAGTTGCGGCAGGTGGAGGAGGAGTTCCAACTGGCCTTGTTCGACCGGACGTCGGACGGCATGCGTCCCACTGCCGCAGGTCTGGCCTTCGTCGAGACGGCACAGGCCATCGAGGAGCGGCTTCGTCTGCTCGAAGACAAGATGGATGCAATCAAGGGCGTGCGCGCCGGCAGCTTGCGGCTCGGCGTCGTTTCCACGGCCAAATATTTCGCACCGCGGCTGATGGCCGCCTTCATGAAGGAACATCCCGATATCGACATGCGCCTTGCCATCGGCAACCGCGCCGAGACGATCGACAATCTGAAGAACCACGACATCGATATCGCGCTGATGGGACGCCCGGCCAAGGAAGTCCCGGTGCGTGCTTCGGTCTTCGGCGATCACCCGCTGGTCATCATCGCACCGCCCGACCACCCGCTGGCGTCGGCACGCGACATTTCCAAGGAGCGGATCGCCGAGGAGCATTTCCTCATTCGCGAGCCCGGCTCCGGAACGCGCATCTCACTGGAAATATTCCTGAGCGACGTCCCCGGCCGCATCGACGATCTCGGCGTCGAGATGGACTCGAACGAGACCATCAAGCAGGCGGTGATGGCCGGGCTCGGTATCGCATTCATCTCTGCCCACACCATCGCTGCCGAAACCGAAGCCGGCCGGCTGGTTATCCTCGACGTTGTCGGCATGCCGATCCGCCGGCAATGGTTTTCAGTGATGCGCAGCGATCACGCGATCTCGCCGGCGATGGCGACCTTCCACGATTTTCTGATGCGCAAGGGCGCGATGTACCTGCCACTGTTCGGCAAGCTCTATCCGCACGAGGAGCCGAACACCAAACGTGGCGCGACTTAGGGCGCGCGCGGTCCAGGCGAACGCTTCAGACAAACGATGGTGCATATCAGTGGCTGATCGGCTTTGATCTCCAGACCGATGTCCACGCGCCGAGGATAGGGAGACATCGCTGGTGGCACGCATTTGCGGAGCCGAGGCGACCGCCCTCCAAGCGCTGGGCCACGCGGTAGCGCCCCCGCGTTCACGGAACGGGTGGGCTTTGACTGAGCGTCTGCTAGCCTACAATTGGTTCGGCGACGGCTTCTTCGAGGCCAGCTGCCGCTTGGGCGGCAAGACCGCGGGCCGCTGCTTGTGAATCGTAAAATTCCTCAAGTGCATAGACTCTGCCCCACCGCAGGGTGAACACGTGGAGACCACGGTTGACGTACGACGCGTCGCCATTGAGCAGTGTTGCGGTGCCGTCCCACTGGACAAACACGGTGGTATGCCACGGCCAGCCCTTCACCCAGATGTGGTTGACCGTGAGATGAAGATTGGGCAGGACGCGGCCGAGGCGCTCAAACCAGCGGCGCATGGCTTCTTTGTCGTGGCGCTCACCACCAAGCGCGTGGGCGCCGGAAACGCGGTGATGGACATGCAGCGCGAGTGCCTTCACCGCCTCATCCCAGCGATGGTTGTTGACGTGGTCGAAGCTCTCTCGGATCGATTTCTCGACAAAATAACTGTATAGCATTTGACCTCTCCCCAAACTTATTCGATGGCGTGATCGAGGCACCGTGTGGCGAGCCGAGCGGACGCGAGAGTCCACGGCCAGCAGCACGCCGGCTGCGGTCTGAACTTCGGCTCAGCGTATTGTCGCGTCGGCTCGCAGATGCATGTCAGTCTCGGTCGACACCGTCACCTCATCCCCGGACCTTGAGAACGCGTAGAGCGCGTCCTGGTGGCCCGGCATGGAAAATGCCACGGAGTCGTCGTCGGCGAGGCCCATGACGACGCGCAGCGGATCGCCCCCGGTCTTCGGCGCGAAGGTGGCGGTGACCTCCAGGAGGCCGCCGTCGACCGGAACGTAGTAGACAACCATGTCAAGGTGTCCCTCGTGCAGGCTGCCGCCCTCGATCGGGCGTCCGATGGTGGCTCCCTCGGCAAAAGCCGGGGTCGCAAGAAACAGCGCGGCCAGGAGCGATGCGCTCAGGGTTTTGCGGATCATTTCGCATCTCCTTTTTAGATTGCGTTCGAACTCTATATAGGCTATAGATTACGAACGCAATCTAAAAAAGAGGTCAACAATGCGCGTAAGTCGTACTCAGGCAGCGGAAAACCGAGAAACCGTCATCAACGTGGCAAGCCGCCTTTTTCGGGAGCGCGGCTTTGATGGTATCGGCCTTAAGGATCTGATGAAGGGTGCCGGACTGACCCAAGGCGCGTTTTACAAGCAGTTCGCATCCAAGGACGACCTGGCGGCGCAGGCGTCCAGGCGGGCGATGGAGAGCGCCACCCGTCGATGGTCGGCCGCGACTGCGGCAAACCCTGATGATCCGCTTGGCGCGGTGATCGCGTTCTACCTCAGTATGGATCATCGCGGAGAAAAGATGGACGGCTGCCCGATCGTGGCGCTCGGCTCGGATGCCGCCAGACAGGGCAAGGACGTGAAAGCGCCGTTCGAAGCCGGGATCAAGGAGCATCTCGAGATCCTCGGCCGTTTCATTGCTGAGACCAGTGGCGGGGAGTTCGATGGCAGGGCCATGGCCATTCTCTCGACGATGGTCGGTGCGCTGATGTTATCCCGCGTCATCAACGATCCTGACCTCGCGCAGGCCTTTCTGGATGCGGCGGCCAATCAGGTTCGTGAATCAGCCGGCGCTTGAACGGCGTGGCGGCGCGCCCGAACTGACAGGAAAATAGATGCGACGGATTGTTGTTACGGGCATGGGAGCGGTTACGCCCCTTGCTGCCGATGTTGAAACGTCCTGGTCGCGTCTCCTGGCCGGCCGCTCGGGCATCCGGAGGCTTGCGGATGATGTGGTGTGCGACCTGCCGGCGAAGGTCGGCGGGGTGGTGCCCTCCACAGAAGAAGATCCGGACGCTGGTTTCGATCCGGAAGCCATCCTTCCGCCGAAGGATCAGCGCAAGGTAGACCGGTTCATTCTCTTTGCGCTGGCCGCGGCACAAGAGGCGCTCGCCCAAGCAAGATGGGCCCCCGTCTCGGAAGCGGATCGCTTGCGCACGGCCACGATCATCGCCTCGGGCGTCGGCGGGTTCCCGGCCATAACCGAGGCGGTGCGCACGGTCGACCGGCGCGGCGTCCGCCGTCTATCACCTTTTACGGTGCCGTCCTTCCTGGTGAACCTCGCGGCAGGCCACGTCTCGATCCGCTATGGCTTCAAAGGTCCGCTCGGTGCACCCGTGACGGCGTGCGCGGCCGGCATTCAGGCGATCGGCGATGCGGCTCGCCTAATCCGCGCCAACGAGACCGATATTGCCGTGTGCGGCGGGACGGAAGCATGCACGAATCTTGTCAGCCTCGGTGGGTTTGCCGCGGCACGCTCTCTTTCGACGTCCTTTAATCACCGTCCTGATGAGGCCTCCCGACCGTTCGACAAGTCGCGGGACGGCTTCGTCATGGGCGAAGGAGCCGGCATGCTGGTCATCGAGGAATTGAGCCACGCGCTGGCGCGCGGCGCAAGACCGCTGGCCGAGCTTGTCGGCTACGGCACGACGGCGGATGCTCATCACGTCACCTCCGGTCCCGAGGACGGCGACGGTGCGCGCCGGGCCATGGAGATCGCAATCGCCCAAGCAGGGATTTCGCCCCGCGAGGTTCGTCATCTCAATGCCCATGCGACCTCCACGCCGGTGGGCGACCTGGGTGAGATCGAAGCGATCAAGAGCCTGTTCGGGCGCGATTTCGCGATAGCTGTCAGTGCAACGAAATCGGCGACCGGACACCTGCTCGGAGCCGCCGGCGGGCTCGGAGCAATCTTCGCAATCCTGGCGCTCAGGGATCAGATGGCACCGCCGACCCTCAATCTGAGCGCTCCCGATCCGGCCGGCGACGGGATCGACTTCGTCGCAAACCGGGCCCGGCCGATGGCGATGGGCTATGCAATCTCCAATGGCTTCGGCTTCGGAGGCGTTAATGCCAGCGCTCTGTTCCGGCGCTGGACGGATGATCTGGCCGGCGCGAGTACCAGAGGCGCTCATGATTGACGCCTTTCGCTCCGACCTGTCGTGCTTCTCCCACGCCAATCCAAAACGAAGAAAGAAGTGATCTCCATGAACAAGACCAATCTAGGCGTCGCCCTGGTGACAGGGGCATCCAGCGGTATCGGGCACACAACGGCCAAAGCCCTGCAGAACGCGGGCTTTCGCGTGTTCGGAACCAGCCGTCGCGCGGTCGTCGACCGATCCGATGGCGTTACCATGCTGGCCTGTGACGTGACAGATGACACGTCCGTGGCGAAACTTGTCCAGGACGTGCTGGCCGAGACCGGGCGCATCGACCTGCTTGTCAATAATGCCGGCGTTGGCCTGCTTGGTGGCGCGGAGGAGTCCTCGATGGCCCAGGCCAGGTCGTTGTTTGACGTGAACGTCTTTGGCGTTATGCGAGTAACCAAAGCGGTGTTGCCGACAATGCGCCGCCAAGGCAAGGGCAGAATCGTCAATTTGAGCTCGGTGCAGGGGTTTATTCCAGCTCCCTATTTCGCGCTTTATTCGTCGACCAAGCATGCCGTTGAGGGCTACTCCGAATCGCTCGACCACGAACTGCGTACTTTCGGAATTCGCGTCGTGTTGGTGGAGCCCGCCTATACCCGCACCTCATTTGAAGAAAATCTCGCCAGGCCGGATCAGTTGCTTGACATCTATGGCTCTGCTCGCGCTGGCATGAATGCAGCTGTGCGGAAAGCGATGGAAAAAGGCGATACGCCGGAAGTGGTGGCCAGGACCGTTTTGGCGGCTGCGACCGATCCCGCTCCGAAGGGGCGCTATGCGGCTGGAAAAATGGCGCGCCAGGTCAGTTTCCTGCGCCGTTTCGTCCCCGCATCCGCATTCGACAAAAGCCTGCGAAAGCAACTCGGGCTCCCGGTTTGATGACATCGACGAACACCCGTGAAGATCGGAATCATCGACGCTGGAAACATCGGCACCACGGTGGCGCGGCGCAACCTGACGCGATTGCTCTGGAGAACGCCCTGCGGTCGTTGGCGTTAGATTAGCGCCATGTTATATTGCGGCGCGAAAGAGCGGGGGCCACGTTCCTTTCACACCGTAAGTGATCCGTATGTGCGATCCCTGCAGACTGGTCGGTATCACGGAAACTCCCGGGCATGGGGTTCGGGAATCGATGGGGACAAGGGGTAATGCTCTACACGCTCGTTATGATGGTCTGCCTGACGGATGTGCCGCAGACCTGTGAACAACGCGAACAGATGGTGGACGGCCTGGCGATGAATCCCGGGACCGCCTTCATGCAGGCGCAATCGCTGGTAGCCCAGTGGATCGAGACGCATCCCGGTTATTTCGTTCAGCGCTGGCGCGTGCTGCCCGGCCGTGGATCGTGATATCCGCCGCGAAGATCGAATGAGGTTCTATTTCTTCGCGGCGAGCGTTTCCGAGACGGCCTTGGACAATTGATAAAGCCGCTGCTCGATTAGCGTCGGCACTTCACAGACGTAGGTCAGTGATTGGACGCGTTCATTGAAAATTCGCGTTGCGAATTTCAGCTGTTCGGTTCGCCGATCGATCTCTTCGGGATCTGCATCCGGCGTTGCCCGCAATGCATCGACCTCGGACGCTTCCTTGCGCAACGCGGCGGCCATTTCGAGCTGCTTGTGGGCGTAGCGGGAAATGCCGGAGATCACCTGCGAGCGCTCGGCGTCCAGGTGGTCGAACATGCCTTGCACCATCATCGTCATTTTGGGTGCAAGTTGCTCGGCCGGCAAGGAGGCGGCGAAATCCCTGATCTTCTTTTGAGCTTCCGCAATCGGCATCCGGCGAGCTGCCACTTCCTCGATCAGGGCGGAGATGGTGGGGTCCTTCGACCAGTCCTTCGCGGCTGAAGGAAGGTCCGGTCCGCTCCAGATCTGGCCGAGCGAGAGTTGCGGCACCTTGCGCTGCATGCAGGGCCAGTCTGGATCGGGGTCGGCTGCCATGGCGTTGACGCCCGGCGCGAGCATGGCGACCAGAGCCAGACCGCGAACATGGATCATTCGCGCCATCAGGCATTTCCTCCCGTGTCCTGTTTGCGGGTCATCAGGCCGCGCGAAGGGTCGTAGGCGATGATGGCGGCGGCAAGGAACAGCAGCGTGCAGCCGGCAACGACGCCCAGCGACAGCCAGTCAACCTGGCCGTAGAAGGCGAAGCGGATCAGTTCGACGGCGTAAGTAAATGGATTGGCGAGGCAGATTTTGTAGAGCAGGGGGCTAGCCTCCTGGATACGCCACAAGGGATAGAGTGCCGGAGAAGCGAAATAGCCGGGAAAGATGACGAAGTTCATGATGCCAGCGAAGTTTTCGAGCTGCTTGATCATTGAGGACAGAAGCATGCCGAGCGCGCACAGCATCATGCCTGACAGGAACAGCGCCGGCAGCACGGTGAGATAGCCAAGCGGCGGGGCCTTGACGCCCCAGAACCAGGCAACGATCAGGAACGCGTAAACCTGCGCGATCGACACGGCGACACCGGCGAACATCTTCGAGATCAGTAAAAACCAACGCGGGAAGGGGCTGACCAGCAGGGTGCGCATGTTGCCCATTTCGCGATCATAGACCATCGACAGCGAAGACTGCATGCCCGAAAACAGCAGAATCATGCCGCACAGGCCCGGCGTGATGTAGACCTCATAGAGCACGTAGGTCTTGTAGGGCGGGATGATCGATACGCCGAGCACCTGCCGGAATCCGGCGGCAAAAATGAACAGCCAGACGAGCGGCCGAACCAGCGAGGATATAAAGCGCTCGCGCTGATGCAGGAAGCGCAGGCACTCCCGCACGACGATCCCTTTGAGGCAAACAAGGTAGTGGTGGAGCCCAAACTGTTCGAACTTCACCGGCGTGAGGGCGGCGACTTTTGCGGGCATTGCGGGAGCGCTCATGGCGACATCTCCGCGATGCCGCTTGTTTCGATGCGGTTGAGCCTGGAAAAGGCGTCGCGGATCGAACTGGCACCGCTCGTCGCAACGACATCGGCCACCTTACCCTTGGCAACCAGGTCGCCCTGCCGCAGCACGACGACGTGGTCGCCGTCTTCGACCTCATCGATCAGATGCGTCGCCCACAGCACACCGATGCCCTCGGTTTCGACGAGTTTGCGGATGGTGGCCAAAATGCCCGCACGCGACTGGATGTCGAGACCGACCGTCGCCTCGTCGAGCAGCAGCAGGGAAGGGCGGTGGAGCAGCGCCCGCGCGATCTCGATGCGCCGCATTTGGCCGCCGGAAAGACTGCGTGCCTTGTCATGCTGACGGCCCTGCATGTTGACTGTATCGAGCAGCGCGGCAATGCGCTGCCGGGCTTGGTGTCCGCCAATGCCATGCAGCGAGGCGTGGTAGGAGAGGTTCTGGTGGACGCTGAGGTCGAGGTCGAGCGTGCGTGCCTGGAATACGATGCCGACACGCCTGAGCGCTTCGCCCGAAGCGCGGCTGACGTCATGGCCGAAGATGCGGATCGATCCGCGGCGGGTGCCGTAAAGATGGCTGATCAGTGAGAACAAAGTTGTCTTGCCGGCCCCATTGAGGCCGAGCAGCACGGTGAAAGTTCCCGGCGCGATCGAGAATGAGACGTCCTGGAGCGCTCGCTTCGGACCATAGGAATGGCTGATGCCGGCAACATCGAGCGCTGCCACCTCCTCTCCAGCTCCGCTTGTCCTCACATGCTGCATGCCGCTGGCTCCTTCGGGGCGCGCTGGTTATCTAGTGCACTTGCAACATCCCCGCGGCAAATATTCATCACGTCGGCCTCCCTGATCATTGCTGCGGTCTAGTGGGGCGATATGGCCACGCCCCAAGGCTGCTGGCCCACCGTAACCGATTGAACCGGCTCGTCCGTCGCCGTGTCGATGAATGTGATGTCGTTGGAATTGCCGTTGGTGGTGATCAGCGTCTTCTGATCGGGGGTGAAGTCGAGATGCCAGACGCGCTGGCCGACCAGGATGTATTTTTCCACCTCGTAGGTTTCGGTGTTGATGACGGCGACGTGGTTCGCTGGGCCGAGCGCGACATAGGCTTTCTTGCCGTCCGCGCTGATTGCGATGCCGACCGGCTGGATGGTTTCGGGCCGCAGTCCCGCAATCGCGAACTGGATCTTCTTCACCACCTCGCGTTTGAGACTGTCGATGACGCTGACGGTACCGCCGATTTCGGCACTGACCCAGATCTGTGATCCGTCGGGCTTGAATTGCGCAAAGCGCGGACGCGTGTCGACCAGGACGTTGTCGGTCACCTCATGGCTGTCGGTGTCGATGAAATGCGCCATGCTGGTGGTTTCGGAGGTGTTGACCATGGTTTTGCCATCGGGACTGACGGCCATGCCTTCAGGCTCCACCCCAACGGGAATCTCGGTCATGACCTGCTTGCTCTCGACGTTGATCGCGGTGACGAGATTGTCGTCCTCGTTGGCGACGTAGAGCGTCTTGCCGTCGGGCGAAAGCACGAACAGTTCGGGATCGGGGCCTGATGGCAGCGTGCCAACGATCTGCAGCGTCGCGGTATCGATGATTTCGATCGTATCGTCATCGCTGGCGCACAAATAGATGAACTTGCCGTCATGCGAGATGGTGATACCGCGCGGCCTCTGGCCGACTTCGACGGTCTTCACCACTTGCATCGTCGCCGTGTCGACGACCGTTATCGTATTGTCTTTCTCGTTGGAGACATAAACGGTGTAAGCCCACGCCGGATTGGCCATGAAGCCGAGAATGGCGAGTGCGCAAGCTCGTCTCTGCACGAAAATTCCTCCCGATTGGTTCTACTTAAGGACGCATTTCGTTTCCGGCTGATCGACGCCGAGCGTATCGAGCTCGGAGATCTGGTGGAGATAACCCTCCTGTGGCGATGTCGAGACCACGGATTTGGTGTCGCCGAGCAGGATTGGCTGGCGAAGCTGATGGTTCCACTGGCGGAAGGTCAGCTTCTGTCCCTTGAAGGCGGCGACCGAGAAATCGTCCGAGCCGATGTAGTCGCTGATCTTCTTCGGATCGTCGCCATTGGTCCGCGTGCTGGCTTCGCCCACCGCCCGCACCGCCGTCCAGGCCGACATATCCTTGGACAGCATTCGCCGGCCGGTCGTCTTCAGGAAACGGCTTTGCATTTGAATGCCACCCCATTGCTCGCTCGCGGGATGCCAGGACGATGCGACAAGACCGGCCGTGCCAGCGACCAGCCGCGGTGTCCAGGTGCGGTAGGGCACATAGGTTCCGAACACCTCGCTCTCATCGGCGACAAGCACCACGTCATGCTCCGGCAGATCCTGCGTGAACACGGAAATCTGCTGCTGTATCTGCGTGGCGCCGGTGTCGGTGCGGCGCGCCGTGCCGGTGTCTTTGAACTCCTTCTCGGCGACGATCTGACCGCCGAAGCGGGCCGCCGCGCGGCGCAACGCGTCCGCATAGAGATGATCCCGCTCATGCGAACCGTAGAGCAGCACCCAATTCGGCCATTTCTTTACCACGAGATACTGCGCCAGCGCGTCAGCCAGCATGCTTCGCGTCGGCGCGATATGGAAAATATTTATGCGGCAGTCTTCCTCGCGCAGGCTGTCGTCGGTGGCACCGACATTGAAGACCAGAACGCCCTTGTCGCGGGCGATGTCGGCGATCGACAGCAATTGCCTGGCCGAGAGGTCAGCGACAACATAGCGGTCACCTTTGGCAATCAGATCGTTGAACGCCTCAACCGCGTCGGCGTCCGGCTTGACCTCGGCTATGTCGAGGCTGAATTTCTGGCTGAGGAACTTTCCTGTCGTGTTGTTATCGCCGATCGCCACATTGGCGCCGGCGACACCTTCGTCGCGTGGCGGCAGGTCCAGCAGGGAAAGCGCCAGTTGCGGCGCGTAGGCCCGCAAATAACCTATTCTGATTTCGGTTATCTTTCTTTCCGGCCTGTCGGCTGCGACCGGTTGCTTGCCCGTCACTTCCTGGGCTATCACGCCTGTAACGTTGGCGGTCTGGAAAAAAAAGCACAAAAAGGCCGCGAGAGTGCCTGGCACCGCGCTCGTCATCGATAAAACTGCCCATTCTTGCACTAAAGTCCGATTGTTCCCGGACCAGCGCGAATTCAAGGTGCCCACAATGAGCTTAGCGGACGCCACAAGATTTATCAAAGCCCTGCAAGTGGACTTACGTGTCTGCTTTAGTCCTATTCCTTTTCGCGGGGATACGGCGATGAATGAGCGTGTTGCGGTCTCATCCGCAGCAATGGCGGAATGTGAAACTCTATGGGTCGTCATGGGAGGATTGCCTGATGAAAACGCGCGCCGCTGTCGCCGTCGCCGCCGGAAAGCCGCTGGAGATCATGGAGGTCGACCTCGAAGGTCCGCGTGATGGCGAGGTGCTGGTCGAGATCAAGGCAACCGGCATCTGCCACACCGACGAGTTCACGCTGTCGGGCGCCGACCCGGAAGGCCTGTTTCCGGCGATCCTCGGCCATGAGGGCGCCGGCATCGTCGTCGACGTCGGCAAGGGCGTCACCTCGGTCAGGAAGGGCGACCATGTCATCCCGCTCTATACGCCGGAATGCCGGCAGTGCCCGTCCTGCCTGTCGCGCAAGACCAATCTGTGCACCGCCATCCGCGCCACGCAGGGACAGGGCTTGATGCCCGACGGCACCTCGCGCTTCTCGATCGGCAAGGACAAGCTGTTCCACTATATGGGCTGCTCGACCTTCTCCAACTTCACCGTGCTGCCCGAGATCGCGGTGGCCAGGGTCAATGCCGACGCCCCGTTCGACAAGATCTGCTACATCGGCTGCGGCGTCACCACCGGCATCGGCGCTGTGATCAACACGGCCAAGGTCGAGCAAGGCGCGACGGCGGTCGTGTTCGGCCTCGGCGGCATCGGCCTCAACGTCATCCAGGGCCTGCGCCTTGCCGGCGCCGACATGATCATCGGCGTCGACCTGAACAACGACAGACGAGCCTGGGGCGAGAAATTCGGCATGACGCATTTCGTCAATCCGAAGGAGATCGACGGCGATGTCGTGGCTCATCTCGTCAACATGACCAAGCGCGGCGCCGACCAGATCGGCGGCGCCGACTACACGTTCGACTGCACCGGCAACACCAAAGTCATGCGGCAGGCGCTAGAATCGTCGCATCGCGGCTGGGGCAAGTCGGTCATCATCGGCGTTGCCGGCGCCGGCCAGGAGATCTCGACGCGGCCGTTCCAGCTGGTCACCGGCCGCACCTGGATGGGCACCGCCTTCGGCGGCGCGCGCGGCCGCACCGACGTGCCGAAGATCGTCGACTGGTACATGGCCGGCAAGATCGAGATCGATCCGATGATCACCCACACGCTGAAGCTCGAGGACATCAACAAGGGCTTTGACCTGATGCATGAAGGCAAGTCGATCAGGAGCGTGGTGGTTTACTGAGGAGGAGAAAGCCGCCGGCTAACCAGCCAACGGCCGAAAAATGCAGATGTTCAACACGGGAGGAGACAAAAATGCCGGAAAAACTGCATCCTAAAATCGACAATGGACTGCCACGGGAAAAGGCCGACTTTGCCGGCGGCACGCTGGTCTGCGCCTGCACCAGCAACCCGGTCAAGGTGAAGGTCAAGGGCCAGATCGCCCACAACCATGCTTGCGGCTGCACCAAATGCTGGAAGCCGGAAGGCGCGCTGTTCTCGGTCGTGGCGGTTGCCGGTACAAACGACGTGACGGTGACCGAAAACGGCGACAAGCTGAAGATCGTCGATCCGGGCGCGCTGATCCTGCGCCATGCCTGCACCGGCTGCGGCGTCCACATGCACGGCCCGGTCGAGCGCGACCACGCTTTCAAGGGGCTGTCCTTCATCCATCCCGAACGCTTCCAGGAAGACGGCTGGTCGCCGCCGGGCTTCACCGCCTTTGTCTCTTCGATCATCGAGTCCGGTGTCGATCCGAGCCGCATGGACGGCATAAGGTCACAGCTGAAGTCGATCGGGCTCGAACCTTATGATTGCCTCAATCCAGGACTGATGGACTATATCGCCACCTGGACGGCCAAGCGGTCCGGCGCGTTGCCGGCCTAACGACTGATCAGACACTATCTTTGGGGCCGGACGAAATCGCCCGGTCCCAGGCGTTGGAACGAACGCAGGCGAGCGCGTAGACGGACACGCTTCGTAAGTCATTGCCGACGTGCTGTCAGCCTCGGGGGGCGTTGGGCTCAACGGGAATATGCTGAAATTGGTCCAACCGGATCGTATAGCTTCAAGATCAGCGACTGCGATCAGTTGGTTCTGGCTCGGCGCGGCCCAGATCGTGGACTACAGCTTGGATATCGCGGGCAAAGTCGCGCCCGAAGCGCGATGGCGGCAAGGTGGTGCTCCTTACCAGTACGATATCGAGCGCCTGGCGGGGCTTGAACGGCAGCACCATCAGCTTTGCTGCGTTTTGTCCAGGAAACCAGCCCGTGTACCAGCGCGACCCCGGACCAGCCCATACCATCGGTGCGGCCGCGAACAAGGCGGGCGTCGGGGAAGCGTCGTGTGGCGGCCGGCAACAGTGCGAAAGCCGGCGGTCACTGGCTGTCACGCGAAGCCGGAAGTCCGTCACGACCTGTCTCTGTTTCAATGGATCTGTCGCCGGCACATTCGGCCGATTTGGCCCACCGGGCAAGGCATTGCATTTCAGAACGGCCACATCTGCCGCGTGGCGCCGCGGAAATCATGGACACATTCTGCTTTAGCCGGCCAAGATGGCAATGTACTATTTGCCAATAAGCTGGCCATGGTTGCAGGACTATTCTAGGCCAGACCAAACCGAAATGAAGCTGATGACCGATCGCGCCAGGTTCCTGATCATTGACGACCATCCGCTGTTTCGCGAGGCGTTGCATAGTGCCGTGCAGATGGCCTATCCGGAAGTCGACACGGTCGAGGCACGCTCGATTGCCGAGGCGCTCGAGCTTCTGACGGATGCCAAGCCGTTCGACCTGGCGCTGCTCGATCTCAGTATGCCCGACGTGCATGGGTTTGACGGGCTGCTGCAGCTCAGGACGCGTTATCCGCGCCTGCCGGTGGTCATCGTCTCCGGCTATGAGGAACCGAAGATCATTTCAGAGGCGCTGTCGTACGGTGCGGCCGGCTTCATCCCGAAATCGGCGCGCAAGAGCGACCTTGCGGCCGCCATTCGCTCGGTGATGGAAGGCGCGATCTATGTTCCCGAGACTTATGAAGGCCGGCCGCGCGACGCCGACAGCACCGACCGCGCCGAGATGGTGCAGCGCCTGGCTACGCTGACGCCGCAGCAGCTCAAAGTGCTGCAGATGCTGCGCCAGGGCCTGCTCAACAAGCAGATCGCCTATGAACTGCAGGTCGGCGAGACCACAGTCAAGGCGCATGTCTCCGAAATCCTGCGCAAGCTCAACGTCTACAGCCGCACACAGGCGGTGATCGAGGTCTCGAAGCTCGACAATGCCGAGCTTTTTCGCGATCCGGCGGGGTTTTGAGAGCGCTCGCTAAAAAGCGCACTGTCACCGTAGTCGACCGCACTCGTGTCACCGCAATCGGACTAGACTAGCCACGGCTCTCACGTTCCGGCCACCAGCTAAGCAACCCGCGCCTCTCTCCTTCGTCATCGGCTTCCCGCTCGGTGCGGTGAAAACGCTCGTGTCGCCGACCAACCCGCAGCAGGAAATAGAAAGTGGGTATGCGGACCACTATCTGGCACCTCCGTGGGCAAGAGTTGGATTCATCTCGGTCAGGGCACATTCCAGCGGATGAGCGTTTCCGAATTGGGTGCTGCCAGTGCAGGTCGCGAAGACCTCTCTAATCTTTAACAGTCAATACCAGCTAGCTCGTGGGCGCCGCGGCATTGCTTGCGGCGCCCAAGTCACGAGGCCGCTTTCTCGATTGCGCCACAGCCCTCATTGCGAACTAGACAAACATCATGACTATGATCGCGCCGATCACGATAAGGACAAGGCCGCCGACCAGCATCGGCAACAGACTGTTGTCCGGGTCGATACCCGATTCAAATTGCTTCGTTATCTGCTCATGGTTCTTCTTTGGTTCAGCCATGGCTCGTCTCCGTGCGGGAAAAATCGAACATACGTCCGGTCTGTGACGGCCGCCTGCGCCGTCTCAAATTGATCACGCGATGAGATGGTGCGGCTCTTGATCCTTCGCGGCGCAATATTTTGTCTCCGATCGTAGAGAGATGTCGACCTTACTCGCCGCTTTGCGCCACGCCGGAAACTCGGAGTGGTGACGGCTTGCCAAGGAAATCCTGAGGCATCAGGGTGACGTCGGCCAGCGTGTAGCGGTCAAGGGTGCTCTGGAAGGAGGCGATCGCTTCGCCAAACATGCTTGAAAGCTTGCAGGAGCCGGTGAGAACACATTGGTTTCCCGTGGCGAAGCACTCCACAACCGCGAAATCCGGCTCGGTCAGCCGTATGACATCGCCGATTCGGATCATCTCGGGCCGGAGCCCCAGGACAAGACCGCCGGAACGGCCGCGGACCGCCTTCAGGTAACCGCCGCGTGTCAGGGTATTGGCGACTTTGTTGAGGTGTGTCTTCGACACCTTGAAGGTGCGAGCAGTCTCCTCGATCGTGATCAGGCGATCCCCGGCGGAGGCCGCGTACATCAGCATCCTCAAAGCATAGTCCGAGAAGTTGGTCAGCCTCAACGGTGCCTCTCTTGGGTTGGCGTGCTGTTATGGGAACCACTAACAAACCAATTCGGCATCACAGGTCTTTCTCGGCAATAGGTTCGATGCCAATCGTAGTCTCGCCACGGCTGAAGGCGACCGCGAGACGGAAACTGTGAGCGATGCGCAACGCGCGCTCCATAAAGAGCGCTGCCACCTCGGGCGGGCAAATGCGGTGTACCGTTGCCCGAAATAACTTTAACCAGCGACGGAAATGCGCCTCGCCGAGACCGGCTATGGCCAGGTGTGGCGGTAGTGGCCGGCCTTCATATCGCGAAGTCCGAAGTAGCGTCGCAGACCAGAAGTCGCACATCTTCGCCAGATGCTGCGGCCACTTGTCGGGCTCAATCCGGTCGTGGAAAATGGGGCCGAGAATGTCATCACGACGAATTTCGTCATAAAAACCGTGGATCACGCCGCGGATCATTGTCTCGTCGAGCACGTCCGGCAACAGGACGCCGTCGACGACGATAGTTCTCCTACTCAGACCTTTCTCACTCATCTGGACGCTCCTGTTTTTCCCCAATGCGAGCGGGCTCAAGCCTTGGGTTCGCTCCTCGATGGATGCGACATAAAAGATAGATTGTCAATCTATGTTATTGCGCGACAAAGCACGCATGAAGTGGGAATCCGAAGCTGAAGCAGATCTGCCTGGCCCAATCCGCTGGTGACGAGCCTCTTAGTTGGCCGTGGTTTGTGCCGCGCCACTGGATTCTAAGGCGTTGCTGAACTGCTTAGGTATCACGACGCCAGGCCCGACGCGGCAAGTATGCGTCGGAAGCGGCTCAGTTTCGAGAATCGCCAACGCCTCATCGGATGACTGTGCCTGTCGGAGTCGCTCCCGAACTTGAGATGTCCGAAGCACCCGGCATATTTGCGAAAGGGCAGGGAGGAAGGCGGAAGTGGCAGAGCGCGGCCAGAGTACAGTGTAAATGAGATCGACGGGGTCGTCGTCGGGGCCGTCGAAATCGATCGGCTGGGCCAAGCGTGTCAAAGACGCGACAGGCGAAGAGATCATACCCAGTAGAGCGTGCGGGATTGCGACGCCACGACCTATGCCCGTCGAGCCGAAATCCTCGCGGTCGAAGAGACCACGGACAACCACCTGCTCATCAAGCCCGGCTCTTCGCGCAATCCTGATCGCGATTTTTGATAAGGCTGATTGCTTTCCCTTTGTCGTAAGGTCAAGCGAAATGCCTTCCTCTGACAAGACGGGGGAGATCATCAGGGCCAACTCCAAGTCGATCCAAACGCGATCGCAAATCAGCGTTCAGCTGCACTGGTTAAGCAAGGCAGATGAGGTGTGGAGATGCTGGCTGTCCCGGACGCGAAGCCAAGGCTTTCTCGCGTCCGGGCTAATGACCCGTTTTGAGGAGTCTCGGCTGCCGGGAATCGAGATGGAAAATATTCATAGCACTTCAGAGGTAGTGAAAGATTTTTCGAAATCAAGCAAACAGGGCACGCTTGGACGAGCAGAAATAATGCACTGAAATGCCAGTTAATTTCGTTTGACGATCAGAACAGTCTCCTGCTTGCTGGCTGGACGCGAACAGGCCGCGCCAGCAAGTGAAAACCGGATTCTTTGAGTCCAGATCTTCGGCCATCGCGTTTTTAGTTCAACAAGGAGATAGCGTGATGAAAAAACTCGTCCTCGCAGTTGCCCTGACAGTGGGCAGTTCGCTTTGCGCCATGGCGGCGGATGAGGTCACCAAAGCTCCGCCAGCCGCTCCGTACGAACAGGTCAGCAAGCTTGTGAAGCTGCCGGACTTCCTGCCGGGCATGGGCCAACTTTTCGTTGATCCGACGACATTGCCTGCCGGACCATTCCTTGCCTATGACCACGATGGCAAGCTTGTCAGCACGATTTATATGCTGCCGACCAAGGAGCTCAATCCAGACAAGCGTTTTGACGATCTCGCTTCACCCGGCGGCAATGTCGACCATGTCGATGTCTACTACAATGCCGGCCATCCGGGAGTCGAAGAGCCGCATGTCCACGTCGTGCTGTGGCATGTCTCGGCCGCTGACGAGGCCCAGGTCGCCAAATGACACTCACGCGCCGTGAGATACTAAGCGCGGGCGGGGGCCTTGCCGCCGCCCTCTCGCTCTCTACTGTGGGAGTATTGGCCGGCGACGCGATCAAAATCCGGATGCAAGGGCGCGCCGACGGTTCACACGTTTGGTTCGACCCGATAGGCATTCTGATCAAACCAGGACAGACGATCCGCTGGACCAATCTCAATCCCGGCAATTCGCATACGACGACGGCGTACAATCCCACAAACTTCGAGCGGCCGCTTCGGATGCCCAAGGCGGCAAAATCTTGGGATTCTGACTATCTCCTGCCCAACGAGAGCTTTTCGGTTACCTTCACCGAGCAGGGGGTCTACGACTATTATTGTATCCCGCATGAGCACGCCGGAATGGTCGGCCGCATTATCGTCAGCGAACCAGAGGCACATGGCTGGGCTGAAATGATTGGAGCAAATGGCGACCTACCGGAGGAGGCCCTCAAGGCATTCCCGACTGTCGAAGACATCATGACGAGACGGGTCGTCCGGCGCGCTTAGATCATGCGCATGAAAGGCACGGCCCTCGCAACAAGTGGACCTAATACGACGATACCAGTGGGAGCGCGAGTTTCTTGGGTGTCGTGAGTGAGGGGACTTTCATGACAGCCTGCGTGTTTGCGTGTGAAACTCAACCATCATCTCAGGCCGGACGCGACGCGCGGACCCAAGTGCCGGACGCACCTCTCGATGCCCGAACTGCGGCCGAGCAACGCGAGCGTGCGACGCACCGGCTTGCCGCCTTGGGCGAGATGACGGGCGGTATTGCCCATGACTTCAGAAACCTCCTGGCAGTAATAGAATCCGGGCTCGGGCTCGCTGAACGAAGAGCCGACGAGCCCGAAAGGGTTCGTGCCTACATTGCGGCCGCGCGGGAAGGAATCGATCGAGGGATCGAACTAACGTCACTGCTATTGGCCTTCGCAAAGCATCAGGAAGTCGATATCCAGGCCGGCAATTTGAATGAGTTCCTCACATCTTTCGAGCCTTTCCTGAGGTATGGCGCGGGAGCCGATGTCCGCGTCAAGCTGGAGCTTGGTTCCGGTGTCCCAGACTGTTTGATCGATCCCGCACTTTTCGACACCGCGGTGCTTAATCTCGTCATGAACGCACGAGATGCGATGCCAAGTGGCGGGGAGATCCGCGTCATCACCAAGCGTTTGGTGCAGACGACCGCGAAACCTGACCCGCCCGGACCTGGAACCTACGCATGCGTTCGCGTCAAAGACCACGGTTGCGGAATGGCTCCTGAAGTCTTGCGGAAGGTGTTCGATCCATTCTTCACGACGAAGGGTGAGAAGGGAACCGGGATAGGGATGCCACAAGTGCAGGCACTGACCCAGATGGTTGGTGGTCGGATACGAATAAGCAGTGAACGAGAGATTGGAACAACGGTCGACCTTCTGTTCCCGTCAGTCCAGTCGGATATTTAGACGCTCCACTAGAACTCTCAGAATTTGATGTCGCCGCTTGCGACGGAATGCAATCCCGTCAGCGCTGGACCAACTACACTCTCGTCCGCACTTGCCGATTGCACCGCATAGACCGGATAGGAGAACTGCGGCATCTCAGGCACAAGATGCAGCCGGCCAGCCGCAATGTGAGGCTGCACTGAATTCATTCTGAAATATCCGGAGCCGCCAGTCGCAAGAACATAGTTCAGAGCGAGCGGACCGAGATCGAAAGAAATATCCGGCGCGGCACTCGGGAAATTCATCCCGTGGTGAAGTCCAAAATCCGGCCCCCAATCCATATAAACATAATCGGATTCGTCCAGCACGCGCGCTTCGGAATTGGTAGTCACAAGGACGAGCTTTTCCTCCAGAAGCAGATCGATCTTCAAACCCGGTCTGTGCGGGGGCGCGTACATGATAGCTAAGTCGACCATTCCCGACGCGACCTGATTGATCAAATCCTGCGGCACATCCACGTGTACTCGAAGCGCAATATCCTCAAGCGAGCCGCGCATCCATCGGACCCAATCAAGCAGCAGAGGTTGCGCAAGGCTGACTTCGCTGCCGACCGTCAGAACAGCCCGGCGTCCCGGCGGCACGGCAACCTGGTGAAGGGTGCGTTGCCACAGTTGGACGAACATCGGGGCGTGGCGCAGAAATTGCTCGCCGGCCGGGGTCAGCGAAGCTCCGCCTTTGTGGCGGACAAAAAGGGCCCGGCCCAGTTGCTGCTCGAGGTTGCGGATTCGTGCGCTTACCGTCGTCTGCGCAACATTCAGGCGCTCCGAGGCCCGAATGAAACTTCCGGTCGATACGATCTCGATAAAGGTGCGGGCGAGCTCGATGTCCATGACGGACATAGCATAAAAATTGCGCTTAAATGTCAATCAATTTCGCTTGCCACATAGTTAGTGTGAGCACTACGCTCGAAGAATTCCACCAAGCTTAGCGCTGGATGCTGCGCAGCGCCGGTTGGAGCGGGCGCAAGCTCTCTCCATCCTCACACATCCTTTTACCTGCAGCGCCGATACGCTCATTCCCAGCGGCGCCGGCCGCCACTGGATCGAGCGATATCGCGGCGACATCTTCGTGTTCGTGTCGGATGCAGCCGACGAGGCAATCCTCAGAAGAGAATTCTCCGGGCTTCTCGACGCTGTTGACGATACGGAGACGGACAGGACAGGACGTCGATGAGCGAAAAAATCTTTCACGAGAGAGTAAAATTGAAAAGGGCATATGAGAGCCCTGCCGCCGACGATGGCACGCGCGTGTTGGTAGACCGCCTTTGGCCGCGAGGGGTCAAGAAGACCGAGGCCTCCATCGACTATTGGATGAAAGAACTCGCGCCAAGCACCAAGCTTCGGCAATGGTTCGGACACGATCCAGCACGCTGGGAGGAATTCCGCCGGCGATATGCGGCGGAAATCCATGAGCATCGCGATGAGCTCGACCGACTACGCGACCTGATACGGCAAGGCGCCGTCACACTCGTCTACTCGGCTCATGACGAGGCCCACAACGACGCCGTTGCCCTTAGAGAGATTTTGCTGAGACGTCGATAGAGAGGTCACGTCGCTCCTGCATTGCCATTGCGTTCAAAGACATAGGGCGTGCGATCACGACAGCGACAACAAACTCGTCTCTCCGGAACCAAACCAGAGAAAATTCATCCAATCATCGATGGGCGCGCTCAGTTGAGGAGAAAACGATGAAATTCTTTGTCGATACCGCCGATATATCTGAAATTCGCGAGCTTGCTGCCGCTGGCATTCTCGACGGGGTGACCACAAACCCGTCCCTTATCTCAAAGACCGGCCGACCGATCAGAGATGTGATCAAGGAAATTTGCCAGACGATCGAGGGCCCAGTTTCAGCGGAGGTCACCGCGACCGACTTCGACGGCATGATCGCCGAGGGAGAGCGTTTGGCCGGCATTGCCGCCAATGTAGCCGTCAAGGTGCCGTCGACCTGGGATGGATTCAGGGCTTGCCGGGCACTCAGTCAGCTCGGGCACAAGGTCAATGTCACACTGTGCTTTTCAGCCAACCAGGCACTGCTCGCAGCCAAGGCAGGCGCGACCTTCATTTCGCCGTTCGTCGGCAGGCTCGACGATCTCGGTCTGGACGGCATGGAAGTGATCCGAGAAATCCGCACGATATACGCCAACGACAAATCCTTCACGACGGAAATCCTGGCGTCCTCAATTCGCACCCCTCTTCATGTCAAACTGGCGGCAATGGCGGGCGCCGATATCGCGACTGTGCCGCCCACAACACTCAGAAACCTTGCCAAACACCCACTCACTGACAAGGGACTCGAGTCCTTTCTTGCCGACTGGGGGAAGACGGGGCAAACGATCCTGTAATCACCCGGGGGAGGGGCGGGGAGGTCGCAGGCAGCTATCACAAAAATTGCACTCTATTGCCGATTAAATTCGTTTGCATGACGCCCGAAATGGCAGGAAATTGCGCGTGAAGAGCCGGTTCCGCTCTGGTCGGACGTTACCCGGAAGCGAAATCGAGAATTCGAAGACGCGCTGGCTTTGTGCGCTCATAGGCTGATTAGCCTAGCACCGCTCCGCTAGGGGCGATTTTGTATAAAATCGCCAAGGAGAAGAAAATGGCTGAAACCTATACTAAATTGATCGGGCCGGATCTGATCCAGGGCATCGCGTTCTCGGACCTTCTAGATGGCGGCAAGCTAGTCGGCTATTGCGGCGATGAGCAGGTGCTACTGGTGCGCCGCGGGACCGAGGTCTTCGCGATCGGGGCGACTTGCACGCATTACGGCGGGCCGCTTGTCGATGGTCTTGTGGTGCAGGATACCGTCCGCTGTCCTTGGCATCACGCGTGCTTCGATTTGCGTACGGGCGAGGCCTTGCGAGCGCCTGCCTTCAATCCACTCGCGTGCTGGTCGGTGCAACAGCGAGATGGCCGGATATTTGTCGGCGAGAAACTCAAACGGACGGCACCGAAGCCGCGCGACGGAAGCGCTGGCCAGGCTCCCGAGAAAATCGTCATTGTCGGTGGCGGCGCGGCTGGTTTTGCTGCGGCCGAAACACTGCGGCGCGAGCAGTACCAGGGCAGAATCGTCATGATCAGCGATGACCAAGCCCCGCCCGTCGACCGGCCGAACCTCTCCAAGGACTACCTCGCCGGAAAGGCACCGGAAGATTGGATTCCGCTCCGCGGGGGGAAGTTCTATTCAAAAAACAACATCGACCTGCGTCTCGATACGAAGGCCGTTCGCCTCGACCTGCATTCCCGCGAGGTTGTCCTCGCGGATGAAGGCAGGATTCCTTACGACAGGCTACTCCTTGCAACCGGGGCCGAACCGATGCGCCTGACCATACCCGGCGCCGACCAGCCACACGTACACACGCTGCGCTCGTTCGCAGATTCCAAGGCGATCATTGAGCGAGCCACGACTGCGCGAGGCGCCGTCGTGCTTGGCGCCAGTTTCATTGGCCTGGAAGTTGCAGCGGCCTTGCGCTCGCGCGGCATCGACGTTCATGTCGTGGCGCCAGATAAGCGACCCATGGACCGGGTCCTGGGTCCGCAAATGGGCGACTTCATCCGCGCCCTCCATGAGGAGAACGGCATTGTTTTCCATCTCGAGGACACCGCGAGCAGCATTGACGGCAGGACGGTGAAACTCAACAGCGGCAAGACATTGACAGCGGACTTGGTCGTGGCCGGCATCGGCGTGCGACCGCGGATCGGGCTCGCCGAAAAGGCGGGGCTTAGCCTCGATCGCGGTGTCGTTGTGAACGCGCTTCTGGAGACGAGCGCACCAGGGATATTCGCCGCCGGCGACATTGCGAGGTGGCCAGATCCTCACAGTGGCGAGAACATTCGGGTCGAGCATTGGGTGGTTGCCGAGAGGCAGGGGCAAACCGCGGCGCTCAACATGCTCGGCCATCGCGAGAAGTTCGTGGCCGTGCCGTTCTTTTGGAGCCAGCACTACGATGTTTCCATAAACTATGTCGGCCATGCCGGACAATGGGACGAGATCGCGGTGGACGGTGACATTGGCGCCAAAGATTGCCTGCTCCGCTTCAAACGAGAAGGGCGCACGCTGGCTGTCGCCTCGATCTTCCGCGACGTTGAAAGTCTGGAGGCCGAGGTGGAAATGGAGCGCCAAATGGCAAGCTAGCTTCGGCTTCCGAAAAAACGCGCATTCAGACTCAGAAGGGCGAAGCGGAATGTTGGTTGTGACTGAAAGGAGTTCGACTATGTCCACAGTGCAGCAGGAACTAGGTATCACCAGTGGCTTGGACACGCTTGCTCCCGTCCAGCGTTATTCAAAGATCGTGAAATTCGTCGACGAGGTCGCCAAGCAGGCGGCTAATGATGCACCGACCCTGGTTGAAATCTTCTCGGACAGCGGCCGCTGGTATTGCCGTGTTCGTCGCGGCGATGAAAAGACCCGGCCGATGGGTCCATATACCAAACAACAGGCTGAGCGGATCCAGGAAGCTCGGAGAATGTTGCTCGCCAAAAGAGGCGCCGCTCGGATCATGTTCGAGTAGGGAAGGAACCTTTGCGACCACACCGGCCGGCGGACTCCTGCTACAATGATCGTCATGACTTTTTGAATATTGCAGAGCAGGCCTCCGGCTTGCCGCGTTGGGAAGCCGCTTTTCGCCACGGGACGTCTGCTATAACTCGATGCGATCTTGGCACGGGCGAGGACGTCTCAGGCTGGATAGATGTTCCAGCATAATCAACAGACCAGACGGACCTTGTGCAAGAAATTCTCGAGCTTGTCTAGCTTGCGCGTCTGCAAGTGTGGTTTTGCCCTGTCCGCGTCAAATTATAAGATGCGATGTAAACGGCCGTTGCCGTTCTCGAAGAAAGATAAGAGCACGAATCTCGCGCGAACGCTTTGCGAGGAGGATTGGGGTTGCCACCCTTTATTGATTTTGTACGAAGTAGCCATCTACAAACCTGGATCTGATTATGGACGACACGACAACCAGAAAGGCGCTGAGCCTGAGGACGTGCGCGCCGCATTGAAGGGGTGGGCATGGTTTGGTGTTCTGATGAGCATTGTCTTTGGTGTCGCCTACGTCCTGATTGAGATGTAGTGGCCCACGAAGCAGCCAGCCTTGCGGATTGCGCGAGAAGAGGCGCGTCTGCAATGCCTTGGGCTGTGCTCGGTGCTGGTATATTTAGAACCGACTTTCGCATTCTAGCAGTTCAGAGAGTAGATTTCCGGCAGTGCTACCCGCTCGCTGCTTGAAAATGGCCGACTGAACCGTGTCATCTCGAATTGATTGCGTTAGTCGCCCTCGGTGGCGATCAACATCCAGTCGCGCTTCGTTGACTGGGTTTCGCGGGCGAACGTCCACGTATCGATCACCTCAACAATCAGCTTGGGATCGCCAGCGACGACCGAGTCGTTGGCTGAACAGGTGACACTGACCACCTCGGAAACGAAGCGAACGGCGATCTCTACGGTGCCATTCTCCTCAAGAGCGTCGATGACTTTTGCTTCACTCATGCCGATGAGGGTCAGCTGCAGCGTCTCTTCCCGATCCCGGCGCCCGGCAATCGTTCGTTCGAAGGTCTCAAGCACTTCCGGCCCGACAAGGCGTTTAAACGTTTGGATGTCGCCATCTGCGTAGGCCTGCAGGATAACTTCATAAGCCGTCCTGGCGCCGGCCAGAAACGCCGCCAGGTCAAAATTGGGATCGATGTCCCGGATCACATCCACGGGCTGGCCCGCCGATGAACTATAATCGGCAACGCCGCTTCGTTGCTCAGTCACGGCGTCGCCCCGCTTGGTCTTGTCTTCGCCCGAGCGCGGCAGCAGTTGGTCCCAACATCCCAGTAGTGCCCAATAAAACGCGACGATTGCTACGAGCAGGATCTGGTTGTTTGGATCTGTGGTCTCGTTCATGACGTTCTCCCGACAATAACAGACGCCGATTTGGAACTGGAGGCGAGTGTTAGATAATGCGCGGCAGCTTTTCCCATTGGTGGAAGGGTGGCGGCGACGGCAGCAGCCATTCGAGGGTGGTCGCCCCTTCGCCCCATGGATTGGCGCCAGCCTGACGTTTGCGGCTGAAGGCTTCCGCTACCGTGATGAAGAAGACGATAAGGCCGGCCGTTGAAATGTAGGACCCGATCGACGAGACAAAATTCCAGCCGGCGAAAGCGTCGGGGTAGTCGGCATAGCGTCGCGGCATGCCGGCCATGCCGAGAAAATGCTGCGGGAAAAAAGCCAGGTTGACGCCAATGAACATGACCCAGAAATGCAGCTTGCCCATCGTTTCGTTGTACATGTAGCCGGTCATCTTCGGAAACCAGTAGTAGAAGCCGGCGAAGATGGCGAAGACCGCGCCCAAAGACAGCACATAATGAAAATGAGCGACCACAAAATAGGTGTCGTGATACACGCGGTCGATACCAGGGTTTGCAACCATGATGCCGGTGACGCCCCCGATGGTGAACAGCAGCACGAAACCGAGAGCCCACAGCATCGGTGTCTTGAACTCTATCGATCCTCCCCACATAGTCGCCAGCCACGAAAACACCTTTACGCCGGTTGGAACGGCGATGACCATCGAGGCGAAGGCGAAGTAACGCTGGGTGTCCACGGACAGGCCGGTCGTATACATATGATGCGCCCACACGATGAAGCCGATCGCGGCGATCGCCACCATCGCGTAGGCCATGCCGAGATAGCCGAAGATCGGCTTTCTGGCGAAGTTCGAGATGACATGGCTGATGATGCCGAAGCCGGGAAGGATCATGATGTAGACTTCGGGATGGCCGAAGAACCAGAACAGATGCTGGTAGAGGATCGGATCACCGCCGCCGGAGGGCGCGAAGAAGGTCGTGCCGAAATTGCGATCGGTCAAAAGCATGGTGATGGCGCCGGCGAGCACCGGCAGCGACATTAGAAGCATGAAGGCAGTAACCAGCATCGACCAGGCGAACAAAGGCATCTTGTGCATCGTCATGCCAGGCGCGCGCATATTGAAGATGGTGGTGATGAAGTTGATAGCGCCAAGGATTGAGGAGGCACCCGAAAGGTGGATTGACAGAATGACGAGGTCGACCGCGGGGCCTGGCTGGCCATCAGTCGACAAGGGCGGGTAGAGCGTCCAGCCGCCGCCATGGCCAAGCGTGCCGGGCGCTCCTGGAACGAACATTGAGGTGATGAAAAGGATGAATGACATCACCAGCAGCCAGAATGAGATGTTGTTTAAGCGCGGAAAGGCCATATCGGGGGCGCCAATCATGATCGGCACCATCCAGTTGCCGAAGCCACCAATCAGTGCCGGCATGAGGACGAAAAAGATCATGACCAGCCCGTGGGCACTGACGACGACGTTGAAGACCCCCGGATCGCCAAATATCTGCAGGCCCGGCTCCTGCAACTCCATGCGGATCAACACGGAAAGCGCTGTACCGAAAACCCCGGCCATGATCGAGAACAGCAGGTAAAGCGTCCCGATATCCTTGTGGTTGGTGGAGAACAGCCACCTGACGACAAATCGGGGCTTGTGATCGTCCAAGGCCGTGGCTGGATTAGACATGATGTGCTTCCTGCTCTTCACTGTTGGCAGGCAAGACGACTCAACGATGGACGGCATCTGCAATCGGCCGTCACAAGGGGATCAGGCCTTGCGTGCACTTACTCATTCATCGGTGACGATCACATCCATCGGAATGTCGTGCGGCTGCGGATAGATGGTCGGGATCCTGCTGCCCGCGTAGCCGACGCCGATGACGAGAGGCCGCTTCGGCGCGGCCGCCAGGGTCCGGTCGAAGAAGCCGCCGCCATAACCCAAGCGATAATTGGCCTGGTCGAAACCGACAACGGGCGCGACGACCACATCTGGTTGGACCGATGGACCGTGTGACGGGACAAGAATGTTCCAGATGCCGCGTTCCAGAGGGTCTCCCGGTCCCCAGACACGAAACTCCAGCGGCCAGCCTTTCTTGATGACGACCGGAAGCGCAATCCGCCCGCCGCGCTCGATCACCTTTATCGCCCAGTTGCGTAGATCCGGCTCACCGCGGAATGGCCAATAGCCGCTGACGATCCGCCCACTCACCCGGCCAACAGCCAGATCGAGAGCGGAAGCGATACGCAAAGACCTCGCATTGCGTTCGTCGGCGTCGACCGCAAGACGCCCATCGATCAGACGCTTGCGTTCCGCCTTGCGCCATCGACAGACATCCGGCCAGGCTTCCTGCACAACCGAGTCGATGCCGCATCCTGGAACAAGTTCGTGCATGAAGCACGGAGGAGAGGCGTACTCTCGCGTTTCCAGGGAAACATCTTCCTGATCAGACATTGCGCGCTCCATTGACCGTTGCAGTGGAAACCATCTCGCTCTCATGGACGGTGCGCTGCGTAAAACAGGAAGGCAAATGGAATTAAATGCTGTATTGATGCAAGAATATTGCACTGAACCGAAAGCCAGAATGGACATCGACCGCGCTCGCACGTTTTTGGAAATCGTTCCTTCCGGCAGCTTTCTGAAAGCCGCCGACCGGCTCCACGTCACCCAGACCACGGTAAGCGCGCGGATACGCACGCTGGAAGAAGAGCTCGGACGTCAGCTCTTTATCCGCAACCGCAATGGCGCGCAGCTGACGCCGGCGGGCCGGGAGTTCGAGCGGTTCGCCCAGTCATTCGTGCAAATCTGGGAACGGGCACGGCACCAGTTCGCCATCCCATCGGGACGGACAAGCGTCGTTGCCTTGGGCGGAGAGCTCAGCTTATGGAACCCACTACTGCTCGACTGGCTGGTCTGGATGAAGAAGGCCAGGCCGGAAATCGCCATCCAAGCCCAAGTCGGCGTGCCGGACCAGCTCCTCGAGCAACTGAGGACTGGGGTTCTGGACATTGCGGTGCTCTATGCGCCGAAGCTGCTACCGGGTTTCAGGGTAGAGCTTCTCGTCGAAGAGCAGCTCGTTCTGGTTCGGACCACGGACAGAGAGGGGGGACCGGTCGGCTCCAAGGACTATGTCTATGTCGACTGGGGGCCGCTGTTTGCGGCCCAGCATGATGCGAGTTCTTCTGCCTTCGGCGAGCCGGGATTGATGGTCGGCCTTGGGCCGCTTGGACTGAGCTACATTCTGCGCGCCGGCGGAATGGGTTATTTTCGCAGGGGCGCCGCAGCTCCCCATATCGAGGCGGGGCAGCTGGAGGTCGTGGAAGGCGCGCCGGAATTCACCTATCCGGCCTATGCCGTGTATCCGGAAGCAAGCGAGGCGCGAGCCGACGTGCAGGAAGCGCTACGTGGATTGAAGCAAGTTGTGAAATGATCGTCCCTCCAAGCGTGAAGCCACGGTTCGCGTGCCTGGAAGGATGGATCGCCACGGATTGACCGACATGCCTTATCCGTTCCACACCATCGGTCACTCGACCCGGTCGATTGCCGAATTCGTCGCCCTGCTGCGGGTCGGAGAGATCGCCTTGGTGGTCGATATCAGGACCGTTCGACGATCGCGGGCGAACCCGCAATTCAACAGCGAGATGCTTACGGAAAGCCTGGCAGCGTTCGGGGTCGGATATGAATACATCGCAGAGCTTGGCGGACTGCGCGGCAAGGCACACGACATTCCACCGACGCTCAACGCATTCTGGATCAACCAGAGTTTTCACAACTACGCCGACTACGCGCTGTCGGCGGAGTTTCTTGGCGGCTTGGATCGGCTGGTGGCCCTCGGCAGGCAGCGGCGGTGCGCCATCATGTGCTCGGAAACGCTCTGGTGGCGCTGTCATAGAAGGATCGTCGCGGACTACCTGATCAGCCGCGGCGAGTCCGTTTTTCATCTGATGGGCCATGACAAGGTCGAGCCGGCGAAACTCACCGACGGCGTGAAGGCACGGGACGACGGAACGCTTGTCTACCCGCCTGCACAGCCTTCGGAATAGTCGAGATCTCAGGCGGCCGATGGACCAGGGTCGTTGAAACCGGTGTTGAAGCCGCCACGACTTTGTTCTCCGCTTTGTCCTGCAGTTCCTCCGAACGATGGACGACGCGGAGAACCGGTCCGTCCGGTCGCGACGAGCCCGGCTCTACACCCCCTGCCAGCTTCAATCTTTCGCGCCTTGCGGCTTCTTTACCCGATAAGCCACGCGGCTGCTGAGCGTCACGACGGTTGCGGGAATGTCATCCCGAAACATTATAACCGCGCTCGAAATCTTCCGGTCAAGGATAGTCGAGAGGATTTCGCTGCGGGCCGGATGGCGTTCCCGCATCACCTCAAGAATGGTGTAGCCCTTAGTGGTCAGTTGGCAGCTATCGATAGTGGGCATGGTGCGTCTCCAGCCGGCCCATGAAACGGGATACGGCATCAAGCGATTGATCGGGTGTGGAAAGCTACCCTGTGCCGGACTTGGATAGGCCGGCGCAGGGGTCAGACTCCCGCGATTAGGCTGCCTGCATGATTGAGGAGACGGAAGGAAACGCCCATACCTAGATGCCCGCCGCAATCGTCGAAGACGCTGGTGCGCGCCGATCGGCTGTCTCGCCTTGCAGAGCGGGCTGGCTCACGGCAAGCACGCAAAGTTCGTGCAGGCGCCCGTCGCGTGCGATCCACGTAATTGATTGTCCGGTCGAGAGTCCGATCAGCGCCGTGCCGATCGGCGTGAGGATTGAAACCTTGTTTTCGGAGATATCCGCATCGGCGGGAAAAACCAGCGTGACTGTTTTCGCGTCGCCCGTATCGGGCTTGAACGTCACCGACGAACCCATCTGGACGGTGTCAGCGGAGACCGAACCATCGGCGACGATACGCGCCCGCTCGAGTTCGGCGAGCAGTTCATCGGAAGCTTCCGGATTTCGTACAGCCACAGTGCTCGCAATCGCCGATAGACGCGCATGATCCGACTGCGAGATGCGGATGTTCGGCTTGCGCCGGGTTTTCGTGTTGTCTTGCACTTGAATACTCGTGCTTCTGCCCGGACCAGCCGCCCACCAAGGGTGCCGGAACTGAGTCAATTCGTGGAAAAACTTGCTGAAAACGCCGATGCTCCAGAAGCTCGCGCCCCTGCGGATCATGCCATGTGGATTAACGCATCGCCCCCTCGGCTCAGGGCGTATGGCAACTGAGCCGGGGGCTACATTCCCGCTATGGGACAAACCCGGAAAAGAAAATCGCGATGAATTTTGACTGCGGCGTTCATAAGACCATAGTTGGTGAAGCAATCCGGGAAGTCAAGCCAGCCACCTCGGTGCACCTTGGCGGGCATCAACCCCAAGTTAGTCAGGGCGAGCACCAAGCAGCGTAGTTATCACCAGCTCTCTTCCGGCCCTGTTTATCCCGGTCCCGCTCGGTCTTTCTTCCGCCAATCCGAGGAAGACAAGCCGTTCGGCCAAGACTTTCGATAGAGATGGGTAAGGTCCGCGGTTCATTCTCTTGAGTGCCGTTTGCTCCTCTTCGGTGAGATCGTTCCAGATAACCGGCATTGAGGGCCACCCTTCTTGTTTGCACTGTCAAGCCGATGCCGATTCTGGATTGTCCAGCGATCGGCTGCGACCGTGAATTCATTGACCCCCGAAGACCTCAATCCTATGGAGCGGCGTCCGTTCCGACGATGCCGCCCTCATTCTCCAGAACGCCGATCCGCCTGACCTCCGAGCGGTTCAGTTCAGACGAACGCCGATACCGTCGCCGTTCTCGGCAATGAAAACGGCGCCTGCGTTTTCAAGCGCGGTCTGCAGCGTGCCGCAGACATCCTGGTCGGGAAGGCTGATCCGCGCTCGAATTCTTCGATGATCAACGCATCCACGGCCGAATTGCCGGAGAGCTTTTCACGGGTCCATTCGACCAGCGCGCGCGCGGCACGGCATTGAGCACCAGTGGTGACCCGTGTGCTGGGAAGATACGACCAGTTCAAGCCAGCAGATGTGCCAGCAACGCCCTCAGTTGGGCCGGCTTCAGCGGCTTGCGCATCAGCTCGATGCCGGCGGCGCGGGCGGCCTTGGCGACATTTTCCGAGCCGTCGGCGGTGACGATGAGGGCCGGCACGGCGCGACCGAGATAATCACGGACCTCAGCGATTGTGGTGGTGCCGAGGTCGCCGCCGTCGAGATGCTGGTCGGCTATGACAATATCTGGCAACCAGTCGGTATCGCCAAGCAAATCGAGCGCGTCACCGGTCGAGGTGGCGGGGCGCACCAGGCATTGCCAGCGCTCGAGCAGGGAGGTCATCGCCTGCAGCACGTCGATGTCGTTCTCGACCAGCAGCACCCTTGTGCCGAACAGACCGTAGCCGCGCGGCCGCTCCATGTCGACGGTGCTGGCGATTGGATCGGCCGTGTCGCCGATCCCGACCGGAACGTCGATATGGAAAATCGTGCCATGTCCGACCTTCGACGAAAACGTGACGGGATGGCCGAGGGCCGCGGCGATGCGGCGCACGATGGCCAGCCCCAACCCCAGCCCGCCGGCGGCAAGCCCGGCATCCGTCGGGATCACGCCGCGATGGAATTCCTCGAACACCGCCTCGCGCTGGTCGTCGGGGATGCCGCAGCCGGTATCGGCGACATCGATGCGGATCGTGTCGCCGCGATGCCTGGTGCCGACCAACACGCCGCCCGAGCGGGTATAGCGCAGTGCATTGGACAGGATGTTCTGCAGGATGCGGCGCAGCAAGGTTCGGTCCGAACGAACGAGCGCATTGACCGGCCGGAACTTCAGCGTCAGCCCCTTCATCTCCGCAACCGGCTGAAAATCCGAGCGCAGAGACGAAAACAGCGTCTCCAGGCTGACATCGGTGATGTCGGGCTGCACGACGCCGGCATCGAGCTTGGAAATGTCGAGCAAGGTGCGGAGCAGGTCCTCCATCGTCTCCAGCGATCGCTCGACCTGGCGGACCAGCTTTCTGCCTTCCTCGCTGGACTGTACTTCGGCAAGCGCCGAGACCGACAGATGCGCGGCGTTCAGCGGCTGCAGCACGTCATGGCTGGCGGCCGCCAGGAACCTGGTCTTGGATAGGTTCGCCAGCTCGGCGTTTTCCTTGGCTGCGTTCAAGTCGATGTTCGACTGCTCCAGCCGGCGCAAGGTCGAATGCAGCTCTTCGGTGCGGCTGCGCACCCGGCTCTCGAGCGAAATGGCGGTCTGGAACAGCGAAAAGGCATTGCCTTGCTGGTCCATGGAACGCTCGACGCGGCTGATCAGCGCGGCGTTGATCTTCTTCAGCCTTTCCAGGTCGTCGATGTTCCTGAGCGGCATCCCGGATTTCCTACTCTGCCGCTTCGGCCGCCTTGCGTTCGCCGAAGGCGATGCCGGTGAAGGTCTGGTTCAGATGCATCGAACGGTACTGTTCGCCATAGGTGCCGAAGCCGAGGACGTTGTTGACCTTGTAGAGTTCCGAAATCTCGCGATAAACCTGCCGATTGCGCGCGTCGAGCCGGCGCAGCACGCAGTCGAAACCGAGGATCAGGTCGATGCCGCCAAGCCTTTCGCTGACGTCGCTGAGGGCGGCGCGGGTCGCCTCGACCATGTCCTTAGGCTGGGCGACGGCAAGCACGACACCATCGTCGATGGCGCAGAAGAACGACAGCGAGCCGTCCGCATGCATCTTCTGGATTGAACGGCAGTAAAATTCGCCGCCGACTTTCACCACCACCGGGTGCGAGGCAAAACTCAGTGGCGTCAGCATCTGCGCGACGACGCCGACCGAGGCGGCATATTCCTCGGCGGCAATGGTGGCGTTGAATTCGCGCACGATGCGGTGGTCGGGATCGGATGCCGTCACTACCAGCTTCTCGTCGGTGGGAACGAAATTGTCGGTCTTGAACACGTGGAAAGGAATTTCCGTGGTGATCAGCACGATGATGGCGCTGTCGGAGGTCACTTTGCCGTTCGAGATCAGCCGCGTTGTCTCGAATTTCAAATCATCGCCAGCCGACCCGCCGATCAGTGGGATGTCGTCGAGCCCCCAATGGATGGCGGAAGTCACCGCTTCTTCGGCATAAGACAGGCCGTCGATCAAGCAGAGCGCGAAAGTGGTGTCGGCTCGCTCGTGCCCGAGGCGCTCGTGTAACGAACGCCTCAGCGCCTCGACTTCGCCGGTAATCCCGTCCATGCCCGATGAGGACAGATTTTCGACCATGGTGCTGGCTGCCGAAAACGATACGGAGGGAAGCAGCATAGCCAGGATCTGGCCTTCCTCCAGCCCCTTGGGCGTTATCTCACCGGCTGTCGAGCAGCCGGCATAGTGGAGCGCCGGCGCGTGGGTCTTCAGCGCTTCCGACAGGGCGACGGCCTCTATGAGGCTCTGCGAGAAAAACAGGAGGGCAAACCCGGCGTCAATGGCCGCTGCTTCCGCTGCCACCGCCCGGGCGAACGCATCCGCGTCAGATTCGTCGGTGGTGAGCACCGAAACGCCGCATGCATAGCGCGTCCGTGACTTGGCCAGCGGCTTCCTCCTCCATTTCCTCCAACGCTCTTTTTGTGCGCGTCTGGCGCGCCGGCGTCGAGGTCATTGTTGTCTTGAAGCGGTGCTTTGGCAATGAGCCAACATGATGGATTTGAACTTTCTGCCGTTTGACGGCGTCCGCGCAGCCAGTCGCAGACGAAAGGCCGCATCGCACCGCCATCCGTGCAACGAAGGCCGAGCTGAATTTGCCGCAGGCGAATGTCCACGGATCACGGCTGGCAGGCTCGACGTGCCAAGAATGGGGCAGGATATCGCGCTTAGCCGTTGCCGCTTTGGCCAGGGTGCCAGTCTAGCCTGGCGGTTGTCGTGGTCAATCCGGGGCAGGTGACAGCCTACGCCAATGCGCTCGGCAAGCGGGCCAGGACCGACACCACCGATGCTGCTGTAACGCTGCCTTCGTTGGGTCGAGCAAGCGGCAAGTGCCCGTTGCGCGGCACCGAAGCCGAGGCCCTGGCCGGGCTCGTCGCTCGCCGCCGTCAGATTGTGCGGATGATCGCAGCCGAGAGAGCTATGCCCGTACCGCCATGGCAACGCAGGCACCAAAGAGCATCCGACAAAAGGAAAAAGACCGGCTGGAGAAGGTGTTGTTTCGCGGTTATTTCCGATCGCTTAGACTCAATTAGGCGACTTTGAGATCTTTCATCGCCTTTTCAACGACATCCTTGATCGGCCTCGATACATCTTCGGCAGCCTTGGTCGTCACGGCCTGAAATTCCTTGGCCTGCTCGACGGTCTTTTCGAGCTGCGTGCGCAAGAAGGCAGTCTGGAGTTCGATGAACTCGGACGGCGACTTCACGGCAACCAGGGCTTCGAGGTGCGAGAAGCCGGTTTCGGCATTGGCGCGCAGAGCAGCAATTGTCTTCAGCGACAACTCGTTGCCGACGGTCTTGGCGGTTTCGAAGCTCGACTGCAGAGCCTTCTGGGTCGTCTCGGTGCCTGACGCAAATTTCGCATAGGCTTCTTTCGACTGCTCGACGCCCTTTCCGGCGACAGCGCGGACCTGGTCGGCAGCCTTCGACGCGTCGAAGGTGGGGAATGAGGTATTTTCAACGGTGTCAGCGGTCTTGGCCATAGTTTCCATCCTTTCCGGTGGACGGCCTTTCACAAAAGCCGTCTCGTTCATTTACGAAACTGACGTTACGGCATTTATAGTGCATTGCAATATTTTTGTGCGACGCACCATCCCACTTCCAGCGTTCCGAGGGGGCATGCGGAGGGTCGGTGGCATCTCGAGATCGCCGGTTCTGCAGGAAGAACTCTTCTGGACGGACCACCTGATCCAGCATAGCCTCGCAACAGAGCACGACGTTTTGCCACCTGGGTATCTACTTCAGCCGCTATTCGGCAACCGTCCAAGTCTACGTCAACGAAAGCGTTAAATTCGTGCGCCGCAAACTTTCAGTCGGCGTACCCGCTGGGCACAAGGCGATCGCTTTCCTTAGCGCGCCATCGAGAAGTTGCCTCGATATGGCGGTGGTTGACGCGAAGGCGCGCCTCTACCGCTTCCAGTGCGCCGTGAAGTGACCACCCTTGGTGGTCTATCGGTTAGCCAAGTTCCGGATCAGTGCGGATGCCTGAAGAAGACAACCGCTTCCTATCATCCAGGCATACAGTCCCACATGATCCGACGGGCTGAGGCCGGTGGGCAAATGCACGATACGCATTCGAACCGACTCATCGTCGATCACCAACTCAACGGATCGAAGATCCGGTGGCACGTTTCCGGGAATTGCCAAAATTGGGGTGTCCTTGTCCCAGACCAAGCTTGTCGCCAGCGACTCTTCATTATAGGCAACCGAAACATCCGCCCTGTGCCCCGGTGGGCGCCAAAGCTCCAGTTTGAGGTCATAAACGCAGCCTGTCAGACGATTTTCGACCGGCACCATCCAAGGTTCCAAGGTGGCGGCCGTCGTGTCGGAAATGCCACGAGACCCACCTATGGTTTGGAGCTGACCAGCGGCATTCCCCAATAGATCCGAAATCGCAGTCAAACTCGAAGAAGCGCCCGCCGCCCCGTTAGAGGTTGATCCAGAACCCGATGCGTCGTCAGTCACCACAACATCCGCAGGTCCCGGCAACGCAGTGACCGAGCCGTCGTCACCCATCAAAGTGACAGTCGATCCACCCTCGATATGCACGAGGTCGCCCAGTCTGAACAGTTTGCCGAGCTGAGGGCTGTCCGCGGGAGGATCGACAGCGACAACGACATACTCGCTGGCCGCAAGAGCGCTCGAGCAAGAACCAACTGCTGCGATGGCCGCAGCCAGTAGGAAAATGATTTTGGGTTGCCGATACATGACGCACGTTCAACCATACGCTTGTTTTACTTGCCTTCAAGATAGATCCTATCGCCAGCCTCACCCTGCTTCAGTCTTCCAAGGTGATAAGCAACGAGGCCATCGTTGGGATATTGAATGGCCAGCGATGCAAAGGCAGCAGCGGCAGTCTTGTCACGCGCGGACATCAGCAAATAAGCTTGCGAGTAAGCCTCCACCATCTCGCGATTCATACGCCCGTCCTCCAGCAACTCGAAGGCTGAGATCCACTCAGTCTTGCCTTTCAGACACAACACACCGGATGGCCGAAGCAGGTAGTCATCGGAAGAGTTCGCCACCTCCTCGCTGATGCAGTTCATGGTACCTAGAAACTTGTTCGCGCCTTCGAGCCTGGCAGCGGTGTTCACCGTATCGCCCATGGCCGTGTAGTTGAAGAATCGATTGCCCCCAAAATTTCCGACAACTGCAGGTCCTCGATGGACGCCGATACGAGTGACGCCAACGTCGTGGCCTCTAGACTTTACATCTGTCCGAAATCTTCGAGACATCGCGACGGTAGCGAGCGTTAGTTTTAGGGCCCTTTCGGCTTGGTCCTCCTGCACACCCGGTGCACCAAAAAAACCAATGACTGCATCGCCTATCAGTTTGTCTATCGTGGCTCCATGTTCAATGAAGAGACCACAAACCGCATCGAGGTATTCATTCAGAACCGTAGCAAATACCTCTGGTTCCGTCCGTTCGCCCAAACTGGTGAACCCCTCAAGGTCGGTGAACACGCACGTTATCAAGCGTTCGGATCCGCCGAGGCGCAGTGACGCCGGCTTGCTGACTAGCTCTGCCACGACTGCCGGGCTGAGATACTGAGAGAACGCGTTCTGGACGAAACGCCTTTCTTTCGAGTCCCGGTGCCATGCCAGAATTGCGACGAATCCGGAGAGCCCTAGCAGCAGCATCGACGGCGCGACCATTGGTAACAGAATCCCGGCCTTGGCAAACGCGGTTGCTTCTAAGATCAAAACCGAAACGACTGCGCCGATGATGACCATAGGTTTCACCAGCACTGATATGCGGAGCCAAGCGACCCAGATGCAGAGCGCCGTCGCGAGAACGAAGGGCCCAAACGCCGCCACCGCCCCCGGCGTAATGATTTTGTCGCCCTTGATCAATCTCGCCAGCGCATTGGCATGAATAACGACACCCGGCAGCGCTCCGGCAACAGAGCCGTTCAGCACGGCAAAGGGGGTTGCATGACGATCCTGCAGCGGGAGGTCGACGCCGATCAAAACGAACTTCCCGGCGAACCAGGCCGGGGGCGCGAAAGCGGCGGCGTGTGCCGGATATATTGTCCATCGTGCCGGATGAATGCCTGTAGCCCGATAGTAGACCATCTTCTCCGCAGCTTGCGATGCCGATATGCCGGCGGTCTGCGCGAGCGCTGATGCAAAGCTAGGTTGCCAGTTGCCATTCACCACGCGCCCTGGAAATTCTTCCCGCACAACCGCGTCGACCCTATCATGAGACAGGGCGGCCAGTCCGCGGATGGCGCTTGGCGCGAAGCGACTAAGATACGACAGTTGCTTGTCGGTAAGGTCGTCCTCGTGTGATGCAGATGCGACAATTACCGGACTTTCGGCCGCCTCGATAACCTCAGCTAGGCGCCGATCCTTTTCTGCCTCGGTTGGCTGATCGAAAAGCAAGTCAATGCCTATTGTTCTCGGATGAGCCTTATCGATTCTCTGCACAAGGTCGGCCAAGGCACCCCGATCCAGCGGCGATCTATAGGGAAACCTTTCCAATGTCTGCTCTGTGATCGTTACGATCACAATGTCTGTCGGGGGCGCGACGAAGGGCGAGATGGTCGTCATCAAGACGTCGCGCAGCAGTTTCTCGCCTGAGGGAGAGAATGTGGCAATGCAGGCGCCCAGAATGAAAAAGAATCCGAGCGACGCGAGAAGGCGCCCTTTTTGAACGATTCCGATCGGCGTGAAGACGGCCAAGCTGCGTGCAATTCGTTTCGGTGTCTATCGGCGTGAATCTACACAGCATAGACCGCTGACGAACTGTGGGCTAGCGGTGGGCCCTTCGCTAGATCCGCTGGACTTGACACTGCGAAGCACCGGGCTCAGTCTCGCAAGTCTGCTCCGGTTTTATCCTGTCCATCGACTGGTGAATCCGCTGCATGAGCTGAGACTAAGGATATACAGCCATGATGGCGCTTCGCTTCGCCATTGCGCTTCTTCTAGTTTCGCTGAGCGCCCAAGCGTGGGCAGAACGGCGCGTCGCGCTGGTCATCGGTAATTCTGCCTATAGATACGCGGTTCCACTTTCCAATCCAAAAAATGATGCGGTGGATATGACCGCAAAACTGCAGGCGTTGGGCTTTGAGGTGGTTGCAGGCGAGGACCTCGATCTGAGCGGGATGCGCGGCACGGTTCGAGATTTCATCGGCAAGCTGGATGGTGCCGACATGGCGCTTCTCTTCTATGCCGGCCATGGCGTCCAGGTGAACGGCACCAACTACATGGCTCCCGTTGATGCGCGCCTATCCACATATAACGACCTCGACTTCGAAGCCGTGCCCATGGACCTCGTCTTGTCGGCCATGGAGCGAACCACGAAGGTCAACCTGGTATTTTTGGATGCTTGCCGGGACAGTCCTTTCTCACAGAACCTTGGGCGCTCGATGGGTACGCGATCAGGGTCGGTCGGTCGGGGCTTGGCAAAGCTAGGCACGGGCGTTGGATCGCTCATAGCCTTTGCAACGCAGCCCGGGAACGTTGCGCTGGACGGCGAGGGAAGGAACTCGCCGTTCACATCTGCGCTGCTGAAGAATCTTGGTACGCCTGGCCAGGACATCTCCCGCGACCTCATCAACGTCCGTAGGGATGTGCTTGAAGCAACCGACGGCAAGCAAGTGCCATGGGACAACTCCTCGCTGACGGGCGACGTCATTTTACAACCGTTGTCCGGAAACACCGCTGTCACGGCGGGTGCGAAAGGAGGGGACGTAGAAGTCGCCTATTGGGAGACCATCAAGGAAAAAACGGACAAGCGCTTCTTTGAGGCCTATCTCAGACAGTATCCAAGCGGCGCCTTTGCGGCGTTAGCCAGCTTGAAGATCGACGAGATCGAACAGGCAGCAACAGATCGTGGCAAAGCCCCCTCGATTTCCATCGAGGGCGTGGAGGTTGCAGAAGCTCATCCTGATTTAGATGTGACGCAAGCTTTGGCTGATCCGCGCGCGTTGACAAAGGCAACGCAAACAGAGCTAACGCGAGTCGGCTGCCTTGTCGGACAGGCAGACGGCAAATGGGGACCGGGAAGTCGGAAAGCTCTTCAAGCCTTTGCCGAGCAGCGGGGATTGAAGCTTGCCAGCCTGGAGCCGACGAAAGAGGTGTTGCGCGCAATCAAGAATATCCCAGAACGTGTCTGCGCTCCGGTCAAGGTAAAGGCTTTTGATGGCGCGTGGGCACTGACGCGGCGCGCAGGTAATTCCGCCTGCGATTACACTGAACAGTCAACGACAATCTTTATCGATGGAACGGAAATTTCCGCGATGGTGCCTTTGGCCGGAACAATCACCGCCGACGGGGCATTCGACATCTATTTAAGTTTCGTCGATGACGATGGTGCGCCAAGGCAAAACCATATCATCGGCAGGCTTCAAGGTGCGAAAGGCAGCGGTGAGTTTTCTCGAGTCGGAGGCGAGTGTGCAGGTGTCGTAAGACTTGACAAGCGTACTGAATAGGGCCGGCATTTGCGGGTCCGTGCAAACGCCGACCAAACCATTCGGACGTGGTCCGTCTCATTGAACCAACGTTGAAGTCGCGTGGACTTTGCCGTCGTCGCGCACCTCGTAAAATTTGTCGTTGTCAATGTAGATAAGATGACAAACTGGTTTACCTTGGTCTTGTGAACAGGCCTTGTCACCGTCGAAAGTCAAGGGAACTTTGACCTTTATCTTAGTTTTGTTGTTCACCAAAGCTTCGCCAATGATCTGTTTTTTCTTCCAGTTCCAGACAAGAGTGGCAGTTATGGCAGCTCCAGCGTCGTATATAATTACATTTACCTTTTTCCCATTAGCAAAAGTCTTAAATTCTTCCATCGATGCTTTCTTCGCGCTACTTGGTAGATCCTCGGCCCAAGCGGACATAGCAAGTGAAAACGTAGCTGCGACAACAAGCGATAACAGTTTCATCCTATCCTCCCCATCCCCCGCCGGTTTGACTGACATGTCTATATATTCTTAAGCGAGGAGACTGAAAATTATCATGATAACAAGCTTTCAAGAAGCGGAAATCAGCGCGTCCTAGATGTCGTTGGGTACATTTGCTCAAGTTGAGCGAAGCCGCACATTCTAGCATGTTCCCTAGGATTTGCGCTTAAGCCAACGCGTTCTCGGTGTTTACAATGCGCAGGCCGCCCGAGCGTGTGATGCGCGGTGTTTGGATTGCGAGCCTCATTGCACTTACCGCCGCCTATCTTGCCGACCAAGCGGGCCCTGAGGGCATCGTCTCGAAGCGTGCCGACAGCCCGTATCGAAGCGGCCCGACGACGAATTGGCTGAAGACGAAGAGCTTCACAGACCAGGAATACGAACTATTGGGCGTCGAGCGCGAGCCGGGCAAGGCGGCATTCGCCTTGCTGGCGAAGCCCGGTACCGGAAAAATATGCCGGTTCGGCCTTCATCACCTTGAACCAGGAGATGCGCGAACGGCTGTGGAAGCGTGTCCAAGAGCACGCCGGGCCACCGCCGAAGGGCATAAAGCGGCCGGCGACCATGGGTCAGGCCGGGGTGAAAGCCCACGTCAAGCATCTACGGGGCGAGTTCGGATTTCGCCACGCCTCACTGCAGGATTCAGAGAGGAGTGATACCTCCAGCGAACACGGCACGAATTAGCCGGCCTCGCCTCGGACCTTCGACGCCAGTGTGCCAGCATGATTGTTTGTCGAGGAGCATTACTCAACGCGCTTTGGCCCGGGTCATTCTCGCACTCGACTTTTTACTGATTCCATGGGCGGATGGCCCCGTTGGGGGAGCCGCAGACGCGCTCGGCCGAAAGTGTCTGGCATTTGGTCCGAGATCGATCGGGTCGAAGCCAATTTCCGCCTGCCGCGCTTCACGCTATTGCAAGACATTCAAATTTGAGCTTCCGCACTCATGCTTTGTCGAGAGTATCTCCGTAGGTTTTAGCCGTTCTGAATCGCCGTCGGCGACGATGACGACGAAATAGGAGAACGCAATGGCTCGCAATCACGTTGAACGTCTTGGAGAGTTTAGGGAAATCTTGGTCGCGACTCGACGCGAAGGAGTTCGTAACGTGCACCATACTCGCGACGCAATGCGGGCAAGTGGCTTTCAGATCGGGGACAGCGACGGCTCCAGCTACGGAGCCGAGCTGAAGGTGCTCCAAGAGGAAATTGAGGCAGTCGATCGCGCCATCGAAGACGAGAAGCGGTTGGCCCTGGCCCTCGAGAGCGCGGCTCAATCCCGCCGACCGACTAAACCGAGAATCGTGAAGGGAACATAGAGTCCGGTAAGGCCCTTGGCGCCCGTCGCGTCGATCGCCTTCGGTACAGTGTCGGGCTCGTCGCCGCCGTGGTGCAGCGCCCAAAGCGGACGTTTCGCTTTCGGCCCCTAGTACTGCGTAGAGCATCTGCTCGGCAAAAATCGCTCCTGTGAACTCCGACCTCGTATGGCGGACCAACAGGTTCGGCCAACATCAGGTGAGATGTAGTCCCAACAAACATGCAGTTCAGACAATCGATTACGCGTCTTTGTTGAAGTCGTGCCCTGCGGCCGATCCGAAAGGATCAGCCGCATCCGGCATCCATCACCTTCACTGACTGAAACACGCTTGAAAAAATCGGGCCCGTGTAGACTAAGTTGCATGGACTAAGTCAGAGGCCCGCAATGCGCACCGTCAATATCCACGAGGCCAAGACGCATCTGTCTCGTCTTGTCGACAGGGCGGCCAAAGGCGAATCCTTCATTATCGCCAAATCCGGCAAGCCGATGGTCAAGGTCGTTGCCATAGACGCACCTGCGGCCGGCGAAATGCGTCGGGTGGGGTTTATGGCCGGGCGGTTTTCAGTTCCGGACGATTTTGATCGCATGGCCGATGACGAAATCGAGAAGCTGTTTGGCGGCGATGCATGAAACTTCTTCTCGATACCCATCTTCTGCTCTGGGCGGCGGGCGAGCCCGAAAAGCTCCCGCCCGCAGCCCTCGCTGAGATCGAGAATGCCGATAACCACTTGACGTTCAGCGCCGCACGTCTCTGGGAGATTGCCTTTAAACGCGGTCTGGGCCGCCATGACTTCAGGGTCGATGCGCGTCTTTTACGTCGGGGCCAGATAGACAATGGCTATCATGAGCTGCCAATCACCGGCGAGCATGCCATTGCGGTGGAGGGGCTTCCACCCATCCACAAGGACCCCTTCGATCGGATCCTGATTGCTCAATCGATTGTGGAAGGCATTACTTTGCTGACCGTCGACGATCGGGCCGCGCGGTATCCTGCGCCCGTCCGTCGTCTCTGATCAAGCTGGACCGCAAGCCCCTTGGTAGGGTAGTCAGCTATCGCTTCAGACCACCCATGAAAGCCTTTACTCGAGCAGAGTCGACTTGGTTCCACCAGACGCCGTCGTGCTTCAGCGCGCTGGCGATGATGACCCCGTCGACAATGGCAAGGATATCATTGGCGTTATCCGGGGTGACACCGCTGCCGACCAGCGTCGGCAGGCCGGCGGCCTGCTTGATCATACTTATGTAGCCCAAATCCGCGGCGTGGCCGGTGCGCTGGCCAGTGGCGATGATGGCGTCGGCGTCGAAGAAGACCAGGTCCTTGACCAGTTCCTCCACCGGGCGGTCGGCGACGATGGCGTGTGCGCCGTGCTTGACATGGGCATCGGCGAAAATGCGGATGCCGTTGGCGCGCAGCCTGGCGCGATAGCGTGCCGCGCGGCCCGATTCGCCTTCGACAAAGCCCTCATTGGCGACGTAGGCATTCGCCCATTGATTGACTCGGACGAAGCCGGCGCCGGCTGCGCTGGCGATCGCCAGGGCCGGGATCGCGGCATTGGCCAGCACATTGATGCCGATCGGCCTGCCGAGTTCGCGGCGGATGCGGTCGGAAACGACCGCCATGTAGGCCGCCGTCTCCGGGCCGATATCATCAGGCTTGGCGAACGGGATGTCGCCATGGTTCTCGACGATGACGCCGTCGCAGCCGCCGTCGAGATAGGCCTTGGCGTCGTCGAGCCCGCGCCGGTAGATCGCCTCGATAGCTTCGCCGTCATAGCGCGGCGCGCCGGGCAGCGGCGCCAGATGAACGACGCCGATCACCACCTTTGTGCGGCCGAAAAGGTCCACGAGCGCGTCGCCGCCAGATTGGCCGACCTGGGTCATGAGAGCTCCATTTGATCGATGAGCGCCGCCATCTCGGAGGCGGAAGGACAGGATGCCAGTGTGCCCGGCCGTGTCACGGCGATTGCGGCGGCGGCGAGCGCCAGCTTCAGCGCCGAGATGACCGGCATGCCCCGGGCAAGCCCACCGGCCAGACAGCCGCAGAACACATCGCCCGCGCCGCTGGTGTCGAGCGCTTCGACTCGCGGCCCCGGCAAGCGAAGCGGTTCCGTCCGGTCCGTGCCAAGCACGATACAGCCTGCGGCACCGAGGGTGATTACGACGGTGCCTGCGCCTTTGGCCACCAGCGCGCCAGCGGCTGCTGTCATGTCATCCCGGCCGGTCAAGATTTGCGCTTCGGATTGGTTGACCACCAAAACCTCCGCCAGGCCGAGATCGGGCAGCGAGGCCGTGTCGATCGGGCTGGCGTTGAGAACGGTGCGCGCACCGTTTCCCTTTGCTGCTCTGAGGCAGGCATTGGTCACGGCAGTTCGCAAATTTCCCTGGCAGACGAGGATGTCGCCGGGGGCGATCCAGCGGACAAGTGCTGTCTGCGTCACCGGATCGAAGGCTTCGCTGCAGGCGACGCCGCTGACGATGAAATTCTCTCCGCCTTTATCGACGACGATGGTCGAGCGGTCGCTCGGCAGCTCGAATTCGCTCACCTCGAGGTCTGACAGCTCGCCGTCAAGGCGGCTCCTCATCCACGCGCCAGCGGGGTCCTTGCCGAGCGCCGTCCAGAACGTCACCTCTGCACCAGTCCGTGCTGCTGCGACCGCCTGGTTGGCGCCCTTGCCGCCGAGCCCGTCGGCATAGCTCACAGCATTCAAAGTCTCGCCCGGGGCAGGGAAGCGGCCGACGCGAAACACGGTATCGACGCAGGCATTGCCGACGACGTGGACATGCATGGCTCAGCTCTCACCGGTCGCCCAGCCCAGCATCTGTTCGAACAGGGTCTTGTAGCCTGGCCAGGCGATGAATTGCGGCGGCAGCCAATGCGGCCCGACATCGGATGTCCAGGCCACGGTGCGGCCCTTGCCGTAACGGCCGGTGACAAGCAGCGGCAGCGAGCCATAATCCGACGACACACTGGCCAGGACCTCGGCCCCATCCTTCAGCGTCACCTCGTTAAAACCGAGCAGGATCGGCCAGTCCGAGCCGAGGCCCCTGAGGATGGGATGGCTCGACCCTGGTTTCGGCACCGGCGCAAAACCTTCGGGAACCTCGACGCGGTCGTCGTAGGCCAGGCAATTCACCGGCAGCACGTCCTCGACCGGCGTGGACCCAGGTGTCGGGATGCAGCAGCAGCGTGTTGGCGCCGATGTCGGAGAGCACGACCGCGTCATAGGCCGACAGCGCCTCTATGGTCTGTGGAAAGCCGCGCTGCGCCTCATGCGCCGGCATGAACGTGACGTCGAAGTCGGTCGCCTTCAGCGCGCCCAGCAACTCGTCTGCGCCGGTGTGGTAGGTAACGGTCGGAAACTGGTCGAAACCCTTGATATGGGTCGCGGTCGACACCCAGGATTCGCCGGCAAGCAGGATCTTCTTCTTGGACATTTGAACTCCAGTGTAATTCCAGGCCGCTTAGAGCCGCGCGAATACGCTTTTCGGATTGACGATCAGCATGCGGTCGATGGCCGGCTGCTCGACGCCGCGTTTCAGGCGCGGTATGAAATGCTTCAGGATATAGCCATAGCCGAAGCCGCCGAAGCGCGTCAGCATGATCTTGAGGAACACATCCTGCGACAACAGCAGGCGGTCGCCGAAGCCCGCCTCGACAAGGGCGGCGATGGCGCGTGCATTCTCCTCGTCGGAGGGCGATTGCGCGTCCTGGTCGGCGTAATAATAGTCCATGCCGATCATGTCGTATTCGAGGAACGCGCCGCGCCGGGCGAGGCTTTTCTGGTAGTCGGGATCGTCGTGGCTCGGGTTCATGTGGCAGAGCACGGTGTGGCGAAGATCGGCGCCTTCGGCCTCGACGATATCGAGCACCTCGTGCGCCAGCCGCTCCCAGCCAGGCAGATGGATCGACAGCGGCACGCCGGTTATGCGCGAGGCGCGCGCCGAAGCCCGCAGCGACTTGCGTTCCTCGGCGGTGAAATCCTTGCTGACGCCGACTTCGCCGATCAGCCCGGCCATGATCGGCGGCTGCGTCTCGCCGCCGCCGACATCGTTGACGATGAACTCGGTCACGGCGTCCACATCCATCGCCTTCAGCCATTCGGGATGGGTGTGCTCGAGATAGAAGCCGGTGCCCATGACGATCTTCAGGCCGGACATGCGGCTGATGCGGGCGAGCTTTTCGGGGGCGCGGCCGATGCCGATATTGGTGGCATCGACCACGGTGTGGCCGCCCAGAGCGCGATAGCGCTGCAGCTCAGACAGCGCCAGGTCGGCGTCGTCGAGCGAGACGTTGTCGCGGTTGACGTATGGGTTCATGCGCAACTCGCCGATGATCTCGATGTTCACCGGCTGCTCGGCGATCGCCATGTCATCGGGATGGCAGGGGCATTTCCAACTGCGCGCGCCATCGAGCAAGATGTGCTCGTGCATCAGCGTAATGCCCATCTCCTCGACCGGAACTGGGCCGAGCACGGTCATCACATGGCCAGTATAGACCCCGATCGCCAGCCGCTGGCCGGGCTCTGCGTTATCGAACAGACCGCTCATCGGCTCAACGGCTCCGCACGGCGCCGCGAAACAGGCGGAAGTTCAGCCAGATGGCGATCAGGATGATCGTTCCGGTGACAATCGGCGTCAGGAAAGGCGACAGATGCGCCAGGATCAGGCCGTTGCCGATGACGGCCACGGTCAGCGCGCCGAGCACCGTGCCGATGATCGTTCCGCGGCCGCCGAACAGGCTGGTGCCGCCGAGCACGACGGCGGCGATGACTTCCAGCTCGAAACCCTGTCCGGCATTCGAAGATCCCGATCCGAGCCGGGCGGCAATGATGATCCCGGCAAGGGCGGCCGCGGTGGCGGAAATCACATAGACGAAGAGCGTCGTCTGCCGCGTGTTGACGCCGGCGCGCCGCACCGCCTCGGCGTTGGCGCCGATGCCGGTGACATAGCGGCCGAATGGCGTCTCGTTAAAGGCGAGATAGGCGATGGCCAGGATCGCCAGCGCGATCAGCGCCGGCACCGGCACGCCAAGGAACCAGGCGCGGCCCAGCACGGTGAATGCGCTTCCTGGCTCGATCGGGATGGAATAGCCGCCGGTGATCAGCAGCGCCACGCCACGGATCACCGAAAGCCCGGCAAGCGTGACGATGAAGGACGGGATGCCCTCATAGGCAATGAAATAGCCCTGTACCGCCCCAAGCAGAGCACCGAGCGCCAACATGGCGAGGATAACGACTGGCCACGGCAGGCCAAACTGCAAAAGCGTCGCCGACAGCGTCGCCACCAGCGCCAGCACGGAGCCGACCGAAAGATCGATGCCGCCAGTGGTAATGACGAAAGTCATTGCCGCGGCGACGATCAGCAGCGGCGCCGACTGCCGCAGGATGTTCAACAGATTGGGCGATGTCAGAAACGCGTCGGTCGCAACCGAGAAGATGATGCAGACGACCAGAAAGAACAGCGCGATCGAGACGACGCTGCCATTGGCGAGCAGCGCATCGCGCCAGGTGCCCCTGCGTACTCGTGAGGGCTGGGCGGTGTGGATCGCGTCGCTCATGCCGGCGCTCCACCGCGATAGCCATTGGTGGCGGAACGCGCACTGAACTTGCGGCCGACGATCAGATTGACCACGTCTTCGATATTGGTCTCGCCGATCAGCCGCTCGGCGACATTGCGCCCTTCATACATGACCTGGATGCGATCGCAGACGAGGAACAGATCCTGCAGCCGGTGGGTGATCAGGATGACGCTGACGCCGCGCGCACTGACCGCGCGGATCAGTTCGAGCACCGCCTCGACTTCGGCCACGGCAAGCGCTGCCGTCGGCTCGTCCATGATCAGCACCGCCGGCTCGAACGAGGCGGCGCGGCCGATCGCGATCGACTGGCGCTGCCCGCCGGACAGGTTTTCAACCTTGAGCCGCGTGTCTGCAATGACGATACCGAGCCGATCGAGCATCTGGCGCGTCTCGTCGTGCATGCGCTTCTTGTCGAGAAAGGAAATGCCTGCGATGCGGCGGCGCGGCTCGCGGCCGAGAAACAGATTGCCGGCAACATCGACCGTGTCGCACAGCGACAGGTCCTGGTAGACCATCTCGACGCGCGCCGCACGTGCGTCCGCCGGCGAGCTGAAGATCACCGGCTTGCCGTCGATCTCGATGGTGCCGGCGTCGGGAACCACTGCCCCCGACAGCACCTTGCTCAATGTCGACTTGCCGGCGCCATTGTCGCCGACCAGCCCCAGCACCTCGCCCGGCTTCAGCGTCAGCGACACGTCATCGAGCGTCTGGATGGCGTTGTAGCGCTTTGAGATGCCGCTCATCTGCACCCGATAGGTCTGGCCACTGGTCATCTGGGATTCCACGCGATTGCAAGGGATCCGCGGCGCAGCCTCAGACGGCGCCGCGGCTCGGTCGCCGACGCAGTTTACTTGAACATCGTGCGGTATTGATCGACATTCTTCTTGGTCACGATCGTCACCGGGATGTTGATGATCGGATCGATTTTCTCGCCCTTCTTGAGCTTACCCAGCGCTTCGACCGCAGCCTTGCCTTCGCCGGCCGGATCCTGCTGCACGACCGCCACCACCCAGCCGTCGTCGATGCCCTGAACGGCCTGCTTGGTCAGATCCCAGCCAAACACCTTGACGTCGCCGGTGCGGCCTTGGCTGGTCACCGCCGAAACGGCGCCGAGCAAGGCCGGCTCTCCGGTCGCATAGAGCGAGTTCATGTCCGGATTGGCCGTCATCAGGTTTTCCGAAGCGCTCAACGCGGTCTCCTGAACGTTCTGGCCGTCGACTATGTCGAGGAAGGTGACGGCCTGGCCGCTTTCGGTCACCGCCTTCTTGAAGCCGTCGAGGCGCTGGTTCTGAATGAATGAATTGAGTGCGCCGACGATACCGATCTTGGCCTTGCCGGCCATATCGGTCTTCACATAGTCGGCGTAGAATTTGCCGATGTCCTCGCCGGCCTTGGTGTTGTCGACGCCGATGAACGAAATATTGTCGCCGTCGGGGATCTGCGCGTCGATGGCTATGACGGGAATGCCGGCCGCCTTGGCTGCAGTGATCGCAGGCTTGACGCCGTTGACGTCGATGGCGACCAGAATGATGCCGTCGACTTTCTGCGTGATGTAGTTCTCGATCGCGTCGTTCTGCGCGCTCGGCACATTGTTGGCGTTGAAAATGACCAGCTTGGCGCCAGCGGCGTCGGCTGCCTTTTGCGCGCCCTCGTTGATCTGGTTGAAGAACAGGGCCTGCTGGTTGATGTTGACGAGAGCGAACGTATCGGCAAGCGCCGATCCCATGGCTGCCGAGCCCATGGCAATGGCGGCGGCACAGCCGGCGAGAAGTTTGAACAGACGCATTTCGGTTCCCCTTGCTTGCGGACCAGACCTCGGCTGGTCCCGTTGGTGCTACAGGCACGAGGCAAGCATTCAAGAGACTTGAATATTTGTCAATCCAAATGAACGCCGAGCGTTGCTCAGAAAGTCGCCGGCGTGTTGACCCAGAAAATGCTAGCGCGTTCCTCGCCGATGTTGCGGTAATGATGCGGCAGCTCCGACCTGAACACGAAGGCATCACCCGTGGCGAGAGCATGGCTCTTGCCGTCGACGATCAGTTCGACCCGCCCGGCGAGCACGTAGCCGACTTCCTCGCCGGCATGCTGGATCGGACCTTCGCTCGAGCCCTCTGCCTCGATGTGATGGATGTTGCATTGTAAGAGGTGGCCAGGCGAATACGGGATGATGCGTTCGAGCGAAATTCCTTCGCCACGCCGTAGCGCGTCGAGCGCGATCAAAGGCCTTGCGCCCGCCCGGAATACGATCGCCTCGTCGTCGTCGACTTGCTCGAACATCCAGCCGATGTTGGTGTCGAGAACCTCGACCAGACGGTGAAGCATGGGCAGGGACGGCGAAGCCTTGCCGTTCTCGATCTTGGACAGCAGGCTTTCCGAGCAATTCGCAGCCGCGGCCAGCGTCTTAAGCGTCATGCCGCGTGTCTGGCGGGCGAGGCGCAGCCGAGTTCCAAGTCTTGCGGCATTTACTGTGGCGTCCGTTTCTGACTCTGGCCGCCGTCGATCGATTTTGTTCATCTGTTCGCCAACCATTCAACGGTCAAGGGCAACTATCGCGCGAGCAAAAGACCTCGGCTGACGATTTGCAAGTGCTGATGCGTCAAATTCGAGACTGCAGCCGCAGCTGCCTCATCCGGCGAATGCCGCTCCCGCATGAACCGTGCTGATGAACCCGCGCCAGTTATCCCCTATCGCTTGGCTGTCCATCGTGGTCGAAATCGCCAGCCGTTACCGCGTTTGCGTCACGTGGCGAGTGGACTTGGAACGATAATGCGGGCAAGGCGGGCACGCAGCCAATCTACACAACCACGGCCGCGCCGACACGACAAAATCTGGACTGTCACCGAATTGCGGAGCGCGCCCGGAAGTCACCCGCGGCAGCGCCCCATGGAGTTACGCCCAGGGCGCGCAGGCTCGATAGCCGCGACGTATCCAATGAAATCCCTGGGCCAGTCGCGCACCGCTTGAGCTTCGGCAATTTTGAAGAAAGTCCGACAGAATTAATGGACTAGCACCTTGCTTATGTAAGTTGCGGAAGCGACGCGCGGTTAATGCTTTAGAAGTATAGACACATCGACACGAGGTGCGAAGAAGCAACGCCAATACAGCTGGTTGGTTACAACGTATTTATTTTCGCAGATATGGTATTGCCCGTCCGGGGATTCCTGTACACGGTCACGTGGGATGGTGAAATTATGCGGCAAATAAGTGTACCCGCCGTCTACCCTGGACCGCACCGAAGACCGAGGTATGGCGCGGCAATCTGAACCGCCGCAGCACTTGAATTTGGTCTGTGGGTCAATCTTATCTTCGTACCAATCATGGGCGTTAGCGGCTGTTGCGGCGGCGATACACATCGCCGTGAAGATGAGCCTTCGCATGGCATTCCTCAAGTATCTGGCAGGCGCTGCTCGTTGGGGTTTCCATGTATATTAGCGTTCCATTGAAAATACCATTGGCCTCCGACCGACTTAACGCAGCTGCAGCAAGCGACGCTCGCAACGGAAGACCGCATTGGGTCACGGCAGGACGACACTTGCGCCGACCAAAGGTCAGCTCTGGTCGCTCCGGGTTGGAAACCCGACCGTCTGCTCTGCGCCTAAACTCAGACGTAGAGCGGGCCACTGCGACATCCCATAAGCGGACACCCGGCTGCCGTGATGACGGTCAGCGTGTGATCGATCGGACAGACAACTAAACAACATCAAAGAGTTATGGGCGCGCGCATGCAAAGCCTGCACACGAAAGTTCTGCTTTCTTTTCCACTTTCGTTCCTGCGACGGCGTCACCGTTTGGCCTTTTCAAACGCTTCTTTGCTGGCGGCCATCGCCGATCCCGCGAGTCTCCGCTCCGGGATATCCACCTTTCGTAGAATGCCAGCACCATGGCCGTCGAAGGAAACGGCAGGTCAGCGGCTTGCGAGGAGTGCACTCCGGAGGCGTTAGCTATTCGGCTCATCCGCCAGCCGCCGAGAGCGGTGGAGTTCCCGATTGCATGGGGCGGGTACAGATCACCGCGAGCGGTAAATGCCAAGCACACAGGCTCAGAGAAGGCCGGACCCGCTTGGGGACGTGGGGTAAGAATGCCTGCGGACGGTCCTGACGGCCGCATCCACATCCGTTTTGCTGTCCCCGAGTTCTTGAAGGACAGCTGCACCCAGGAGAAGGCCGGATTCCGTCGTTTCGGGCATTACGGCTGTCGCGCCTTTCTCAAGCAGCTCTTGCACATGCATGTGGTGACGCGCCCGGACAATCACCGGGAGGTCGGGCAGTTTGCGTCTCAGCGCCGCAAGAACCGATTTGGCTGCCTCGGGGTCGTCCAGAGTGATCACCAGGGCCTTTGCGCTGTCAATTTTCGCGGCGGCCACCATCTCCTCCTGCGAAGCGTTGCCGAAAAAGACCGGTAGACGTTCTTTCCGGGACCGCTCTACATTTTTGGCGTCGAGGTCGACTGCAACCCACCTGTCTCCACGCTCGTCGAGCAATCTGCCGATCACCCGGCCTACCCGCCCGAACCCGGCAATGACGAACGTCCGGACACGGCGGACTGAAGCAACGCAGCATTTTCCACTTTGAGGCGAAATAATTCTCAACTATGGTCCGCCAGGCTTTAGGCATGAGGGGGAATTGCCGATGGTTTTGTCACGCAGGGGTGTCGTGCTCGGCGGCCTGGCGCTGGTCGCGGTGGGTGCAACCAGCAATATTGCTCAAGCCGCGGCGGCAAAATCCTTTTTCGCCGGTACCGCCAGCGACAACAATTTTGTCTATCGCAAGACCAATTTCGCCAAGATCGACAAGAGATGGCATCGCCAGATCGTCAAGTATTTCAGCAGCGAGCCGGTCGGCACCGTCGTGGTCGATACCCGCCACCATTTCCTCTACGTCATCATGGAAAACAAGACCGCCATCCGCTACGGCGTCGGCGTCGGCAAGGACGGCTTCAAATGGTACGGCCGCGCGACGATCGACCGCCGCGCGCTGTGGCCGCAATGGGTCCCACCCCCCGAAATGCGTAAGCGCAGGCCGGACCTACCGCCCATGGTCGCAGGCGGCGCGTCCAACAATCCGCTCGGGCCGCGCGCGCTCTATCTGCACCGCAACGGCGCCGACACCGGCTACCGCCTGCATGGCACGCTGGAGCCATGGAGCATCGGCACCGACGCTTCCAGCGGCTGCATCCGCATGTTCCCGGAAGACATCATCGACCTCTACCAGCGCTGCCCTATCGGCACCGCGGTGCAGGTCCTGCCGCACATCGCCGATCAGGCGCCCGCTTCCACCACTGTCGAATGATTGGCGCCTCATGAACCGCATGATTGAAAACACGCGCCGGCTGCTCGCCGCGGGCCTGCTGGTGCTGGCCGCATCCTGCTCGACCAGCAAGACGCTGGCCCCTTCCACGCCCGACGTCACCAACACCGAGGTTGCCGGCTTCCAGAACGTGCAGCCGGGCAGCGAGGAGGATTTTATCCTCAATGTCGGCCGCCGCACCTATTTCACGCAAGGTTCGGCCGCGCTCGATTCTGTCGCCAAGGCCACCCTCGACACCCAGATCGCCTGGTTAGCAAAGCATCCGCGCTGGCTGCTCAAGCTGCAGGGTTTCGCCGACGATCCCGGCGCAAGTGAAATGGCGCTGTCGCAGCAGCGCGCCGATGCGGTGATGGACTACCTCGCCGCCGGCGGCATAGACCGTAACCGCATGTGGGCCAAGGGCTACGGCAAGGACAGGCTCGTCCGCGAGTGCCCCGACACCGCCTGCAGGTCGCAGAACCGCCGCGTTGTGTCTAATTTGCGCGATGAGAGGGACGAGCCGTAGGGGGCTGCCGTTCTGCTTGTGACCCGAAGCAGAGTCTCACACGCGACGGCGGCATGGCTGTTTTGCGCCAGGGAACGAACCCGCTCGCGGGAGGGGCGCGGGGTTTGAGGCGTGAGCTTCGTTGGCAGCGTCGGTGAGGCTTTAATCG
>NZ_JAMYQW010000023.1:0-111550 GCF_040321085.1 Mesorhizobium sp. M0522
CCGCTTCGACGCACCTCCTGCAACAAACAGAAGCGGACATCTGATGTGCTACAAAAACCGGACAACTTGAAAAGCTACCGACAGAGCGATAGCGTCGAATAGCCGATCGCCTATGCACAAACGAAAAAGGGCGCCGACGGCGCCCTTTGAATCCCTAACCCTTGTTGGCCTCAGCTGTCGAGGAAGCTTCTGAGCTTGCGCGACCGGCTCGGGTGCTTGAGCTTGCGCAGCGCCTTGGCTTCGATCTGGCGGATACGCTCGCGGGTGACCGAGAATTGCTGGCCGACCTCTTCAAGCGTGTGGTCGGTGTTCATACCGATGCCGAAGCGCATTCTGAGCACGCGCTCTTCGCGCGGCGTCAGCGAGGCCAATACGCGCGTCGTCGTCTCGCGCAAATTGGCCTGGATCGCTGCGTCGATCGGCAGGATCGCCATCTTGTCCTCGATGAAGTCGCCAAGATGCGAATCCTCCTCGTCGCCGACCGGCGTTTCGAGCGAGATCGGCTCCTTGGCGATCTTCAGCACCTTGCGCACTTTTTCCAGCGGCATGGCGAGCTTTTCCGCCAGTTCTTCCGGCGTCGGCTCACGGCCGATCTCATGCAGCATCTGGCGCGAGGTGCGCACGATCTTGTTGATCGTTTCGATCATGTGCACCGGAATGCGGATGGTGCGCGCCTGGTCGGCGATCGAACGGGTGATCGCCTGCCGGATCCACCACGTCGCGTAGGTCGAGAACTTGTAGCCGCGGCGGTATTCGAATTTGTCGACCGCCTTCATCAGGCCGATATTGCCTTCCTGGATCAGGTCGAGGAACTGCAGGCCGCGATTGGTGTATTTCTTGGCGATGGAGATGACGAGGCGCAGATTGGCCTCGACCATTTCCTTCTTGGCGATCGCGGCTTCGCGCTCGCCCTTCTGCACCTGGTTGACGATCTTGCGGAATTCCTGGATCGAAATCGCCGTCTCGGTGGCGAGGTTCTGGATCTCGGCGCGCAGGTCGCGGATGGCGTCCTTCTCGTTCTTGGTGAATTCCTTCCAGCCGCGCGAAGTCAAATTGCCGATCGAGCGGGTCCAGTTCGGATCGAGCTCCGAGCCCTGATATTCCTTGAGGAATTCCTCCCGGCGCACACCATAGCTTTCGGCCAGCCGCAACAGCTTGCCTTCGTTCTGCACCAGGCGCTTGTTGATGTCGTAGAGCTGCTCGACCAGCGCCTCGATGCGCGCCGTGTTCAAGGACAGCGACTTCACCGCCTTGATCAGCTGGTCCTTCAATTCCTTCAGCCGGCGGTCCTGGCTGGGCGACAGCGTGCCGGCGGCGGCCAGCCGGTTCTCGACCTGCTGGTCCTGCAGCTTGCGCAGTTTCTTGTAGGTGTCGGCAATGACGTCGAGCGTCTCCATCACCTGCGGGCGCAGTTCCGCTTCCATCGCCGCCAGCGACAGGCTCGCCTCGTCATCGTCTTCCTCGTCATCGTCCACCAGGCCACGGGTGTCGCCGCCGACATTGGTGATGTCGTCCTCGTCCTCGCGCGAACGGCGCGACTTTTCCTCGGTCTTGGCCTCCTCGATACGCTCGACAACCGGCGCCTGCTTGGCCTCCGGCCCGGCATAGGTCGCCTCGAGGTCGATGATCTCGCGCAGCAGGATCTTCGATTCGTTGAGCTCGTCACGCCAGATGATGATGGCCTGGAAAGTCAGCGGGCTTTCGCACAGGCCCGCGATCATCGTCTCGCGGCCGGCCTCGATGCGCTTGGCGATCGCGATTTCGCCCTCGCGCGACAGAAGCTCGACTGAGCCCATCTCGCGCAGATACATGCGGACCGGATCGTCGGTGCGGTCGGTCGGCTCTTTCTTGGTCGTGGTGGCGGCGACGGCGGTGCCGGTCTGCTCGGCCAGCTCGTTGGCGTCTTCCTCGGCGTCAGCGGCGGTATCGGCGGCTTCGGGCTCCTCGCCCTGCTCGTCGTCCTCGACCACGTTGATGCCCATGTCGGAAAGCATGGCCATCGTGTCCTCGATCTGCTCGGAGGTCACTTCCTCCGAGGGCAGCACCGAATTCAGCTCGTCCATGGTGACATAACCGCGCTTCTTGGCGGCCTTGATCATCTTCTTGACAGCATCGTCGGAAAGGTCGAGCAGAGGGCCATCGGTCGCGGCCTCGCGTTCGGTCTCGACTTCTTCCTTTTCTTTTGTCGCCATAGTCTTTATTTTCTCCAAGCGGCTGAGTATCAAAGCCGCGTAAGCTGCCGGTCCGGTCAAATTGGATGCGCTCCTTCCAGAACGCGCTTTACCGGGCCAGTAACTGCATCTCTCGTTAAGTCCAGATTAACCCTGATATCTGTGGCAAGCTGACTGCCTGTCCAGTGATCAGTACCTTACATCGCTGCATTCCCGTCGATGCCGGGGCGGGCTAACGTTTCGAATCGACCTGATTCCGCCATTCTGCCGGAAGGTCAAGCGCCTCTCGCATGATTCGCATGAAAAAAGCGAATCAATTACCCGACTTAGAGCACCGCACGCTTGATTCAACGCGCAAGCACGTCCTTACATTTCAGTCTTCTGGAGGCTTCGATCTAAACGCGCCCAGCTCTGCCCGACGATACGCCAAACCCTTCGATCAGCGCTTCCGTTGCCTGCACATCACGAAATTGCGCCTGGATTTCGACCAGGTGCCGGTAATTTTCGTCCGTGGGATCGCTGGCGAGCGCTGCTTCCGCCTGCTTCAGCTCCTTATGTAAGGTGCGCGCGCTGCGCTGCAAGTGGAGAGCTTGGCTGAACGCATCGCGAGCATCGTCGAGTGCTGCCGTTTCCAGCGCCGGCCATTGCCGCGCACGTTTGATCAGCGCCACTGCGCGCTGCCAGATCTCACCGCAGCCGGCCCGCTCGATCGTCGCGATTACAGCCTCGCGGTTGTTGGCCATATCGTGCGCCATGGCGTCGAGGATGGCCGCATGCAGCCGCTTCAGATCGGAATTGGCGAGATCGAGGAACTCGACATGGGCGAAATTCTCGTCGATCAGCACGGGATGGTTGACGAGGGCCGCAATGATCGTCGCCTCGCGCACCGACATGCCCTCGCCACCGCGTTTGACCAGCGCCGAGCGGCCGAGGCTTTCGGTGATCGCGGTGCGCCCACCGGCATTTCCGCCACGTGCAAACTGTCCGCCGGGTGCTGAGACCCTGCCCGGGAAGCGCTCACCGGGCCGTCCGTCCTGACGTCCCTGGCGTCCGCGCTGGGCACCGAAGAAGCTCTGCACGCGCTCGCGCATTTCCTGTTGGTAGTGATAGCGAAGGCTCTCGTCGCGGATGCGGCTGGTCAGTTCGCGTAGAGTCTTTTCGAGCTCCGCCCGCCGTTCCGGCGTGTCGAAGATGCCGCCGGCGGTCTCGCGCATCCACAAGAGGTCGGCCAGCGGCCGTGCCTCGGAAAGCACGGCGCGGAACGCATCCGGCCCGTCACCCTTGACCAGATCGTCGGGATCCTTGCCCTCCGGCAGCAGGGCGAAGCGCACGGAGCGGCCTGCCTGGACCGCCGGCAGCGCCATGTCGGCGGCGCGCCACGCTGCCTTCAACCCGGCCTGGTCGCCGTCGAAGCACAGCACCGGCTCGCCAGCCATGCGCCATAGAAGTTCGAGCTGGTTTTCAGTCAACGCGGTGCCGAGCGGCGCCACCACGTTTTCGAAGCCGGCCTGCGCCAGCGCGATCACATCCATGTAGCCTTCGACGGCAATGACGGTGCCGCCCTTGGCCAGCGCCCCCTTTCCCAGCACTTGGCGCGCACGGGCGAAATTGTAGAGCACGTTGCCCTTGTGGAAGAGCTCCGTATCGGGCGAGTTCATATATTTGGCCAGCGCATCCGGCGCCAGTGCCCGCCCTCCGAAGGCGATGATCTTGCCCCTGGAATCCGGGATCGGGAACATGATGCGGTCGCGGAACCAATCGTAGGAAACCGGGACGTCGTCGCCATGGCGCACCAGCCCGCACGCCTCGATGTCGGCCTTGAGGACACCCTTGGCGGCAAGATGCTCCTTCAGCGCATTGCGGCTGTCGGGGGCATAGCCGAGGCGGAAAGACTGCTGCGTCGCCGGTGTCAGCCCCCGGTCGCGCAGATAGGCGCGGGCCTTTGCCCCTTCCGGTCCCTGCAGCCGTTCCTGGAAGAACGCCGTCGCCATCTCCATGACGTCAGTCAGGCTGGCGCGTTCCTTTTCGCGCCGCTCCTCCTGGGCATCGCGAACCGGCATCGGCACGCCGGCCATGTCGGCGATCTTCTCGACCGCTTCAGGAAAGCTCATCCCGTCAAGTTCGGTCAGGAACTTGAAATGGTCGCCCGAAACCGAGCAGCCGAAGCAATGGTAGCGGCCCTTCTTGTCCTCGCAGTGGAAGGACGGGCTCTTCTCGCCATGGAAGGGACAGCACGCCCAATAGTCGCCGCGCGGCGCGTTAGTCTTCTTCCTGTCCCACGCGACGCGCTGGCCGATCACCGAAGAAATCGGCACGCGGTCGCGGATCTCGTCGAGGAAAGCAGGCGGAAAGCGCATGGGGGACAGCTCGTTTGGCCTCCATATAATCACACGAGCGAAGCCCGACGACTCCTAATGGCGATCATACCCGGTTTTCACAGGCCAAAAAGAGAAGGCGGCCCGCGGGCCGCCTTCTCGATCTAAACCGACGCAGCGCGGTCAGCCATTCCGGGCTCACTGCGCGGCGATGGCGCCGAAGATCAGGCCGGAGAGAACGCTGACCAGCAGATAGTCGTTGCCGACCCGGATCCATTCCTGCCCGGGACCCGGACGGCGCAGGCCATAGTGGCGGTAGTCGCGGATCGGCTGGTGACGCTTCCAGCTGGAATATCTCTGGCCGTTGCGCCAATGGCTGCGCTTCACGACGATCTTTTTCTTCACCACGACGCGCTTGTTCACGTCGACATGCCTGCCGGGCCTTTGCCAGTCGACCTGGCTGTAGTTCGACTGCGGCGCGTTTGGTGTGTTCAGAGGTGCAGCCTGGCCCTGCCAGGTGGTTGCAGCCAGCATCGAGAAGGCAATGGCGGAAAGAACGATACGTTTCATGGCGGGTACTCCTTGGTTGTCGATGCCTACGGAATAGAGCCGGGAGGATGAACCGAAACTGAACACCGAGATTACGTTTTCGTAATGATTTCCTACATTTAGAACGACTAATTCAGCGCTATCTTTAAAGCGGGCGTCCGAGAATGGACGCATGACCCGCCGCAACTCCGCAGTCTATGCAACCATTTTGTCAACCATCCATTTCCGACACGCTCCGTCGCGTGCCAACAGGCGTCGAAACCGGGAAAATTTATTATTCGGCTAAAATAAATCGGAGTAATATCAACCTCTGCAATGTCCACGATTCGCGCCCACTTTTGCACCCTTGACGTCACGGCGCCCGCGTCGCTGGCATCTGTTGGGTTGCGGGGTCGGGCATGAGTGGCTCTGTCGTTTTGCTGCACCTTGCCGGTGCGGTCGCATTGATGCTGTTTGCCACCCGTTTGGTGAAGACCGGCGTCGAGCGCGCCTATGGCGATGTGCTGCGCCACAAACTGCGCGCCACAATGCGCAATCCGTTCATGGCGGTTCTGGCCGGCTGCGGCCTGGCTGTCGCGCTGCAAAGCTCGACCGCCGTCACCTTGCTGGTCGGCTCATTCGCCGGCTCCGGTATTGTCAGCGGCATGTCGGGCCAGCTTGCGGTGCGCGGCGCCGAGATCGGCTCGGCACTGGTGGTCAAGCTGCTCACCTTCGATCTGTCGCTGCTGGTGCCCATCTGCCTGGTCGCCGGCACCGTCATGTTCATGGCCACCGAGCGGCGCGACTGGCGCCAGTTCGGCCGCATCCTGGTCGGCATCGGCCTGCTGCTTCTGTCGCTGGAGATGATCGGCCAGGCGTCGGAGCCACTGCGCCAGAGCACGCTGATGCCGCTCATCGTCGATTACTTCTCCGGCGATCCGGTCACCGCCTATCTTCTGGCGGCGTTGGTCACCTGGCTGTTCCATTCCTCGATCGCCGCGGTGCTGCTGATGCTGACGCTGGCCGGCCGCGGCTTCATCCCGCCCGAACTCGGCATCGTGCTGGTGCTCGGTGTCAATCTCGGCTCTTCGATCATCGCGCCGCTTCTAACCCGCAACGCAGAACCCGGCGTTCGTATCGTGCCGATCGGCAATCTCCTGATGCGCGGCATGGGTTCGCTGATCATGCTGATCCTGTTCCTGACGTTCAAGCCGCCGGTCGCCTTCTTGGGCAGCACGGTGCCCGAGCAGATCGTCAATGCCCACATTGTCTTCAACATCCTGATCCTGATCGCCGGCCTACCGCTGGCGAGCCTGGTCTATCGCGCCTCGGAAAGGATCGTGGCGTTGGGCACCAAGCCCCAGGCCGCCAACGCGCTCGACGTCGTCGAGCTTTCGGCGCTCAACGAAAGTGCTCTCGACGTGCCGAGCCAGGCATTAGCCAACGCCACCCGCGAGGTGGTGCGGGTCTGCGAAACGGTCGAGATCATGCTGAAACGGATCATCGAGCTCTATGAGAGCGCCGATGCCGAAAAGATTGGCGCGCTGGCCGCACTCGACGACCGTGTCGACAGAAAGCACGCGGCGATCAAGCTCTATCTGGCCAGGGTCACCAAGAACCCGCTGAGCGAGGACGAGGCCCTGCGTTGCCAGGAACTGATCGGCGCCTGCGTCAAGCTGGAGCAGGTCGGTGACATCATCGTGCGCAACATGTTGGTCCACGTGAAGAAGAAATTCGAGCGCGGATTGGAGTTCACGCCGGAAGGCTGGCGCGAGCTTTGCGCCTTCCATGCCTTGGTGCTTGCCAATGCCAGGCTTGCCTTCAACGTGCTGGTGTCCCGCGATCCGGAGACCGCTCGCCAGTTGGTACTGGAAAAGGACCGGCTGCGCGACCGCGAGAAGGAAACCAGCCAGAGCCATTTCGTGCGGCTGCGCGACGGCACCCCCAAGAGCGTCGAGACCAGTTCGATCCATCTCGACACCATTCGCGACCTCAAGCAGATCAACTCGCTGCTCGCCTCGATGGCCTATCCCGTGCTTGAGGAGCGCGGCCTGCTCACCGGTTCGCGGCTGAAGGCTGGATAGATTGCATCCACAGGCCGGGAAGCTTCAGAACATCGCCTATGAAAATTGCTGTGGGCCAATGCGCAAAAATTATCTTTGCGCCACCTCCTGTCTGTCGGCTAAAGATCGCCGCATCTACCGGAAGGAAAGTCGATGGACACCCATTCCCGCAGCTTCGCCAAAGCGCTTTCCTGGCGCGTCACCGGCACCATCGACACGATGATCATTTCGCTCGTCGTGACCGGAAGCATCAAGCTCGCCGCGGCCATCGGCCTGACCGAGGTCGTCACCAAGTCGCTGCTCTACTATCTTCACGAGCGAGCGTGGCTGAAAATTCCTTATGGAAGGAAGGCAGCCGCCTAGCTCTTGCCTCCGCGGCGGGCGCCTGACCGGCGATCAAGAAAAGCTAAAGCGGCGTCGACAATTTCTGGATTGCCCGCTGCCCTCATCCGTGGTTTGAGGCGACCTTATCCGAGGATCGTCTTTCCGCCATGCTCCCCCTCATTGCCCTGTTCATTGCCGCCTTCGCCTTCGGCACCACCGAATTCGTCATCGCCGGCGTGCTGCCGCAGGTGGCGGAGGGCCTTGGCGTCGCGATCCCGACCGCCGGCTATCTCGTTTCCGGCTATGCCGGCGGCATTGCAGTCGGCGGCCCGCTGCTGGCGCTCGCCACCAAAAGGTTCTCCCGCAAGGCCCTGCTGCTTGGACTGACTGCAGCCTTCACCATCGGCCAGGCCGCCTGCGCGCTGGCGCCCGACTTCGCCTCGATGCTGCTGTTGCGGATAGCGGTGGCCGTGGCGCATGGCGCCTATTTCGGCGTTGCCATGGTTGTGGCCGTCGGCCTCGTGCGCGAAGACCAGCGCGGCATGGCGGTGGCGCTGATCCTGTCCGGCCTCACCGTATCGAACGTAATCGGCGTTCCGGCCGGCACGGCAATCGGCAACATCTGGGGATGGCGTGCGACATTCTGGGTGATGTGCGCGCTCGGTGTGGTGGCCTTCACGGCAATCGGCGCCCTGCTGCCTCGCAAGACGGGATCGTCGAGCCCGTCGGCGAGCCTTGGAAGCGAGGTCCGCGTGCTCGCACGCCAGCAGGTCTGGACCTCACTCATTATTATGCTGATGCTGATGATCGGCCAGTTCGGCCTGTTCACCTACATCACGCCGACGCTGCTTGAGGTCACAGGCCTCGACGAGAAATGGATACCTTGGGTGCTCTTGCTCAATGGGGTCGGCGCAACGATCGGCGTCTTCGCCGGCGGGCGGCTCGCCGACTGGAAGCTGATGCCGTCGCTCATCGCCATGCTTTTCCTACAGGCGGCAATGCTCGCCTTGATCTACGCTGTCAGCCCTTACCCGCTGCCGATGGTGATAGCGATCTTCGTCTGGGGCGGCCTCAACTTTGCCATCGGCACGCCGATCCAGACCCGCATCCTGACCTGGACCGCGGACGCCTCCAACCTTGCCTCGTCGCTCATCCCGTCGGGCTTCAATGTCGGCATCGCGCTCGCCGCATCGCTCGGCGCGGCGATGCTCAATGCCGGCTATGGCTATCGCAGCCTGCCGGTGGTTGGCGCGATCGCCATGCTGGTCGCGGTCGCGGTTGCGCTTGCCTCGCATGTCTGGGAATGGCGAAGCCGGGCTGCGCCGCCGCTGCCGGCTGCCGCCGAATAGGGCTACAGATCGATCCGGTAGCGCAGGCTTTCCGCGCCGCCATAGGCGGCGTCCTCGAAGAAACGCCCGACGAGCCGGCCGCCATTGGCCAGAACGACCATCTGCGAGGGCACATTGTGAGGCTTGCAGGTGATTTCGACGAAGGGCAGGCCAACCGCCCTCGCCTCCACCAGCATCAGCCGCAGCGCCTCGGTCGCATAGCCGCGTCCCCGTTTCCACGGCACCACCGCATAGCCGATGTGGCCGAGCACATGCGACGGCAGCGCCGCGGTGCCGTGCTGCCAGCGCAGGCCGATTGAGCCTGCGACTTCCCCGTCCCAGATCCAGCGCCGGAATCCGGGCAGCCGCGGCACCGTCGAACCGTCGGGCAAGGTGATCGGCGGTCCCTTGCCATCGGAATCGTCGAGATCGCCAAGGAAAGTCGCCGGATCCTTTTCGATAGCCGCAAGCTGCTCGCGCGTCGCGTCGAGCAGCCGCACATTGTCCGGCGACCAGCCGCGCTCGAGGGCCGCCTTGTAGGACGGCAGGTGTTCAAGCGCCGGTTTGACGAGTTCGATCACGGGCGCGAGCTTTTTGGCTGCCGGATTGCGGACGCGACGGCAAGGGCCTTCGGCAGCTTACTGAAGCAGGCTCTTGACGATGCCGCTCGCCTTGGAAAAATCCATCTGACCGGCGTATTTCTCCTTGAGCGCCGCCATCACCTTGCCCATATCCTTGACGCCGCTAGCGCCGGTCTCGGCGATGGCGGAACGGACGGCGCTTTCCGTCTCGGCCTGACCCAGTTGCGTCGGCAGGAAGTCGCGGATGATGGCCATCTCGTCGCGCTCCTGCGCTGCAAGCTCCGGCCGCTTGCCGTCATCGAACGCCTTGGCCGATTCTTCGCGCTGCTTCACCATCTTGGCCAGGATCTGCAGGATTTCGTCGTCGCTGGCCGGCTCCTTGCCGGTGCCGCGATTGGCGATGTCGCGATCATGAATGGCCGCCTGGATCAGCCGCAATGTCGGCAGCCGGCGCTTGTCCTGCGCCTTCATCGCACTCTTCAGGGATTCGGCGATTTTGCCTCGCATGGTGCTTTCTCCTTCGAATGCCGCGGACAATAGTCGTGCCGATAGCTCAAGGCAAATTCGATAGCGTCCGGCAAACCGCTGATATTGTTCGACGATATAAATCCAGGCACGCACGGCGCGGCATCATTGACCGCCTTGGCGCCTTCCCCTATGTACTGGGCCTTGCATGAATTGAATTCTAGTGCACGTCGCCCAAAAATGCGTAGCGATTTTGGGCAACGACAGGCACAAGTGAAAACTTAGCGCGCCGAGGCTGTGAGATCGCCGCTTCGCGCCTTTTGTTGCGCCGACTGAGGGCGCAACCTTTAGGAGTGCCGCCATGGCAACGATGACAGCCGCGTCGACCCCCCCTTGGGCCACCGAGAGGCCGACAGCCCTGCTGGTGCTGGCCGACGGCACTGTCATAGAGGGCCGCGGTCTGGGCGCCACCGGCTCCGCCGTCGCCGAGGTCTGCTTCAACACCGCGCTGACCGGCTACCAGGAGATACTCACCGACCCATCCTATGCCGGCCAGATCGTCACTTTCACCTTTCCGCATATCGGCAATATCGGCACCAATGACGAAGACATCGAGGACCTCAACCCGCTGGCCCGCGCCGGCGCCGTCGGCGCCGTGTTCAAGGCCGATGTCACCAACCCGTCGAATTACCGCGCCGGAACCGGTCTCGACCAGTGGCTGAAGAAGCGCGGCATCGTCGCACTTTCAGGCATCGACACGCGGGCGCTGACCGCGCTGATCCGCGAAAAGGGCATGCCCAATGCCGTCATCGCGCACGCGCCCGACGGTATCTTCGACGTCGATGACCTCAAGCGCCGCGCCGCCGCATGGTCAGGGCTTATCGGGCTTGATCTCGCCAAGGAGGTGACCTCCGGCCAGTCCTCGGTCTGGCGCGAGACGCCCTGGGTCTGGAACGAGGGCTTTGGCGAACAGGCTGATCCGTCGATGCACGTCGTTGCCGTCGACTACGGCGTCAAGCGCAACATATTGCGCCTGCTGGCCGGCCTCGGCGCCAAGGTCACTGTGGTGCCGGCAAAAACCGGCGCCGAGGAGATCCTGGCGATGCGGCCCGACGGCATTTTTCTATCCAACGGCCCTGGCGATCCGGAAGCCACCGGCGACTACGCCGTTCCGGTCATCCAGGATCTGTTGAAGACCGAAATCCCGCTTTTCGGCATCTGCCTCGGCCACCAGATGCTGGCGCTGGCGCTGGGCGGCAAGACCGCAAAAATGCATCAGGGCCACCACGGCGCCAATCATCCCGTCAAGGACCACACCACCGGCAAGGTCGAGATCGTCTCGATGAACCATGGCTTTGCCGTCGACGCCGACTCATTGCCGAGCGGCGTCGAGGAAACGCATGTCTCGCTGTTCGACGGTTCGAATTGCGGCATTGCGCTCACCGGCAGGCCGGTCTTCTCGGTCCAGCATCATCCCGAAGCCTCGCCCGGCCCGCAGGATTCGCACTATCTGTTTCGCCGCTTCGTCAATCTCATCCGCGAAAAGCGCGGCGAGCCGGCACTGGCCGAGCGTGTTTAGCGCATTGCGTAAAAACGGATTTGATTGACGGCGCCGGCCGAGCTCCCGGCGCCGATCAAGCCCGGTCTGTCACCGCTTCCTGCGCGTGCATGCGTTTGACTTCCTTCGGCGTCGGCTTGGCCACCCTGGTGACGAAGACGACGAGCGCCAGCGTGAGGAAAATCGTGCCGAGCAGATACGGGGCACCGCCGAAAACCACGGGCGCGTTCGGCCCCGTGAACCAGGAAAAGATCGTCGTATAAAGCAGCGGTGTGATGATCGAGGTGATCGAGAAGATCGAGGTCATCGCGCCCTGGAGTTCGCCCTGGGCGGAAGGTGGCACCTTGGCGGCCGCCAGGCTTCTGAGCGGCGGGTCGGCCAACGCCTCGAGACATCCAACGACGATCACTGCATAGATCATCCAGCCTTGTGACGCGAAGGCGTAGCCGAAGGCGCTGAGTGCGGTAAATGCCAGACCGATTACCGCCGTCTTCCACTCGCCAAGCTTAGGGATCACGCGCGGCAGGACTGTCGCCATGACGATCGCCCCGCACAGGCCGAAGGCGCCTAGCGAGAAGCCGATCTGTTGTTCGCTCCAGCCATAGCGATAACTGGAGACGAACGACCAGACCGCAGGATACATCATGTGCCCCAGCGTCATCAGAAAGAAGACAAGTCCGATCCAGCCGATACCTTCGTAGTTGCGCATCTGGACGAGCGTGCCGACCGGGTTCGCGCGTTTCCACTCGAAGCGGCGACGGTGCTTGTCATCAAGTGTTTCCGGCAACAGAAACAGCGCGATCAGAAAGTTTGCGAAAGCAAGCCCGGCAGCGAAATAGAACGGCACACGCGGCCCGAACGTGCCGAGCAACCCGCCCAGAACCGGCCCGATGACGAAGCCGACGCCGAAGGCAATGCCGAGCAGCCCGAAATTCTTCGCACGATTTTCGTCGGTCGAGATATCGGCAATGAATGCCGATGTCGTGGAATAACTGGCGCCGGAAATGCCGGCCAGCACGCGGCCGATGAACAGCATCGGATAGGACCAGGCGATAGCGCAGACCAGATTGTCGATAGCGAACGTCAGCACCGAGGCAAGCAGGATAGGCCGCCGTCCGAACCGGTCGCTCAACCCACCCATCACTGGTGCGAAAACGAACTGCATCGCCGCATAGACGAAGAACAGCCAGCCGCCCTCGATAGCCGCCTCACTGATGCCGACGCCGGTCAATTCCCTGAGATAGGCCGGCAGCACCGGCATAATGATGCCGAAGCCGATGATGTCGAGCAGCAGGGTGGTGAAAACAAGCGCAAGGCCCCGCCTGGCGGTTTTGGGGTCTATCATGATGGTATCTCCTCGGGCCGCCCGAGCGAACGGGAACACACCTTATAGGCGAGCACATCGCTGGGAACAATGAGGGAACGGGCCGAGTGCTTTCATCCTGACATCCCCTGACTGCGATCCAGTCTCTCGGATTAGCGAGAAAACCGGCGGTTCAGATCGGGTTGTTGAACGTGTCGCAGTCCGAAAGCTTGCCGTTCTGGAAGCCGCGCGCCAGCCAGGTCTGCCGCTGCTGCGACGTTCCGTGGTTGAAGCTTTCCGGCACGACGTAGCCCTGCATCTTCTTCTGCAGCGTGTCGTCGCCGATCTGCTTGGCGGCGTTCAGTGCCTCCGCCATGTCGCCCTGCTCCAAAATGCCCTTCTGGCCGGTGAAATGTGCCCAAATGCCGGCAAAGCAGTCGGCCTGGAGCTCGACCTGCACCGACATGTGGTTGGCGTCCGCTTCGCCCATGCTCTGCCGCATCTGGTTGAATTTGGGCAGGATGCCGACGAGGTTCTGCACGTGATGGCCGACCTCATGCGCGATCACATAGGCCTGTGCGAAATCGCCCGAGGCACCGAACTGCTGATCGAGCTGCTGGAAGAAGGTGGTGTCGAGATAGACCTTGCGATCGTTGGGACAGTAGAATGGTCCGGCCGCTGACGAGGCAGAACCGCAGGCGGAGCGAATCTGGCCGCTGAACAGGACCAGTTTTGGATCTTGATAGGTCAGGCCCTCGGACTGGAAAATACCGGTCCAGGTATCCTCGGTCTCGGCCAGCACGGTCGACACGAACTGCTTCATCTCGTCGGATGCCGGCGCACCGGTGCCGCCGCCTTGCTCGCCGCTATTGTCGGTGATCTGGCCGCCGCCGGGCTGCAAGCCGCTGTTATCGAGGATCTGACTCGGGTCGAAGCCGAAATACCACCCTGCCAGAAAAATCAACCCTACGATGATAATGCCCGACATGCCGCCGCCGCCGGCACGACCGCCGATCGGGATGCGAAACTGCCCCGGCCCGCCGCCAAGCCCGCCGCTCTGGCCGCGCTCGTCCTCGACATTGTCACTCTGACGACGGCCCTTCCAGAGCATGGCAACCCCCGTGATGCAATTTTCCGGCCGATCGGGCCGTGTCCCGGTTCGATCGGACACGACAACAATTATCTCAATGGTTACGCCAAGTCACAGTATTTTTCGTGCGAACAAGCAATGCTTGCTGACGCTTGCCTGCTCTGGCCGAGACATCGCAAGGTCTGTGCCGTTCACCCTGCTCGTGGGAAACGAGTCGCGCGAAGAGATACGCTGGCCGTGCTTTTCAGCGGGCGGCGATTATTGCCTTGCGAAAGGCTTCGAGCGTCTCGGCGCTGACATGATGCTCGATGCCCTCGGCGTCGATGCGCGCCGTCTCGGCGCTGACCCCGAGCGAGCGCAGGAAGGCCTCGACCGTCTGGTGGCGAATGCGGCTCTCTTCCGCAACCTTGCGGCCGGCATCGGTCAGGAACACGCCGCGATAAGGCTTCCGGGAGACCAGCCCGTCGGCGCACAGCCGCGTCAGCATTTTCGCCACCGTCGGCTGAGCGACGCCGAGCCGTGCCGCGATATCGACCTGGCGCGCCTCGTTGCCATCCTCGATCAGGTCGGCGATGAGCTCGACATAATCCTCGACCAGCGCGCTGCGGCGCGCTTCACGCGTCTGCCTGAAGCCTTCCGAGTGGATTTCTGCGTCAGGCAGCGGCTTTTCGCGAGGAACCGGTCTTTTCTTCAGCGCCAATACGCGCTCCTCCCGGCAGTTTGAATCGACATTGCGGTCATAACACGGAACCCTATTGGTTCTGGCCGTTTATTTCCATTCGGTGGCCGGCGCAACCGGCGTTCACTGCCGTTCCGGCCGCACGGCCAAGCGGCCACAGGAAAAAGCTCAGACAATGAAATATAGCATATTGCATAATGTTCAGCCGTGGCATAGATAAGGAGACAACATCGATCGTTCCAGTGGAAAGCCATTTCATGTCGGAAGCCGAAGCCACCTCAGCCCCCCGGTCCATGTGGCGATTTGCCCGCCCGGGTGACGACGAGCAGCCCAGCCTTCGCGAAGTCAACGCAACGATCTCGGTGCCGCACTCGGGGATCTGGCTTCGCCGGCTGTTCGCCTTCATGGGGCCGGGCTACATGGTTTCGGTCGGCTATATGGATCCGGGCAATTGGGCGACCGACCTCGCCGGCGGGGCCCAATTCGGCTACACGCTGCTTTTCATCATCATGTTGTCGAACCTGATGGCGATCCTGCTGCAGGCACTCGCCGCCCGGCTCGGCATCGCCACCGGCCGCGACCTTGCGCAGGCGTGCCGCGCCTATTATCCGCGACCGGTCAATTTCATGCTTTGGGTCGCTTGCGAATTGGCCATCATTGCCTGCGACCTGGCCGAGGTCATTGGCACGGCGATCGCCTTGCAACTGCTGTTCGGGATTCCGCTGATCGGCGGCGCCATTATCACCGCGCTCGATGCCTTCCTGCTGCTGCTGCTGATGAACAAGGGCTTCCGTTTCCTCGAGGCCTTCATCATAGCGCTTTTGATTATCATCTTCGGCTGCTTCGCCATTCAGATCTTTGCCGCCGCCCCGCCGGTCGGCTCCATCCTGCACGCGATGTTCGTGCCGTCGTCCGAGATCGTCACCAATCCGGCCATGCTCTACATCGCCATCGGCATCATCGGCGCCACGGTGATGCCGCACAATCTCTATCTGCATTCCTCGATCGTGCAGACCCGCGCCTATGAGCGCACCGATCGCGGTAAGCGCGACGCCATCAAATGGGCGACGACCGACTCGACCATCGCGCTGATACTGGCGTTGTTCGTCAATGCTTCCATCCTGATCGTGTCGGCGGTGGCGTTCCACGGCACCGGTCATCATGACGTTGCCGAGATCGGCCAGGCCTTCGAGCTTCTGTCGCCGCTGCTTGGCCTCGGCATCGCTTCCATCCTGTTTGCCGTAGCGCTGCTCGCCTCCGGCCTGAACTCGACGGTGACGGCGACGCTCGCCGGCCAGATCGTGATGGAAGGGTTCCTGCGGCTGCGCATCCCGCAATGGGCGCGCCGCCTGCTGACGCGCGGCATCGCCATCATTCCGGTGGTGGTGGTCACCGCGCTCTATGGCGAGAAGGGAACCGGCCAGTTGCTGGTCTTCAGCCAGGTAATCCTGTCGATGCAGCTCCCCTTCGCTGTCGTACCGCTGGTGCAGTTCGTCTCGGACAAGCGCAAGATGGGCAATTTCGCCATTTCCCGCGCTGTTGCCGTGCTGGCCTGGGTGGTTGCCGCGCTCATCCTGGTGCTCAACTTCAAGCTGCTCTACGATACGGTCGTTGGCTTGGGCTGAGCGTTCTCGGCTCCAAGCTGAGACGATAAGGTCGGCAGTCACCTGCCCCCGGTCCTAGAAATTTGCCGGCCGCTGTCGGACAAATGTCCGTTCGCCCGTCCTTGGCTCGAACTCCGGCCATGACGGCACGGACCAGGGAAAGGGAGCTCCAATGAGGAAGATCATCGCCGCAACATTCGTCAGCCTCGACGGCGTCATGCAGGCGCCTGGCGGCCCGCAAGAGGACCCTGTCGGCGGCTTCAAATTCGGCGGCTGGACGTTTCACTACTGGGACGATGTGATGGGCGCCGCGATGGGCGAGACGTTTTCAAAACCGTTCGCGCTGCTTCTCGGCCGCAAGACTTACGACATCTTCGCCGCCCACTGGCCTTATCAGAAGAATGATCCGATCGCCGACAGCTTCAACGCCGTCACCAAATATGTGGCGACGCACAGGCCGGATTCGCTGTCCTGGCAAAACAGCCAGCCGCTCGGCAGCGATGTCGTGGCGACGTTGCGCCGGATGAAGCAGGAGGACGGCCCCGACCTGCTCATTCAGGGATCGAGCGAGCTGATCCAGACCTTGCTCGCCAATGACCTGATCGACGAGATCAGCTTGCTGATCTTCCCGCTGGTGCTGGGCAAGGGCAAAAAACTGTTCGGCAGCGGCACGATACCTGCCGCCTTCAAGCTGACCCGTTCGCAGGCATCGACCACCGGCGTCCTCATGGCGAGCTATGAACGCTCCGGCGAGATCAAGACCGGGTCATTTGCCACGGAGCAGCCGTCCGAAGCCGAGATCGAGCGGCGAAAGAACTGGAAGTAGATGCCGCCGCGGGGCGATCAAGGACGGCTGAACACTGGCCGTCCTTTTTGCTGTTTTTAAGCCGCCTCTCGTCGCCCTGCCAACCCATCGCGGAGGTGGCCCGCGAATGCCAGTGCAGCCGGGGCGACGTCGTGCTTCGGCAAATGCAGATTGATCGAAAAATTCGGCAATGACGGCAGCTCCGGATCGTTGGCCAAAATGTCGAGGTCGACAGGCACGGTCGACGCCAACCAGGTGGTGACGGCCAAGTCCGAACGCACCGTCGCCGTCGTCGCGTCGATGCTGCCGTTTTCGAATACGGTGCGCCATTCCAGCCCATGCTCGTTAAGCGCCTCCAGCACCACCGGGCGGAACGCACAGGTCTCGGCGACCATCGAAACCGGCAAGGGCCGCTTGCCGCGGGCGGCGCCGCCTTTGGCGCCGACCCAGACCAGCCGGTCGACAACAAGGCATTCACCGGCCGACCGACCGATCGGCTCCTCGATCACCGCGAGCTCTATCGTGCCGCTCGCCAAGGCTGCGGCCAACTCTGGCGACGAAGCACAGACAAGCGAGATCTCGACCTGCGGATAGGCCTCGGCATAGGCCTTCAGCACCGGCGCAAGCAAGGTGCCGACAAGGTCGTACGGCACCCCGAGCCTCACCTGACCGGCAACCGCATCGCCCACCATCTCCGCCAGGATCTCGTCATTGAGGGAAAGCAGGCGCTTGCCCTTGCCGAACAATCGCTCGCCGGAGCGGGTCAATCGCAATCCGCGCCGATCGCGATCGAACAGGCTGCAGCCGAGAACCTCTTCCAAACGCTTGATCTGCTGGCTGACGGCACCTTGCGTCAAATGCAGCACGTTGGCCGCCGCCGTCATGCTAGCCTTGTCGGCAACGGTGACGAAGGTTCGAACCAGGGCAGTATCGAGGTTGCGGAGCATCCGGCTATTATATTTGCTAATGCCTGTCATAGCAAACATTGCATTTACTGATGAGCCGAACAGCCTACGGTGCAGGCTTCAAAGGAAGCAGCATGTTTGAAACCGGCCTTCCCCTCGTCCTGTTCGCGCTGGTCTCAACCTCAACGCCCGGCATGGCCACGACCTTGTCGACGGCGTCCGGCGCGCAGTTCGGCTTTCGCCGCTCTATCCCGCTGATGGCCGGGAGTGCGGCCGGCCTGGCTACGGTGGCTGCGGCAGGTGTTGCCGGGCTCGCCGGTCTGCTGGCTGCCGCTCCTTCGCTGCAACTGGCAATGAAAATGGCCGGTACCCTCTATCTGACGTGGCTTGCCCTCAAGATCGGCCGCAGCGGTCCGCCCAACCTGGACGTGGCCATGGCAAAGCCGAACAGCTTTTTGGGCGGCGCCGGCCTGCAATGGATGAACCCAAAGGGCTGGGCCATGGGGCTGGGAGCGGCGGCATCCTTTGCCGCGCTCGCCAACGGGCCGCTGCAGCTCGCCGTGCTGCTCGGCACGGTCTTCGGTCTTGCAGCGGCCCTATCGCTGGCGGCGTGGTGCGTGGCGGGCACGCTGCTCGCCCGGTTGCTGCGAACCGAGCGGCAGTGGCGCATGCTCAACGCCGTGCTTGGCCTGCTGCTGGCCGCCTCGATCATTCCTATGTGGCGGACAGCGTAAGATCAGTTATTTCAGGCAGCGTAGCGTGCCGCCGGCTTGCCGGCCAGCAGGCTGCCGAAGAAACCTTGCCGCGCACCAAGATAGGATTCCAACCCAGCCGGATCGGAGAGCCCGGGCGCGGTGACGGTTTCGCCCTTGGCCAGGCCGACAAGCGCTGCATCGACCAGATCGTCGGCAGTCATAACGATCTCTGCCGGCAGGTCGGCAATATCGCTTCCGGCAACTTCCCAGAACTCGGTCCGCGTAGCCCCCGGCAGCACGACCTGTATGGCGACCTTGCTGTCGGCGACTTCCCGCTGCAAGGCCTCGGTGAAGTTGACGACATAAGCCTTTGTGCCGCTGTAGATGCCGCCGAACGAGGTGTCGAAGGCCAGCACCGACGCGATGTTAACGATGGCACCGCGGTTGCGCGCCAGCAGCTCCGGCAGGACCGCGCGGGTCAAACGAGTCAAAGCCACGACATTGACCTTGATCATGCGCTCGGCCACATCAGCGTCGGCCGTTGCCACCATCTGCGCGCCGCCAAGGCCGGCATTGTTGACCAGCAGCGTCACGCTGTCGTCGGTTGATATCGCCTGCTCGACCCGTCGCAGATCGCCGTCGTCGGCCAGGTCGGCGCTGATGACGCCGACCTTGATGCCATACGCGTAGCGGAGCCTCTCCGCCAATTCCTCCAACCGATCGGCGCGCCGCGCCACCAGCACCAGATCATAACCTAGGCCGGCGAGCCGGTCGGCATAGACCGCGCCGATGCCGGACGAGGCGCCGGTGACGACCGCTGTACCTTTGTCCTGATTGCTCATTGTCTTGCTCCTTCTGGTTCGATTCCAAATGCCAGTGCCGCACGGCAACACACCCTGCTTCGACTGGCACACGAATTATCGGCATATGCCACTATTTGAACGTAGGCATATGCCACCATCTTGTCAATCCGGGGAGCAAGGACTATTTCTGGTTTGCATCGAGGGGTCCCTTCCGGTCCCTCATCGGAAATCCGCCAATGTCCCAAACCACCCTGCCCGGCCTGGCGCTTTGCAATAACGCCATGCTGCGCCGCGCGACGCGGAAACTCGGCCAGTTCTATGACGATGTGCTGGCCCCATCGGGTCTGAAGGCCACGCAGCAGGGCCTGCTTTATCAAATCCACGTCGGCAACGAACCGACGATGGGTGCCATTGCCGCGGCCCTCGTCATGGACCTGTCGGCCCTCGGTCATACGCTGAAGCCGCTGATCCGCGACGGTTATGTCGAGACCTTCGCCGACCCTGCCGACCGCCGCATCAGGCGCGTCAGGCTGACACCGCAGGGCCGGACCAAGCTCGAAGAAGCCCTGAAGCTGTGGCAAGTCGCTCAGCAGCGCTTCGAGGAGATGTTTGGCAAAGAGCAGGCGGCAAGCCTGCGAGCGGCGCTGGACGAAATCGCCGCGCTGAATTTTGACGCACCGCCGGCCGCGACTTGAACTATCGGCGGCCGGCAGCCAAGCTCCACTGACAGCCTTATTCGGCCGGCATCGCCACCGGTCGCGCCGCCAGGTGGCCCGCCAGCACGACGCCCAGACCGACGATCGGGAATGCCGCCGCGACCACACCGAGGTCGGCCGGTGCGCCATAGCGCAGCACCGCGGCGCCGACCACAGCGCCCAGTGCCACGCCGAGATAGAGCGCCGAAGCGTTCAGCGACAGCACGATTGGCGCGGCATCGGGCGCCAGCTTGATGATGCGGCTGGCCTGCGCCGGCGGGAATGCCCAGCCGACGATGCCCCACGGCACCATCATGGCCATCAATGCCGGCCCGGCGATCTCGCGCGGCAGGAACATCGGGATCAGCGAAAACGTGACCAGCATCGCGGCACTCAGCGCCAGTGACCAGCAGACGATGCGCGTCGCGCCGAAACGGTCGGCGGCCTGACCGCCGCCGATATTGCCGATGACCGCGCCAACGCCGAAAGCGAGCAGCATTCCGGGAAGCGCGATCGGGTTCAGTCCGCCGCCTTCGATCGCGAGCGGCGCGACAAAGGCAAAGACGGTGAAGGCGCCGATCAGGGCCAGGATGGTCGTCACCAGGATAGGCATGACGCCGGGGCGAAGTGCCGCTGCCAGCCGCATCCGGAGCGGCAGCCTGGTGCCGACGATGCCGCGCGGCAGCCGGTACCACAGGATCGCGCCGGCGAGCGCACCAAGGCCGGCAATGGCAAAGAAGGTGCCGCGCCAGCCGGCAACCGTCGCAACGAGCGCGCCGAGCGGTGCTCCGACCGCGACCGCAACCGTAGTGCCGCCGACGACCACGGCAATGGCGCGGGCGCGGTGATGATCGTCGACAAGCGCAACGGCCGTTCCCTGTGCGGTCGCCGCGAACAAGCCTGACGACAGCGCCATGACGATGCGCGCGATCAACAGCAATTCGAAGGAGGAGCTTAGCGCCGCGGCGACGTTGCCCACCACGAAGAACACCAGCGTCCACAGGATGACGCGGCGCCGGTCCCATTCGCCGGTCAGCGTTGCCAGGATCGGCGTGCCGATCGCATAGGCGAGCGCAAACGCGGTGATCAGCGTGCCGGCGAGCGGAACGGAGATGGCGGCATCCTTTGCAATGTCGGGCAAAAGGCTGGAGATGACGAAACCTTCGGTCGAGATCGTGAACGATCCGAGCGCAAGCCAGATGAGGCGCTTATCCATGGCAATTTCCTTAGTTCAAAGGTTATTGAACAATTGGACATAACAGGGCATGATGTCAATAAACCCGCTGCAAAATAGCCGAACCATCCTGACAGCCCGGTGTCAGGACGGGGCGACGGGACGAAACTATGTGTCCATTAGCCACGAGAGGAGATGCGTTGAAATCGGCTCCGAATGTGCTTAATTCCTGGGCATGACCTTGCCCCATCCCACCGCCGACCAGATCAGCCTGCCGAACGTGCTTGCCGTGCTCGGCGACCCGACGCGACTGGCCATCGTGCGCTATCTCGCCAGCAAAGAGGGCGTGCCGCTGAATTGCAGCCGGTTCCTCGATCTCTGCTCGAAGACCAATCTGAGCTACCATTTGGCCAAGCTGCGTGAGGCCGGCGTCACCCGCACCGAGGCGGTTGGAACCAGCCGGCTGATCACGCTGCGCCGTGACGATCTCGACCGCCGCTTCCCGGGCCTGCTCGACAGTGTTATTGCCGCGGCCGGCGACGCATCGTTGCCGGCGGTCGGCGGCCACGAGATCGAAGTCCGCGCCTGAACGACCCGAAGCTGGGTTCCGCTCTCGCCCGCCTCGCGAGGCGAGCAAAGTAGCTTCACCCGCCCTCCAGCCATTCCAATTAACGGAGCCTGCCATGCGCATTGCCGTCCTCGCCGACATCCAAGGCAATGTCCTGGCGCTCGACGCCGTGCTCAATGATCTGCGGCAGCGCGGCGGCGCCGACCTCATCGTCAATCTCGGCGATTGCGTTTCCGGCCCGCTCTGGCCGCGCGAGACCATGGAGCGGCTCGAGACGCTCGAACTGCCGAGGGTGCGCGGCAACCACGACCGCCGCGTTGCCCGCGACACCGCCGACGAGACCATGTGGCCGTCCGACCGCTACGCGCAGGAACGGCTGACCGCAGGCCAACGCGAGGCGCTATTTGCGCTGCCCGTCACGCTGGAGGTGGCGCCCGGCATACTCGCCTTCCACGCCCGGCCCGACCACGACGAAAAATACCTGACTGACGCGATCGTCGACGGCCGGCTGGTGCGCGCGCCGCTGGTCGCAATCGAGCGGCGCCTCGGCGCGATCGATCCCGCCTGCCGCATCATGCTTTGCGGCCACAGCCATCGCAGCGAGCTGGTCCGCATTCCCGGCGGTCCGGTCATCTTCAACCCGGGCAGCATCGGCTGCCCCGCCTATGACGATTCAACCCCGCCGGCGCATGTCTCCGAGCAGGGCTCGCCGCACGCCCGCTATGGCATCGTCGACTTGCATCCGTTTCGAAGCCATCGCCGTCGATTATGACCACGAGGCGGCGGCGTATCAGGCCGAGCAGGCGGGACGGCCCGAATGGGCTCACGCGCTGCGCACCGGCTTTATGTCGGGCTGAGCTTGCTCATCCCAGGCTGAGCTTGCTCATGCCTAGCTGAACGGATGACCGCCTTCGAGCGGCAGAAGTCGCGACCGGTCCAATCTTCAGTCGTCGGACGCCGATCGCTTCGTTCGCTTGGCAGGACGTCGGGCGCTGGCCGCCGAAGTCTTGGATGCCGAAGTCTTGGACGCCGAAGTCTTGGACGTCGAAGTCTTGGTCCCCGAAGCCTTTGGCCGTGACGTCTTGGGCGCTAGTTGCGTTGGGTTGAAAGTCTGTGCTGGGGCGGATTCGGAACCGGCCCGAATGTCGGCGTCGCGCACCTGCTGGCCAAAGTTCAGGCCGGTCAGCTCTTCAATCTCGGCCACCGTCGAAAGGAACTCCGATACCCTGGCAATTTCAAGCGGGTCATCGAATGCCTCGGCACGCTCGCCGAACGCTTCGGGCATCACTTCCAAAACCGGCTTCTGGTCCGCCAGCAGCGCGATGGCGCGCAGGCCAGCTTGATCGGACCACAGCGCGATCTTCCAGAACTTCAGCGGAACATGGCTGTCGAAGCGGTAGGGAGGATCGTCCTCGCCGAACACTGGCCCGGCAAACACCGTGACACGGCCTCGCGTCGTATAGGCGTTGCGCAGCACATAGGTTTCTACCGCGCGCCATCTCAACTTCCCTTTGGAGCCGGGATGGTCAAGCGAGCTTCCTTGATTGAAGAAGCCGACTTGCGGCGCAGCATTGGTATAAAAGAACGTGTCGCGTTCTGCCGCGACCGCCTCCTGATCGACGCCCCATGCGGGGTCGCCGCGAAGTGTCATATGGCCCTTCTGGAACATTCGAGCGATTCGTTCCTTGGATTTTGCGACGGGAAATCCAGGCACATTCTGGCTCGAATAGAATTCCTGGTTCATCTGCTCGCCAAGGTCGATGCGCCGATCCGGCCGGAAAGCATCGCTGGCTTCCGAACCGGAAATCGACTCCACCCCCAATTCGACAAGCGACGGGTTGTCGACGACCGTCTTGTCCTCACGATTGACCGCCTTGGTGCGGGATCCATCGATATTGCAGGCGGTGACGAAGGCAAGCCTGCGATCGGCGTTCATCAAGATCGAAAAATGATGGTAGCGCAATTCGTGTGGGTCCTCTCCCGGTTTGGCAAGAAGGTTTTTGGCCAACCGGTAGGGTGAATTGGCAACCGTCGGCATTGCTAGGACAAAGCCCGGTATGAAGCCGGGCTCATACCCTCCACGATCTTCGAAATCCTCTGTTTTCCAACCCGCGGCCTCGGCGATGGCCACCTTCCCGGGTTCGCTTGCCGGGCCTTTGCCGTCGTTTCGTCTCGCATCGCCTCCGTCGCGGTCGATCAGCGGCGCCCGGACATTTATCTCGACGGGAAAAGTCCAGGTGACCGAGCCATCGGCATTGTGTCTCGTCGCCGGCGGATTGCGATCCGGTTCCGGCCGCTGCACCGGCTTGTCCGGCACATCTTCGCGAATATCGGCGTTCAGCCGAACTGTCTCGTCCATCATGCGCGGCATGCCGGCCCAAATCGCCAGAGCTTGCGAAACCGCCGATGCCGAGGAGCCCGGCAGCTTGGACTTTCTAGCACCCAGATCGTCAACGATGGCGCTGATCCGTATGCCTTCGTTGATCTCACGCGCAAGCGCATAGCCACCTATGCCCGTCACCTCGTGGAACGGGCCGGCCCAATGGTGCAGGGCGATAGGTTCCCATTCATTGTTGAAGACCGGGGAGCCGGACGAACCCTGTTCGGTGTCGGCGACATAGTGCAGCACTTGCACCGTTTCGTCGCGGGCCACCAGCCGGTTTTCACGCAACACCAGTTCCTTGAAGCGGCCATCGGGATGCTGAACGATGTTGGCGATTTCGCCGAGCATATGCTTGTCGCGCGCATCCGACAGCGAGATAAAACCGAACTCCCCCAGTTCCTTTGGACCGGAACGCCGCTCGCCAACTCCGATCAGCGTATAGTCCAGACCCTCTATGCTATCGGTCACGAAACAGGATTCAGGATCGAACAGGAACGTCGTCGGCGTACGCACGGCATTCACACCGTCCTGCTCATAATCGAACTGGACCTGGAAGCGCCGGGAATCCGCCGGCGACGAAATCACATGGTTGTTTGTGAGGAACAGCCTTGGCCCGACCAGAAAACCCGATCCTTGTGGATTGCCGTTGAGAAAGGCAACGCGGCCAACCGCATCGGCAGCACGGCGCCCACGCTCGAGGAATGCGACCCCGATGAAATCGAGCGTTGGGCCGAGAATTGCCTCCGGCCCTGGCTGCTTGGCGGCGGCCTTTCTTTCCCCGGCAGACCTCATGTCGATCGCTGCCGATATCATCTCCGCTTCGGTGCGGCTGAGCGACGCCTTTACCTGCAACCTGTCGAGGCGCCTGGAGAGGGTCTGTTCGGCGGCCAGCGGATTGCCGTTGGCGATGTGACCAAGTGAAGCCTCAATCTCGGCGCGCGTTTTCTTGATACGCTGGCGAACTATGTTTTCCACCTGCGCAAATATTTCAAGGTCGACCATATTGCCCTCCTCAACCTTACTTGAGAGAGTGCATATTTACATGAAATGTGCAATATTTTGCCGGCTGTTATTTCACGGAAGTGGCCTGGTCGCGATTCAACACGCGGCACCTTTTCGGGCTTACACAGCGCCGTCTCGTCGCCTATAAAAACCGGCTGGCGTGCGATGGCGTTTTCGTGCCTGGCCGCGCCTTCGGCAATTGAACCTACCGCCCATGGCAGATGATTAGGCGCACAGTAACACTCCCGACGACGCTGCTTGCGATGGTTGCCGCTCCGCTGATGCTGGCGGAGTTGCCGGCCAACGGCCAGGAGCCGGAGCCCATTATCTCGATTGTGACGGGTCTTGCTCCGGATGATCTCCTGAACGTGCGCGCCACGGCGTCGGCCATGGGCAAGGTCGAAGCACGGCTGCCGAGTGGTTCGAGTGTGAAAAATCTCGGCTGCGGCGACGTCAGCGGCTACAAGTGGTGCAAAGTCCAAGACATTGACGACCCGACGCTGAGCGGATGGGCTCCGGCGCGCTACCTAGACCCTATCAATCCCCGGCAAGTGACACCCCAGGCGGCGGCCGATACGGAGAGCCCTGCCTCTCAACCGCTGCCCGATCTGACAACGCGCCTCGGCGCAACCGGTCCCGAAACGACGCTGGACTCCGCTGACGCAATCGGCAGGGTGGCGATCGAGGACGCTTACCGCTTGGCCCTGGCCGCTGGAAACCCCTCGACTGCACAGGTTGATGGATCGCCGCCCGTGGCTGCGGACCCCGTCCGGAATTTCGGCGCGGCCAACGCGGCGCCCCCGGCCGACGCACAGACCGTTGCGCGGCTTCAGCCGCCGGGGACACCGGTACCCGGTGCCGGCAACGCCATCCCCTGCGCGCGCTATCTCGGCCAGCCGATGACTAGCTGCAAGGCAGACGTCGTGCGCACCGGCGACAAGATCGACGTGACCGTGAGATGGCCCGATGGCGGCACGCGCATCATCAGCTTCCAGGCCGGCAAGCCGGCCGGTGCGGACGCGCCCGGCGAATTCCGCTTCACCCGCGAGGGCAGCCTGAACATGATCCGCGTCGGCGTTTCGGAACGCTTCGAGATCACGGATGCTTTGGCGTTGGGGGATAGTGGTAAGGGAATAGGGCAGTAGGGCAATATGTTTAAAGGGCGCTCGAACCTCTGCCCTACTGCCCTACTGCCCTACTGCCCTACTGCCCTACTGCCCTACTGCCCTACTGCCCTACTGCCCTACTGCCCTACTGCCCTACCCGCATTTTAGGGGGTTACATCCGGCAAAACTCTTCCCTATAAGGCCCTCCTAGCCTGATACCAGAATCGCGCGCACAACCGGCCGGGTCATCCCGTCCGGCTTTTTGTGCAAGCCGCCCGCCGAACGGACCCTCGACATGCCAAGACGCACCGACATCAAGTCGATCCTGATCATCGGGGCCGGCCCCATCGTCATCGGTCAGGCCTGCGAATTCGACTATTCCGGCACCCAGGCCTGCAAGGCGCTGAAGGAAGAGGGTTTTCGCGTCATCCTGGTCAATTCCAATCCGGCCACCATCATGACCGATCCGGAACTGGCCGACGCCACGTACATCGAGCCGATCACGCCCGAAGTGGTGGCCAAGATCATCGCCAAGGAGCGGCCGGACGCGCTGCTGCCGACCATGGGCGGCCAGACCGCGCTCAACACCGCTTTGTCGCTGCGCCGCATGGGCGTGCTCGACCGCTATCAGGTCGAGATGATCGGCGCCGACGCCACCGCAATCGACAAGGCCGAAGACCGCGCGCTGTTTCGCGAGGCGATGAACAAGATCGGCCTGGAAACGCCGAAGTCGATGCTGGCCAACGCCACCGACGTCAAGAATGCCGACCGCAAGACGCACGAGGCCGAGCGCGCCGAGTTGAAGGCCGAGAAGCCCGAAAATCTCGACGCCGCGCTCGATGCTCTGGAAACGCGCTGGAACCTCGGTGAGGGCGACCGCAAGCAGCGCTATATCAGCCATGCCATGGCGATTGCAGCACAAGCGCTCGACCATGTCGGCCTTCCCGCAATCATTCGCCCCTCCTTCACCATGGGCGGCACCGGCGGCGGCATCGCCTACAACCGCGCCGAATTCTTCGAGATCGTCCAGTCCGGCCTCGATGCCTCGCCGACCACCGAAGTGCTGATCGAGGAGAGCGTGCTCGGCTGGAAGGAATATGAGATGGAGGTTGTCCGCGACAAAGCCGATAATTGCATCATCGTCTGCTCGATCGAGAACATCGACCCGATGGGCGTGCATACCGGCGATTCGATCACCGTCGCCCCTGCGCTCACGCTGACCGACAAGGAATACCAGATGATGCGCAACGCCTCGATCGCGGTGCTGCGCGAGATCGGCGTCGAGACCGGCGGCTCCAACGTCCAGTTCGCCGTCAACCCGGCCGACGGCCGCCTGGTGGTCATCGAGATGAACCCGCGCGTCTCGCGCTCGTCGGCGCTGGCCTCCAAGGCGACCGGTTTTCCGATCGCCAAGATCGCGGCAAAACTCGCCGTCGGCTACACGCTGGACGAGTTGGAGAACGACATCACAGGCGGAGCAACGCCGGCCTCGTTCGAGCCGAGCATCGATTACGTCGTGACCAAAATCCCGCGCTTTGCCTTCGAGAAATTCCCCGGCGCCGAGCCGGTGCTGACCACATCGATGAAATCGGTCGGCGAGGTCATGGCCATCGGCCGCACCTTCCAGGAATCGCTGCAGAAAGCGCTGCGCGGGCTGGAGACCGGCCTGACTGGTCTGGACGAAATCGAGATCCCCGGCATCGGCCACGGGACGACGGCTGCCAGCCATGTCGATGACCGCAACGCCATCCGCGCCGCGTTGGGCACGCCGACGCCGGACCGGCTGCGTATGGTGGCGCAGGCGATCCGCATGGGCACCTCGCTGGAAGACGTGCATGCAATGTGCAAGATCGACCCGTGGTTCCTCGAACAGATCGCCGGCATCCTCGACATGGAAGCGCGCATCCGCGAGCACGGCATCCCCGAGGACGCCGCCAATCTGCGCATGCTGAAGGCGATGGGTTTCTCCGATGCCCGCCTAGCGTCCCTGGTCAGGAAGGATGTCGAAGAGATCCAGAAGATTCGCGAAAAACTCGACGTTCATCCGGTTTACAAGCGCATCGACACTTGCGCCGCCGAGTTTGCTTCGCCCACCGCCTACATGTACTCGACCTATGAGGTCCCCTTTGCCGGCGCACTCGCCAACGAGGCGCAGGTCTCGTCGCGGAAAAAGGTCGTCATCCTCGGCGGCGGCCCCAACCGCATCGGCCAGGGCATCGAATTCGACTATTGCTGCTGCCACGCCGCCTTCGCGCTGCGCGACGCCGGCTTCGAGGCGATCATGATCAACTGCAATCCCGAGACCGTGTCGACCGACTACGACACTTCCGACCGGCTCTATTTCGAGCCGCTGACGCCGGAGGACGTGCTGGAGATATTGCGCGCCGAACAGGCGTCCGGCGAGCTGGTCGGCGTCATCGTCCAGTTCGGCGGCCAGACGCCGCTGAAGCTGGCGGATGCGCTGGAAAAGGCCGGCATCCCGATCCTCGGCACCTCGCCCGACATGATCGATCTCGCCGAAGACCGCGACCGCTTCCAGAAGCTGCTGCACAAGCTCGGCCTCAGCCAGCCGAAGAACGGCATTGCCTATTCGGTCGAGCAGGCCCGCCTCGTCGCCGGCGAGCTCGGCTTCCCGTTGGTCGTGCGCCCGTCCTATGTGCTCGGCGGCCGCGCCATGCAGATCATCCACGATGAGAGCATGCTGCAATCCTATCTGCTCGACACCGTGCCCGGCCTGGTGCCGGAAGACATCAAGCAGAAATATCCCAACGACAAGACCGGCCAGATCAACACGCTGCTCGGCAAGAACCCGCTTCTGTTCGACACCTATCTCTCAGGCGCCATCGAAGTCGATGTCGATTGCCTCTGCGACGGCAGGTCGACTTACGTCTCCGGCATATTGGAGCATATCGAGGAGGCCGGCATCCATTCCGGCGACAGTGCCTGCTCGCTGCCGGTGCACTCACTGCCTTCCGAGCTTGTCGACGAGCTCGAGCGCCAGACGGCAGCCCTTGCCCGCGCGCTCAATGTCGGCGGCCTCATGAACGTGCAATATGCGATCAAGGACGGCACGGTCTATGTGCTGGAGGTCAACCCGCGCGCGTCGCGCACCGTGCCTTTCGTCGCCAAGACCATCGGCCGGCCGATCGCGAAAATCGCCGCCCGCATCATGGCCGGCGAGAGCCTGGAAGACGCCTTCGCCCATTACGGCGCCATGCCCGACCCGCGCAATCCCGGCCACATCGCCGTCAAGGAAGCGGTGTTCCCCTTCGCCCGCTTTCCCGGCGTCGACATATTGCTCGGCCCGGAAATGCGCTCGACCGGCGAGGTCATGGGCCTCGACCGCGACTTCGCGCTTGCCTTCGCCAAGAGCCAGCTCGGGGCGGGTGTTGATCTCCCCCGCGCGGGCACGCTGTTCGTCTCGGTGCGCGACGAGGACAAGAAAGGCATTCTGCCGGCGGTCAAGCGTCTCGCCGGCCAGGGTTTCAAAGTGCTGGCCACCTCCGGCACCGCACGCTTCCTCGCCGAGAACGGTGTCGTCGCCGAGAAAATAAACAAGGTGCTGGAAGGCCGCCCGCACATCGAGGACGCCATCCGCAACCGCCAGGTGCAGATCGTCTTCAACACCACGGACGGCCAGAAGGCGGTATCGGACTCGAAGTCGCTGCGCCGGGCGACGCTGATGCAGAAGGTGCCGTATTACACCACGCTATCGGGCGCGGCTGCGGTTGCGGAGGCGATCGCAGCGCTGCGGGCGGGGAGCCTCGAGGTCAGGCCGCTGCAGGAGTATTTTGCTTAGCTGGCGGCTTCGCCGCTCCCACGATCGCGCCAGGAATTGAAATCACGGCGCTGAGACACGTCTCAAAAGCGATCTTCGACACCCGAGGTGCTATCCCTTTATATATAGTCTTTCAAAATCACAAGGACAGTATATCATCAGATGTGTTCTCTCGACCTTTTGAAGTTTCTCTTTATTTCATCAACTCTTCTTTTGACAAATGCGCACCTGTCTTTAAGGCGCTGGGAAATTTCACCTACGATCGGAATCCCTGATTCCCATTTCATATCGCTGAGTGGGATAGAAAACGAGTTCTCAGTGCTAGAAGGATCATCATCCTGATGATGAGACACATGTAATATTGCCTGCCGAAAATCAAACGAAACATCAACAACTGTATGATCTGATATTGGTATAAAGGATTTACTTTTTAAGAACCTAGAAATAAACGAAGCCGATTTTATCAAGCTCGCAGAGCGCGGCGGCCTACTAAGGTCTTTCGGGGCAGTCTCTCTAAACATCAGATAGATTGAACTTACAAACTTCTCGAAATCAGATGAGCTATACAACCTGAAGACGAATGGGACAGCACCTCTTTCGCGCGTAAAGAAACTGAAGCTAAGATTATACTCCGATAGACCAAGTATGTTAAGTGAGAAAGGACTCTTTAATAATTCCTCTCATTTTTGTCGAGGCATCATTGAACTCCGGAATCACATATACCTCTTCTATTAAAGCGGGATTCATCGAGTAAACCATGGAGAATACCGAGTCAGATTCTCTCAGCGGAATTTTTTTAAGAACTTGCCTCATTGGCTTTACAAAAAAATGAGTAATGGCATACGCCGAGAAATATTCCTGAAACGACCGGTGTATGAACGAATACTGATCCCCATCTTTAAACAATAAGTTTACTGATTCAACTGCGTCGGATAAAAAGTCTTCAGATTCGAACACCTTTCCTGTTCTCTTCTTTGCGCGCTCAATATACGAAATACATTCCGATTCGTTAAAGGTATGCTCCATATCAGCGTAAGAAGAAATGCAAAATATAGAGAACGCCTCCAAGAATTCTTGCTCACTGAGCTTCAGTCTTCGCTTCCTTTGGAATCCTTGCTTACTAGCATCATGCAATGTAAATAGTGTCTGAAAGGCGTACCGATAAAATATATGAACGTTGTCTGGTATATGCCTGATCTGAAGGTACGTCATAAGCATCATTAGTGTAAGTAGCGGCGTTGAAAAGAATCCTTTGTAATCTTCATACCGCTTCTCAAATATGTTCGACATAAACTCCTTTTTTGTGTCTGGATCGAACTTTGCCTTCTCTATTACCATTCGCGTCTGCTCTTTAGTAAATGGTAGCGCTTGATAGACATAGAATTCTTGCCACGAGGCAAATCGATCATCAAAACGGCTTGATACAGCGACACCGCAGTCAGGATATAAATGAGCTAACTCAAGTATCTGGCGCTGAATGTCATTGCGATATTCGTCAGGAATCTCATCGAAACCATCTAAGATGAATATAAATCGACCATCCGCCATCATAGCTTTAAAAATCTCGTCGGTCACAACCTCATCTTCAGCAGAGGCAGACACCCGGAGATAGGCCGCAAGATCCTTCTGACTTATGTCATTTATTCGCCTTAGCTCAAAGAAAACGGGTATCTTTCCACCTGGATTCTGAAAAATGCTGATAAATAGGTATTTGCAAAATATAGTCTTGCCAATGCCTCCAAATCCGGTGACGATCAGTCTTTTACCATCCCTCACATGTTGACACAGATTGTCGTCGTCTATTACATCTTTACCGCACTTGAACTTAGACTTCACATATATCTCTTCAATTTTGACTGGACTTTCTTTATTTATTATCGTCTTGACAAGGCTACATGTGGTATACATGCGCTCAAGATACCTAGAGAAGCTCTCAAAATACTGTGCGTACTTTTTTCCCACAGTCTTTGTAACGGATGCCGAAAGCGCTTTAAAAAAGTCTTTTACCAATCAGGCGCCAGCCGTCACGGCGATTTGATTTACGTTTATGTCATTCATCGAGATTCCCCTCCTATCCGTCATAAGTCTGTTTGATCTCGTAGAAATATGCAAGCGGAAGTGTTTTGCCGGCATCTTTTCAGAGGGCTTTTGAAAAAACAGGTTACAAATTATGAATATAAGCGCCGAGCTCTCAGCCATAAGATGCTCAGCGATCGCTCTGCAATGCTTTCCCGGTCAGTGCCTCACGCCACCGCCACGCACTCAATCTCGATATCAAACTGCATCGGCCACGACGCCACCGGCAAAAAGCTCCGCGCCGGCGGGTTGGTCGAAAAGTACTTCGCGTAAACCCGGTTGATGGCGTTGTAGAAGCCGGAATTGACGGCGTAGATGCGCACCATCACCACATTGTCGAGCGAGGTATCAGCCGCTTCCAGGCAGTGTTTCAGCGCCTTCAGCGACGCCTCTGTCTGTGTTTCTATGTCGCCGCGCACTATCTCGCCGGTCGCCATATCCACCGGCGGCGTCGCCGAGATGAACACGAAGCCGTTGGCCTTGACCGCGGTTGAACACGGCAGGCCTTCTTCATGGGAAAACTCTCTTTGCGCCCTGCCCGAGATCGATCGCCAAATCGGCTAATTTTTGCCGACCCTCGCCTCAGTTGAGAAACCCAATAAACCGTCCGGCGAAAAGCACCGACGTCCACAGCACCAGCGAGAGCACCGCCAGGATGGTGCCGGACCCGCCGGCCGGCTCCTCACCGCCTCTTGCGCGGCGCATGAAAGCGAGCAAATTGGCGCCGGCAAGCAGGATGAGCGTCATCTTGGCGAGGAAGATCGGCATCGCCGCATACTCGCTCGCCCTCACCGAAAACAGCAGCGACCCCGTGACCAGCGCACCGCCGAACGCGGCCAATGCGGTGCGGCGCAGCAGCGCGACGAACGCCGCCTGCGGCAGCGAGCGGAAGGCGCCCAGGATCCTGAGATCCATGAGCCAGACGCTGGTCAGCAGCGCGCCGATCGACATGATGTGGAGCGCATTGACGATGGGGTAGGCGACGAAGGAGGCCTTCAGGCCCCGCACCAAAGCGAGTTGCTCGATGCCGGTGAAAAACCCGTCCATTCAGGCCGGCGGCACGCGGTCGGGATAGACGTCGTAGGTCTTGCCGCCGACGATGATGCGGGCCGCCTTCATGCGCTTTTCGCTCTCGTCGCGCGAGCGGTTGCCGATCGCGGTCACCACGTCGCCGACCTTGGCGACCTCCTCGGTGAAGCCGGCGGCGATCGTGCGGGACGGCGGCGCCATCTCCACCCGCCAGACCGCTCCCTCTGCGTCGACATCCAGCGTGGCGTGCGGGTTGCCGATATAGATGGCCGTTATCTTGCCCCGGAGTTCGAAAAACCCGTCCTGCGTCCACGACCAGCCGTGATGGGCATAAGCCGGGGTTGTGGCGGCAAGGATCACCGCCGCTGCCAGCGTGACGCTCCGGTTGAAAGGTGACTGCATCGCTCGTCTCCCCGGTTCCGGCACTAGAGGGTAGGTCAGCGCGCCGCAGCGTCAAATCACATCGGGACAAGAGCCCGGCACCGGCAGGATTTCCCGATACGCCGACAGGGAATGCCAAGGTCAGTGGCAGCAATCATACTGCAGCTGCTCGTCCCAGTCCGGCCGGCCCTCCGGCGCGAAATCCATCAGGTTCCACAAGATCTCGCAGGTACCGATGGCGCGCGGGTCCTGGCCGGGTTCCGGCAGCGTGAAACCCAGCTCGGAGCTCCAGAAATGCCTGATACCGTCGGCATCGCGGTGGAACACCGACAGGACGGGGAGTTGAGCGCCGGCTTCGTCCTCGGCGTGATAATCGCGCTTGAAATTGTTGCCGGCCGAGGAGACCAGCCGCATGTTTGTCCAGCCACGGTCGCGGCCGAGCGTCAGCAGATTTTCCAGCGCCATCTTGCCGACCACGGCGAAATTGAATCCGGCGGCTTCGAGATGGCCGATGGCGCCGTCGAACTGATCGAGCAGCGCCGTGCAGGACGGGCACGGCTGATCCTGCCGCGCAAGCTTCGCCGTGCCGCCGCTGGTCGCGACGTCGCGTGTCTCATTCGGATGGCGCGGAAACATCATGTTATAGATGAGCAGCGTGTCTTTGCCGGGCGCAAACAGCTCCGACAGCTTGACCTTGGCCGGCTTGCCGTCGGCGCCAAGCCCGTCGAACACATAATCCTGCGGCACCAGCCCGCCCTTGGGCAACGCGCGGCGGGCGACGGCTACATCCTCCATGGCGCGGCGCAGCTCGACTTCCTTCTGCAAAAGGGTGTCGCGGGCGGTGCGGTATTCAGCGGATTCGTTGGGAAAGCTGATCATCGTCATCTCCATCTCTTAGGATTTTGACCACGCGCGCCAAGGTTCCGGCAACGCGCCTTGCCTCTCAAGGACGCATGGCGAAGGGCGGTTCCGACTTTTTTTGCGGCGGGCGGACGAAGCCCCCCACCCCCTGATTCCCAACCGATTGGCGACGGGCATTTGGGGGCAACCCGACCTCTCCCCGAGGGGAGAGGAGGTCGTCGGCGTTGATGCCAGCCTCTTCTCCCCGGCGGGGAGAAGGTGGCCGCGAAGCGGCCGGATGAGGGGGACCCCCATATGCGATTGCCAATCGGCAGACGCTACTGCGCCGGCACCGGGCAGCTGACCTCGCCTTCCGGGCAATTGAGATAGTTCTCGAAATCCTTCACCCGATCATTGGTGAGCGCCCGTTGGCAATCGTAGACGACCATCGGATACATGCTGCCGGCGCCCTCGCGCGGGCCGCCCTGGAAAGCGCATTCGGCGTCGCGGAAAGCGACCCAGTGGCGCTGCGCATCGACCAGCAGCTTTTTCGTCGCCGCATCGTCCTTCAGCCGCCCCTCGATCTGCTTGTAGGCGCTATTGAGTTTGTCGTCGGCCTTGTCGAACGCATTCCCTGCACATTCATTCAAGGTCCCCTGGTCCTGCGCATTGGCGCAATCGTCGGCCCGCGCCACGCCCGCGAACAGCGGAACGGCGAGGATCAAGGTGGCGAGGGTGGAAAGCAAAAGCCGCATCATGTTTCTCCGGTTTCGTCAAAGCTCCCGCGCGAATTGCAACATCGCAGCTTGACGCCCGGACCGGCAAGACGCGACCTGCCGCCTGGTGGACATTTCCCTTCCGGATCCTGCGCTCGGTCCCTGCCCTCCACCATGGCTCCGGGCGTTCGTCGGCTTGCCGACCGCGCCTTCACCCCGCCCAATCCACCTCGACCATCCCCAGCCGCTGATAGAGCCTGACGGCGGCGGCGTTCTCCACCGTATTGGTCTTGAGATCGACATGCGCAGCACCCCTTGCCTGAAACACCGCAAAGGCGTGGCGCATCAGCACCTCGGCGATGCCCTTGCCGCGTGCCTCCGGGTGGACGGCAAGATCCTTGACGAAAGCCCGCGTCCAGCAGAGCGCCGCGCCCGCCAGCCGGCCCTTGCGGTCGATGACCAGGAAACACAAAGCGGGATCGAATTCCGCGTCGGCCGAAATGCGCGGCCACCATTGGTCGAACGGCCCATCGGCGCCGTCGTCGAACACCGCGGTCAACAGCATATGCAAAGCGAGTGCATCGGCGGCTTCGAAGCCGCGCATGAAAAAGCCTTCGGGCCAGCGCGGCGCCAGAAGCGTGTCGTCGAGGATCTTGCGCAGGCGGATGTCGTTTGGCGCCGGCGGGCGCGGCTCAGGCATCGGGTTGCATGCGGCGGCGCAGGCTATCGCTGCCGAGGCCGGTTTCGCCCAGCATCCCCTTGCGCTTGGCGTCGTAATAATAGCCGCTCTGGTAGAGCCGGTCGGCGCGCTTGGGGTTGCCGCCTGAGACCAGCCAGGCGCCGCGCAGATATTTCACCGCATATTTCAAATTGGTCTCGGCATCGAACAGGCCGCTTGCCGGCCCGTCATAGCCCATGCCGCGCGCCGTCGCGTGCTTGATCTGCATCAACCCCCAATGGCCGTGATTGTAGGCTTTCGGGTTGAAGGTGCTCTCGCGGTTGACGACGCTGCGCACCAGATCGACCGGCACCTGGTAAAGCGCGGAATATTTCTCGATCAGCCGCTCGATCTCGCTGCGGCCGCCGGCGTTCGACTGACCCTCGGTGGGGTCGGTCGCGGCCAGAACGGCCGGGTTCTGCGGCACCGTGTAGGAAACCGGCTGAACGCCGGGCATGGCCGCGGTCTGTTGGGTGACCGGCATGGCGACGGCTGGCGTCGCGGTAACAGGCTGGGCATTGGCGGTCATGACGGCGGGGGTAGTTGCCGCCAGCGGCGTCGGCCCGGCAAAGGCGGCGGCCGGCTCGATCGGCAGCGCCGCCGTCTGGGCGACGCCGGACGGTTCCGGCAGGACCGAAACTGTATCGGGCAGCGCCAACGTAAGGCCGGCATCGGTATTGGCCGTATTTTCGGTGAAGGCCGGCGTCGGGGTCACCGGCGAAGTCGAGGTGCAACCGCTGAGAGCGGCCACGGCCAACACCGCCGCAAGGACGGGAAAGAGGAATTTTGCTGGCAAGCGGCGCTCGGGTCCGGTTCGTCGGGTGTTAAGAAGTCCTTACACCAGCATCTTTCCTCGGGCAATCCGCGGTAGCCGGTGGTTTTCGGGTGGCGAGCCGGGCCGCGAAATGCGATATTGTTCTGGATTTGTACTTCGAAGGATTCCGGAAAGGAGCACGCCATGGACGCCTCTCATGCCACCGCCGGCCACGCGGTCTTCGAAACCGTGCTCGGCTTCATGGGCATCGCCTGGAGCGATGCCGGACTGACCCGGCTCTGCCTGCCGCAGCGCAATCGCGACGCGGTCGAACGCCGGTTGCTGCGGCATGCCGCCGCCGAGCAGGCTGCGAGGCCCGAGCCGCAATGGGTCGCCGAGCTGACCGCGTCGATCAAGGCCTATGCCGCCGGCGAGGATATCGATTTCTCCGGCGTGCCGGTCGATCTCAGCGGCGTCGACGAGTTCCGCCTGGCGATCTATGACGCGGCGCGAAAACTCGCCTTCGGCGAAACCACCACCTATGGCGAGCTGGCCAAACGGGCCGGCCATGCCGGGCTGGCGCGTGAGACGGGCGCCGCACTCGGCGCCAACCCGGTGCCGCTGGTCATCCCCTGTCATCGTATCCTTGCCGCCGGCGGCAAGATCGGCGGCTTTTCCGCCCCTGGCGGCTCGGCCACCAAGGAAAAGATGCTGGCAATGGAAGGCGTACGCGTCGGCCCGCCGCCGCCGGCGCAGGTGTCGTTCGGGTTTTAGGGGTGCTGATATTCAGGCGAGGCCGGCACCCGGCGCACCATTTCGTCCCACTCTAATCCGGAAGCAGGCGCCGGCGAAAACGCCGGTCGATCTCCACCCGCTTGCATTTGTAGACGGTGCATGAATTCGTATCGGCGCTCGGCACCGAGGCCCGCGCCCTGACCTCGCCGATGTCGCAGAATTGCTGGCTCCGCACGTAGCGGTCGTAGAGCGCCAGCCCCGGCACGCGCGCCGATCTGTAGCGCAGGATGACCGCACCCTCGCGCGCTATCGTCGCCTGCACCTTACCGCAGCTCATACGGGTCGGGTCGTAGCGCGAGACCGCCTGCGCCTCGGCGGCCACCAGCGTCAGGCACGCGGCAAGCAGAACGATTTTCATGGCCCCTCTCCCCAAAACCCGGTCGCGCCCGAAGCCGGCGCGATCCTCCCGGGTCAGGCGCGCAGCGACGACGCTCTCACGCGATTGGGGCGGCCATTGGGCAGCGTTGCCGCGGCGCCATTTCCGCCCCGTCTTGTTTTTTGCGCGAAAGCATATTATATGCCGTCCATTGATATTTCGGCCGATCGATCCGGGCCTCGCGATCTTCGCGTTTGCTGACGTTCTATCTCCAAAATCTCGATACAAACCGGCTGGGTTTCGGTCCAGTCAAACTAAAGCAAACGTAAAGGACTATCGAAATGGCAACAGGTACGGTCAAGTGGTTTAATTCCACCAAGGGTTTCGGCTTCATTCAGCCTGACAGCGGCGGCGCGGACGTTTTCGTTCACATCTCCGCAGTCGAGCGTGCTGGACTGTCGACCCTGGTTGAAGGCCAGAAGATCAACTTCGAGATCGAGCAGGACCGCCGCACTGGCAAGTCGTCCGCTGGATCTCTGAGCAAGGCAGCCTGATTTTGCGAATGGCGCGCGCCGGGCGACAGCCCGGGGCGCGCGGCAAGTCACGGATGTACTGGCGGTCGCGCGAGAAGCGCGCCGGAGCGAAAGACCCCGACAAGCCGAAGCAGCAGATTGCTGCCGGCCCGGCCAAAACGCTCCCGATCAGGCTACCAAGCATGGGAAGGCGGGATTTTGTCCCGCCTTTTTGCTGTCTGGATTCCAGTGAACCGCCGCCTTGGTCCTATGGGCCACTTCGTGGTTGTTTTTACCCCGGTCATGGTACCATCGACCCATGAGCAAGCTTGAATAGATTGAGAAATCCGTCGCCGAACTAAGCCCCGAAGAGCTCAAGGCACTTTGCCGCATGGTTCGAGGCGCTGCAGGCCGACATGTGGGACCGTCAGTTCGAAGCCGACGCCAAGGGCGGCAGACTGGACAAGCTTGCCGAGCAGGCATTGACTGATCATCGCGCCGGCCGGACCCGGCCTCTGTGAATCATTTTGCCACTCCCTCGTTTTGGGAGGCCTACGCAAAACTGCCCTCGTTAATCAGAGCAAAGGCGTGCGAGCATTCACGCCACCGGCCGAAGGCCGCAAGCCCGACCGGACGTCGCGCCTGTAGGCGCGCCCCGTCCGGAGCAGCCGCGAAGCGGCGACAGCGTGAGGACAGAACTACCCCACCCACTCCAGCGGCACATGCCCCGGGTCGGCCTCGACCCTTTTCAGCCAGGCGGCCACCGCCGGATAGGCGTCGAGCTGAAACCCGCCCGTCTCGGCCGTGTGCGTATACGCGTAGAGCGCGATGTCGGCGACGCTCAGCGCATCGCCGGCGAAGAAGCTGCTCCCGGCCAGGTGCTTGTCCATGACGCCGAGCGCCTTGTTGCCGCGCTCCAGCGTCACCGCCAGCCGCTCCGGCGTTGCGTCCTTGGCTCTTTCAGGGAAGGTCAGCAGCGCCCTGCGCACGGCGATATAAGGCTCGTGGCTGTATTGCTCGAAGAACAGCCACTGATAGGCCAGCGCGCGTTCGTATTTGTCCGCCGGCAGAAACCGCGTGCCTTCGGCGAGATGGAGCAGGATGGCATTGGATTCGGCCAGCCGGCGGCCGTCGTCGAGTTCGAGCAGCGGCACCATGGCGTTCGGATTTTTCGCGACATAGTCGGGCTTGCGCGTGTCGCCGGTGTGCGAGCTGACCTCGACATTGGTGAAAGCGATGCCGAGCTTGGCCATCAACAGGCGCGGCTTGTAGCAATTGCCGCTGTCGATCATTCCATAGAGTATCATCGGTGCTCCCCCTTGCTCGCAACCACCCGTCTCAGGGCTTGATCCAGCCTCTATCGCGGCAGCGGCGGCCTCATCCAGTGATTTGTTTTGGCGTAACCATCAGCGCCGCTGATGCATTCATCCGAACAAGGGGATGACGTTGTTATCCCTGCCAAGCAACCTGTCGATCGACAGAGGCTCCTCGTCGAACAGCGTACCGGCCAGCGCCGGCCGGGCAAGATAAAAGCCCTGCAGCAGGTCGACGCCGCCATCCAGCGCGACGCGCAGATGCGTGGCGTTCTCGACGCCTTCGACCAGCACCTTGGCGCCACGGTCGTGCAGCGTCGAAACCAGCGGCCGGAAAAACCGCTCGGCGGCGGCATGGCGGCAGAATTCTGCGAACCAGGTGCCGTCGATCTTGACGATGTCGGGCTGCACCAGCGCTACCCTTTCTTCGGTCGAATGCCCGGTGCCGAAATCGTCGATGGCGATGCGGACGCCGTCGCGCCGCATCTCGCGCGCCAGGCTGACAAGCACCTTGTCGCCGGCCGCCTGCTCGGTAATCTCGCAGACCAGCATGCCAGGATGCAGGCCGAAATCCGTCAGATGCCTGGTCATCAGCCTGATTTCGGCCAGCGCCCGTGCGGGGTCATCGTTGATCAGCGGATTGTAGTTGAAGAAGAGGTCGAGCCCGTCGACGCCGATGTTGCGGAAGTTGCGCAAATGCAGCACCCGGCACATGGTTTCGACAAACAGCCGATCCGCTGCCGGCACACCTTCGAAGAAGATTTGCGGCGCCACCGGCCTGCCTGCACGATGCGGCTCGATCAGTCCCTCGACCGCGACGGCGGCGAGAAACCTGCCGCGCGGCGCGAAGACCGGCTGGTAGGCGCTCCTCAGCCGGAATGCGCCGTAGACGCCATATTCAATGCCGACCTCGTCGGCAAAGATCGCTTCGCCGACCTTGCGCCGCATGTCGGCCCGCCCGGTCACGATGCCACCCTGCGGCCAAAGGCCCGCATCGGCCGCCGCGATGGCGAAACGGCCGCGGGAACTTTGTCCTTATCGGGCGACACCGCTGATGCTTGCCCGGCCTTGTCGAAGACGTGAAAGCTGGTCGGCGCAAGCTCCGGGCGTGCCAGCACGAAGCCTTGCACCATCGAGGCGCCCGACTTTTCGGCAAGCTCGAGCTGCCAGCCCGTCTCGATGCCCTCGAATACCGTACGGATGCCTTGCTCTTCGAAGCTTGTCACCATAGCGGTCAGCAAGGCGAAGCCGGCACCGGACTCCATCAGCGTCATGATCCAGTCGGCGTCGAACTTGACGATGTCTGGCCTGAGTTCCTTGATGCGATTGATGTCGGATTCGTCCGCGCCGTAATCGTCGACGGCAATGCGCAAACCATTGCCCCTGAGCGCCTCGACGAAATTGTAGAGCGTTTCCTGCGACGCCGATTTCTGCTCAGTGACCTCGCAGACGACGCGGCGCGGATCGATGTCGGCCTCGTGCAGCACCAGCCGCATGTCGCGCAGCGCCTTGTCGGCGATGCTGCGGTCGGTGAACACCGATGGATCGAAATTGATGAAGATGGAGGCGTCTCGCGGCAGGCAGGCGCCGGCGTTCAGAAGGTGCAGCGTCCGTGTCAGCGCCTCGATATGCAGGCGGTCGACCGCCGGACAGCTGTTGAAGAAACTCATTGGCGGCTGCGGCTCGCCTTCGCGGAACGGCCGGATCAGCCCCTCGAACGCGACGACGGAAAGCTTGCCCTTGTTGAAGGCGAAGATCGGCTGGAACGCGCTTTGCAGCGTATAGACCCCCCAGACACCGCTGGCGGTGCCGTCATCATGGCGGATGGTATGGGCAAGCCCGATGCTGCGCGTCACGGTTCCTCGCTATGCGAGACTGGCGGACCGGCCACGGTCCTGCCGTTCAAGCTTTTACCGATCGTTGGTGAATTTATTGTTGCCAGCATTGCGCGCTGGCTCATTCGACAATGCCTGCGCTGGGCTTGCGCTTGACCAGATGATGCGACATGAGAGGCGCCGCGGCGCCTTCGCCCGCCGGTCTTTTCTGGAGATATCTGTCATGGCCTTTCTTGCCGACGTCCTTTCCCGCGTAAAGCCTTCCGCGACCATCGCGGTGACGCAGAAGGCGCGCGAGCTGAAAAACGCCGGCCGCGACGTGATCGGGCTGGGCGCCGGCGAGCCGGACTTCGACACCCCCGACAACATCAAGCACGCCGCGATCGAGGCCATCCGCCGCGGCGAGACGAAATATCCGCCGGTCTCCGGCATCGTGCCGCTGCGCGAGGCGATCGCGAAAAAGTTCAAGCGCGAGAACAATCTCGACTACCGGCCGGAGCAGACCATCGTCGGCACCGGCGGCAAGCAGATCCTGTTCAACGCCTTCATGGCGACGCTGAACCCCGGCGACGAGGTGATCATCCCGCGGCCCTACTGGGTGAGCTATCCCGAAATGGTGGCGATCTGCGGCGGCACCTCGGCCTTTGCCGACACCTCGATCGACAACGGCTTCAAGCTGACGGCGGCCGTGCTGGAAAAGGCGATCACGCCGCGCACCAAATGGCTCTTGATGAACTCGCCGTCGAACCCCTCGGGCGCCGCCTATACCGAAGCGGAACTCAAGAGCCTGGCCGACGTGCTGTTGAAGCACCCGCATGTCTGGGTGCTGACCGACGACATGTACGAGCACCTGACTTATGGCGACTTCGTCTTCAAGACCATCGCCGAGGTCGAGCCTAAGCTTTATGAGCGCACGCTGACGATGAACGGCGTGTCGAAGGCCTATGCCATGACCGGCTGGCGCATCGGCTACGCGGCAGGCCCGGTGCCGCTGATCAAGGCGATGGACATGATCCAGGGCCAGCAGACCTCCGGCGCCTGCACCATCGCCCAATGGGCGGCGGTCGAAGCGCTGAACGGCCCGCAGGATTTCATCCCGAAGAACAAGGCGATCTTCCAGGGCCGGCGCGATCTCGTCGTCTCGATGCTCAACCAGGCGCGCGGCATCACCTGTCCGTCGCCGGAGGGTGCGTTCTACGTCTATCCCTCCTGTGCCCAGCTGATCGGCAGGAAGACCAAGAGCGGCAAGGTGATCGACAGCGACGAAACCTTCTGCTCGGAACTGCTCGAGGCCGAGGGCGTGGCGGTTGTTTTCGGCTCGGCCTTTGGCCTCGGCCCGAACTTCCGCATCTCCTACGCCACGTCGGAGGCTCTGCTCGAAGAGGCCTGCACGCGCATCCAGCGCTTTACCGCCGCGCTGGTCTGAGACGTTTCAGCCGCCATACTGCTCGTCGTTCACCTTCTCCAGCCAATCGACATGCACACCCTCGAGCGCCTCCTGCATGGCGATGTGGGTCATCGCCGATTTGGGCGCGGCGCCGTGCCAGTGCTTTTCGCCGGCCGCAAAGGAGATGACGTCGCCGGCCCTGATCTCCTGCAGCGGCCCGCCCCAGCTTTGCACGAGACCGGCACCGGATGTGACATAGAGCGTCTGGCCGAGCGGATGCGTGTGCCAGTGGGTGCGAGCGCCGGGCTCGAAGCTGACCAGCGTGGCTCTGAGCCGCGCCGGCGCCTCTTTCTCGATGATCGGCGTCTGCAAAACCCGGCCAGTGAAGTATTTTTCCGGCGCAACAATCGTCGGCACGCTGCCGCAGGCAATAATCTTCATCGTCGCAAGTCCTCGATTCAATCCAGTGTCTTAGACCCTACCACTTTCGTCCGATGCCGGCTGCATCTCCTGCCGGCTGCGGGCAAAACGCGGCCAGAACAGACCGGTCCGCGTGCGGTAAGCGTCGTAGGCATCGGCCAACCTTGTCCGCGAAAATTTTCGCTCTTCGTCCAAGGCTGCGATCACGTAGATCGTAACGATGCCGGCGACCGGCACCACCGCCCAGACCGACCAGGTCGCGATACCCGATCCGATCCAGAAAATGATGTAGGACGTGTAGAACGGATGCCGGACATGGAGATAAGGGCCTTCGGTCACCAGGCTGTCGGGATTGTCAGGATCGAATGCGAACCGCAGCCGCGCCTTGCGGGAGACCGAGATCGCCCACCAGAACAGCGCCGAGCTTGCCAGTTCGACGGCGAGCCCGCCGATCTTCGCCGCCACCGGCTGCCGCTCGATCCACAGCAGCGCAAGAAAGAACAGCGCCGTGCCGACCACGACGGCCGAAATGATCATCGCGCCTTGAGACATGGTCTGCGACTGGAAATGCGCGCGCATCGACCAGGCATATTGCCCGAGCGTCGCGATGCTGCTGATCGAGAGGAGAAGGTCGAGCGTGGATTCCATCATCAGGGTCCCGGGGTTAGCTGTGGTGGATTCGTTCATCATACCCGGCGCAAGCCGAGAAATCATTTCTTAACCACCGTTCTAAACAACATGGTGACCTCGGCATGCGATGTTGACCTGGAGACAATCCCAAGGTCCAAACCAGATATGGCCGTTTCCCACCGCACGATCCGCACGCCGCAAGCGGATTTGCGCCTCAGCCAGTCGTCGGGACCCGGCATCCCGCTTGTCCTGATCCACGGCTCGGGCAGTTCGCGCGCCGTATTCGCCCGTCAGTTCGACAGCCCGTTGGCCGCTGCCCATCGGTTGATTGCTTTCGACCTGCCCGGCCATGGCGAATCGTCGGACGCCCGCGATCCGGCGACGGACTACACCATCGCCGGCCTTGCCCAATCGGCGGCTCAGCTCCTCGATGTTTTGGGGATCGGCCGCGCCGTCGTCTTCGGCTGGTCGCTTGGCGGGCACGTGGCAATCGAACTCGCAAGTTTTCACCGCGCCGTCGGCGGGCTGATGCTGACCGGCGCGCCGCCGGTATCGAAGGGTCCTTTCGGCATGCTGCGCGGCTTCCACGCGCATTGGGACATGCTGCTGGCGTCCAAAAAGACGTATTCCGAACGCGATGCCGAGCGCTTCGAGACGCTGTGCTTCGGCGACACCGCCGATCCGTCCTTTCGCCAAGCCATCCTGCGCACCGACGGCCGGCTGCGCGCCGCGGTGACGCGCGGCATGCTCACCGGCAAGGGCGCCGACCAGAGACAGGTGGTCGAGCAAGCCGCGTTTCCGGTCGCTATCGTCAATGGCGAGAACGATCCGTTCGTCCGGCTCGGCTATTTTGAGACACTCGCATACGGCTCGCTGTGGGAGCATTGCCACATCATCTCTAGCGCCGGGCATGCGCCTTTCTGGGAGCGTGCGGACCTGTTCAATCCGTTGCTCGCGCGCTTTGCCGAGACGGTGGCGGTGCAGCGCGTCGACGCACCCTCGCTGGCGTCGCGCCTAACCGGCACCGGCTGAACCGGCCCCAACTTCAAATCCCTTCAACCTCAAATCCCTTGCCCTCCCGGCCTGCCCGTGGGACGATACCCTTTGGGTAGGTGGCAAATTGAAAAAAGCCTCGCCCGCGACGGCCGACAGGCCGGCCGCCGCTCACAGGGAAACGCCTGAGTGGAGGTCAGCCATGGGTACTCGCGCCGGAGGACGACGCACGGGACCGAAATGCATTGCCATAGTCGGTCCCTTCGCAAGCGGTAAGACGACACTTCTCGAAGCCATACTCGCCCGTACAGGCGCCATTCCCCGCCAGAATCCCGTTTCGTCCGGAAATACCGTTTCCGATCATTCGCCCGAGGCGCGCGCTCACGGCATGAGCGTCGAGGCGACCTTCGCCACCACCGATTTCATGGGCGAGCCGTTCACCTTCGTCGATTGTCCCGGCTCCATCGAATTCTCCTTCGAAGCCGAGCCGGTGCTGGCCGCCTGCGACGTCGCCGTGGTCGTTGCCGAGGCCGACGAGAAGAAGATCCCTGCCCTGCAGCTGATCATGCGCAAGCTCGACGATCTCGGCGTGCCGCGCATGCTGTTCCTGAACAAGGTCGACAAGGCGATAGCAGGTGTGCGCGACACGCTGAAGATGCTGCAGCCGGCAAGCTCGGTGCCATTGCTGCTGCGCCAGATCCCGCTGCGCAAGGACGGCGTCGTCATCGGCTCGATCGACCTCGCTCTGGAGCGTGCCTACATCTACCGCGAATATGCCGAGAGCGAGGTCGCCCAGATCCCGAGCGACGACAAGGCGCGCGAGCTCGAGGCGCGCTTTTCCATGCTGGAGACGCTCGCCGACCATGACGACCGGCTGATGGAGCAATTGCTGGACGAGATCGAACCGCCGAAGGATGCGATCTTCGACGATCTTGCCGCCGACCTGCGCGACGGCATGGTGACGCCGGTGCTGATCGGCACCGCCGAGAAGGGCAATGGCGTGCTGCGCCTGTTGAAGGCGATCCGTCACGACGCACCCGACATCGAGGCGACGCGCCAGCGCCTCGGCGCTCTCGATGGCAATGCCACCGTGGTCCAGGTGATGAAGACCATCCACACCGCGCATGGCGGCAAGCTGTCTGTGTCGCGCATCCTGTCCGGCCAGGTCGCCGACGCCGCCGAGCTGTTCCTTTCCAATGGCGAAACGGCAAAGGTCTCCGGCATCTACAAGATGCTCGGCAAGGACCAGGTCAAGCTGACTTCGGCCAAGGCCGGCGACACGGTCGCGCTCGGCAAGCTGGACGCCGTCAGGACCGGCCAGACGCTGAGCTCGACCAAGGGCGGCATCCAGCCGCTGGTCACGCTGGCGCCGCCGCAACCGGTCTTCGCCTTCGCGCTGCGGCCGAAAGAGCGCAAGGACGAGGTCAAGATGTCGGCGGCCATCCAGCGCCTGGCCGAGGAAGATCCCTCGCTCAACCTGCATCACAACCAGGATTCGGCCGAAACCGTGCTGTCCGGCCATGGCGAGATGCATCTGCGCGTCGTGCGCGAGCGGCTGGAAGGCAAGAACCAGATCCCGGTCGAAGGCCATGTGCCGGCCGTGCCCTACCGCGAGACGATCCGCAAAGCGACGCAGCAGCGCGGCCGCCACAAGAAACAATCAGGCGGCCACGGCCAGTTCGGCGACGTCGTGATTGAGATCAAACCGCTGCCGCGCGGGTCAGGCTTCCAGTTCACCGATACGATCACCGGCGGCGTCGTGCCGAAGACCTACATCCAGTCGGTCGAGACCGGCGTGCGCGATTACCTGAAATCCGGCCCGCTCGGCTTCCCGGTCGTCGATGTTGCCGTCAACCTTTCCGACGGCTCCTACCATGCGGTCGATTCCTCCGACATGGCCTTCCAGATGGCAGCGAAGCTGGCGATGAAGGAAGGCATGGCCGCGTGCTCGCCGGTGCTGCTCGAGCCGGTGATGAAGGTCGAGATCGTCACGCCGTCGGATGCGACGTCGAAGATCATCGCTCTGATCCCGCAGCGGCGCGGCCAGATCCTCGGCTACGACGCGCGGCCCGACTGGCCCGGATGGGACGTCGTCGAGGCGACCATGCCGCAAGCCGAGATCGGCGACCTCATCATCGAGCTGCGCTCGGCCACGGCGGGTGTCGCCAGCTACCGGGCCGTCTTCGACCACATGGCCGAACTCACCGGCCGGTTGGCCGACGAAGCGCTGAACGCCAACGGCAAGGCCGCCTGATCTGCCTTTGCGGCCCAACAGGAAACGGCGCCCGGATGATCCGGGCGCCGTTTCTTGCGGACCGTCTTCGTGGGAGGCGAAACGGCAGGTCCGCCGCATGCTTGCCGCCGGTGCCTGGCGGCGGAGGAAGGTTCGGACGCGGTAGCTGCCTGAGCCCGGGTCGTCCGAGTGATGCCCCCATCCCCCGGACGAGCCACACCGCGTCCTGTGCTCTGCTTAATCGATTTGGCGCGCCCGCGGCATGTTACCCGAGGTTACATGTCACTGTTACGCGACCGCTCCGGCCGATTTTCTGGCGATGTGTTGGTTTCGGGCAACAAAAAAGCCGGATCAATGAAGACCCGGCTGAGTTTGATTGGAAGTGCCTGTTAAGGCTAACCTCCAGAGGGGAACACTCGAGAGCGCTAATGGGAGGAGAACGCGCTCAGGAGATGATCTATATATGTGCTCTTCATGCCCAAGAAACAAGCATCTATTTTGCAACACTCACATGCAAAAAGGCGCCGGCTGTGGTCTAATCCGTCCCGAAGCGCAATAGGACCAGTTGAATCGCTGAAATACAGCCTACGGCAAGGCAAAAATCGATCCGCGGCCGCGAATCAGCAGCGATTCCTGCTCGGAAAGTCGAAAAACGCAGGATGACGTGGAATCGTGCAGCACGCGTTTGTTTTTTCGGCAGCCAGACCTTGCTGGTGCATGCCGCCCAAAAGCCCGCCATCGAGCTTGACCTGAGGGTGCAGCGGTTTGGGTTACATGCCGGACAAGACCTGAAGCGCGTTGCAGGAGACCGTTCAAGGCCGCGCCCGTAAGGAGAGCTATATGCGAGCCACTTCGGCGATCGCCGGCAGCGTCATCTTCCTTGCTGTAGCGCCCGGCGTGGTCGCCGGGCTGTTGCCTTGGCTGCTGACCGATCGCTATCGCCTGCCCTGGTCGAGACTGCCCGGTTTCGTTCCTGTGGGCTGGCTGCTGGTTGTCGCCGGCACAGCCATACTGCTGCACGCCTTTGCCCGGTTTGCCCTAGAGGGCCTGGGTACCCCCGCCCCGGTCGCGCCGACCGAAAGGCTGGTCGTCGGCGGCATCTACCGCCATGTGCGCAATCCGATGTACGTCGCCGTGCTGTCGATCGTCCTCGGCCAGGCACTGCTGTTTTCGAGCTGGACGGTCGCCGCCTATCTAGTCATCGCCGCGGCCGCCATGATCTCCTTCGTGAGACTATATGAGGAACCGACGCTTGCCCGCCGCTACGGCGACGAATACGAGGCCTACCGCCGTGCCGTACCAGGCTGGCTGCCCCGCCTGACACCTTGGCGCGGCTGAAGCAGGCTCCAACGCTACGTCACCACGGCAGCGGGCCGTCCTCGTTCGAGAACGTGCCCGTCGGACCGCTCGCGTCGAGAAGCGCGAGGCGCACGGGCTCCCGCGCGGCCTGTTCGACGGTGCGCGGACCTTCGAAGTTGTTCAGCTCCGTCGCGGTGTAGCCCGGGCACGCAGCGTTGACCTTGATGCCGGTCTCCTCGAGCTCGATGGCGAAGGCGAGCGTCATCGCGTTGACGGCCGTCTTCGACGGGTTGTAAACGGCGCCAAACGAAGTGCGGTACGGAAAGGCCGGATCCGCGTTCAATGTCAGCGAGCCGGCGCCGCTCGATACGTTGACGATACGCGCCGCCGGCGCCTCACGAAGGAGCCGCAGCATCGCTTGCGTGACGGCGACGATGCCAAACACGTTCGTCTCGAACACCGCGCGTACGTCGTCGAGAGAGGCAACACTCGGGCGGCCCGAGTTGATGATCTCCTCGAACAACGTGCCGGGCTTTCCCGCGTGGGAGATGCCGGCATTGTTCACCAGCACATCGAGGCGGCCGATTTCGATGCGGATGCGCTCTGCCGCGGCGGCGATCGAGGCCTGGTCGGTGACGTCGAGCTGCAGGGCGTGGGCATCCTCTCCGATGCTCTTTGCGGCTGCCTCGGCATGCTCGAGCCTGCGCGATCCTACGAGCACGGTAAGGCCGTTCGCCGCGAGGTCCTTGGCGATCTGAAGACCGATGCCCTTGTTGGCCCCGGTGACCAGGGCGACGGGTTTGTCCTGCATGGTAATCTCCTTTTGTGCACCGATGTGTGGCCAACACCGCCTTGCCGTGCTAGATACAAGTCAAACGGAACCACGTTCCACATATATCCGGAACAAGGTTCCGTTTGCAAGAGGTAATTTGATGGGCGAAAAAACGCCGAACGGCAAAACGGATCAAGGCGATAGTCTGGAACCCCGCGACCGCGCGGATCGGCACGTGCGCGCCGACGCACGGCGCAACATCGACGCGTTGCTCCGGGCGGCCATGGCGGTGTTCGCGACCTCCGGCGTGGAGGCTCCGGTGCGAGAGATCGCGGAAAAGGCTGGCGTCGGCGTCGGCACCGTCTACCGCCACTTTCCACAGCGCTCGGACTTGATCGTGGCCGTCTTCCGCAACGAGGTTGACGCCTGTGCGGACGCCGCGCCGATCCTGGCCGGAAAGCATGAGCCCGGTGAAGCGCTGGCCCTGTGGATGCAGCGCTATGTGGATTTCATCACGGCAAAACGCGGCCTCGCGGCAGCCTTGTACTCAGGCAATCCGGCCTTCGACACTTTGCCTGCCTATTTCAACCAACGGCTCCGGCCCGCGCTCCAAACATTGCTGGAGGCAGCGGCCGCGGCCGGCGAGGTGCGCGCCGATATCGAGCCGGGCGATCTGTTGGGGGCGGCCGCCAGCCTTGCCATGCCGGCACATGGCGGCGGCCCTGCCCAGGCGCGGCGCATGGTTGCCCTGCTGGTCGACGGTTTGCGCTACGGCGCCAGCACGCTGGCGGATACGCGTTCCTAAAGCGCGTTGCGTTCGACCGACCTGATGCGACGCGCTTTAGGTTCTTGTTTGATGCATGTCGTTATCGCAAAACCGCTGCACACTTTTGCGCGACATGCATTAAATCAGAACGACCAGCTGCGCGCCTTGGCGATGATGAAATCGCGGAAGACATGCAGCTTCGCCTGGTTCTTCATCGCGTCGGGATAGGCGAAATAGGTATCGAAGGACGGCACTTCGGTCTCGGGCAGCAACTGCACTAGCCCGGAATCCTTGCTGACCACGTAATCCGGCAGCATGGCGATGCCGGCGCCGCCCTGCACCGCCCGCTTGATCGACAATATGTCGTTGATCTGCAGCGTCGGCACCCTTTGCCCGCCTTCGAAATCGCCGACCGTTTCCAGCCAGTTCAGTTCCGACAGATGCGCCGGCACCGGCACGCCGAAGGTGACGATACGATGGGCCTTCAGCTCGGCAATCGAATTCGGCTTGCCGTATTTGTTCACATAGGAGGGCGCCGCGTAGAGATGGAAATGCACGGTGAACAGGCGGCGCTGGATGAGGTCGGGCTGCTGCGGCTGGCGCAGCCGGATGGCGCAGTCGGCCTGGCGCATGGTGAGGTCGAGCTCCTCATTGGCCAGGATGAGCTGCAGGCTGACCTCGGGATAGAGCTCGATGAACTCTTGCACGCGCTCGGTCAGCCAGCCTGCGCCGAGGCCGACCGTCGTCGTCACCCTGAGCACGCCGGAGGGCCGGTCCTTGGTTTCGGTCAGTCGCGATTTGATGGTTTCGAGCTTCATCAGCACGTCGTGTGCCGTGCGGAACAGCATCTCGCCCTGCTCGGTCAGCACCAGGCCGCGGGCATGGCGATTGAACAGCGGCACGCCGACGTCATGCTCGAGCGCGCTGACCTGCCGCGAGATCGCCGATTGCGACAAATGCAGTGTTTCCGCGGCATGGGTGAACGACCCCGCTTCCGCTGCGGCGTGAAACACGCGTAGCTTGTCCCAATCCAACGCCATGATTTCCCCTCGTCCTGTTTTCTGGCGTCCGCCTGTTTTGGCGTCTGAATGAAAAATCAGGCTTTTGCGCGGCTTTTCTCAGCCGCTTGTTCAACATTCACTCCGCCGCTTCGCGGTGAACCTCGATCCCCGCCAGATATTTTTCCGCCTCGAGCGCGGCCATGCAGCCGAGCCCGGCCGCCGTCACCGCCTGGCGGTAGATATCGTCGGTCACGTCGCCGGCGGCGAACACGCCCGGCATATCGGTGCGGGTCGAATCCGGCGCCGTCCACAGATAGCCGTTCGGCTTTTGCTTCAGCTTGCCGGCAAACAGCTCGACCGCCGGCGCGTGGCCGATCGCCACGAACACGCCGTCGACCACCAGATGCATCTCCTGCCCGGTCACCACGTTGCGCAGCTTCAGCCCTTCGACCGATGGCGGCAGCGGCGCCTTGCCGGGCCTGCCGGTGATCTCGTCGACCACCGCGTCCCAGATGACGCGGATATTATCTTTCCGCAGCAGCCGCTCGCGCAGGATGCGCTCGGCGCGGAAATCGCTGCGCCTGTGGATGACGGTGACGCTCTTGGCCAGGTTGGAGAGATAGAGCGCTTCCTCCACCGCCGAATTGCCGCCGCCGATCACCGCGACATCCTTGCCGCGATAGAAGAAGCCGTCGCAGGTGGCGCAGGCCGAAACGCCAAATCCCATGAAGGTCCGTTCGCTCGGGATGCCCAGCCATTTCGCCTGCGCGCCGGTGGCGATGATCAGCGCGTCGGCGGTATAGATCGTGCCGGAATCGCCCTTGGCGCGGAACGGCCGCACGTTGAGGTCGACTTCGGTGATGATGTCGTTGACGATGTCGGTGCCGACATGCTCGGCCTGCCTGAGCATCTCGCTCATCAGCCATGGACCCTGGATCGGTTCGGCGAAGCCCGGATAGTTTTCGACATCGGTGGTGATCATCAGTTGCCCGCCCTGCTGCAGGCCGGCGACCAGCATCGGCTTGAGCATGGCGCGGGCGGCATAGATCGCCGCCGTATAGCCGGCGGGGCCGGAGCCGATGATGAGAACAGGCGCATGCTTGGTGATCATGAAAAACCTCTGCGGGGAGCAGCCATGGATTGTGGCATGAACTCTCGTCGATTGTTGCGCGTAATGTAAGTGTTGCCTGCGACGCGAGCAAGGCAAGTTGCCGTTCGTCCCCGGAAAGCTTCGGCGCCGGCGACGGCGACAAGCAACCCGCAGCAAGATGATGCAAAAATCCTCGATCCAGCGGATGGAATAGACAGCAAAGTCGTTTAATTACAAAGTCGCGAAAGATTCTTTCGCGTCATCACGGAAGCCACCATGCCGATCAAGGCCGATCTCGATGTCATCGACTGGAAGATCCTGCGCGAGCTTCAGCAGGACGGACGCATGACCAATGTCGAACTGTCGAGCCGCGTCGGCATTTCGGCGCCGCCGTGCCTGCGCCGCGTCAGGCGGCTGGAAGAGGCCGGCATCATCCGCGGCTACCGCGCTTTGCTCAACGCTCCGGCGCTCGGCCTCGACGTCGTCGCCTTCTGTCTGATCGGCCTGCATCACCAGGCCGACGCCGAACTCAAGACCTTTGCCGAGCGCACCCGCGGCTGGCCGATCGTGCGCGACGCCTGGATGGTGTCGGGCGAGTCCGATTTCCTGCTACATTGCGTGGCGAGCGATCTCGGCACCTTCCAGACCTTCGTCATCGAGGAACTGGCCTCGGCCCCCAATGTCGATACGGTGCGAACCGCGCTGACCATCCGCCGGGTCAAAGACGAAGGGCTGGTGGCGTTTTCGGCTTAAGAGAGCAGGCAAAGCGGCTGCGAAACAAAAACCCGGAAACAAAAAACCCGCCTCGGCGGGCGGGATCGTCGGTGGAAATCATCACCATACCCAAATTAGTAGCATAGCTGCCGGCACAAAGCAAGAACAAAATGTGGCTATGCGTCAAATAATAATCGCTACAGGCTAGGGCTGCCCCTCACCTTACCCTCTCCCCGTGAAGGACGGGGAGAGGGGTCGCCAGCGTTGCGGCTAGTCCCTTCTCCCCGTTGACAATTGACGGCCTCTACCCGGCCTGGCGCAATCACCCTGCGTCGCAGAGGCGCGTTTCGACCATTTCGCACAAATGGTGGTAGAGGCACAAATGCCCCTGCTGGATGATCGGCGTCGAGGTCGAGGGTACGTTGAGCAGGATGTCGGAGAGCGGCTTCAGCTTGCCGCCGGTGTCGCCGGTCAGGCTGACCACCGTCATGCCCATCATGCGCGCCTGTTGGGCGGCGGCGAGGATGCTTGGCGAATTGCCGCTGGTCGAGATGGCGAGCAGCACGGCGCCCGCCGAACCATGCGCCTCGACCTGGCGCGCAAACACCGTGTCGAAGCCGTAATCATTGCCCCAGGCGGTCAGCACCGCCGCGTTGGCCGGCAGCGCGATGACGTTGTAGGCCTTGCGCTCCCTGAGGAAGCGGCCGACCAGCTCGCCGGCGATATGGATGGCGTCGCTGGCCGAACCGCCATTGCCTGCTATCAGCAGCGCCTTGCCCTGCGAAAGCGCGGCGACGACGGCGCTGACCGCCCGCTCCATCTCGCTGGTCAGGTCGCGCTCGACCATCGCCGAAATCGCGGCCGCCGAGCGGGCCAGGTAATCGTTCAGTTCGGACATGAAACCCTCAGTTCCCGGCGCGCAACCTGCCGATAGTGCCGGTCGTGCTCTTGCCGGCGACGAGGTCGACCAGCACGACGCGCCCGCCGGCCTTCTGCACGACATCGGCGCCAACCACCTGATCGACCGTATAGTCGGCACCCTTGACCAGTATGTCGGGGCTCAGCGCCTCGATCAGCGAAAGCGGCGTATCCTCCTCGAAGATGACGACGGCGTCGACCGAGGCAAGTGCTGCCAGCACGCAGGCCCGGTCATGCTGGTCGTTGACCGGGCGCCCCGGCCCTTTCAGCCGGCGCACCGAGGCATCGCTGTTGAGGCCGAGCACCAGCCGATCGCACTGGCTGCGGGCCGCATGCAACAGGCTGACATGGCCGGCATGCAGGATATCGAAACAGCCATTGGTGAAGCCGACGCTCAAGCCCTCGTCTTTCCAGCCCGCCACCAGCCGCGCGGCGGCGGCGGCATCGAGGATCGCATCCAAGTGGGCGACCGGACCATGCGAGCGAAACAGCGCACCGGTGAGTTCCTCGATCGTCAGCCGCGCCGTGTCGCGCTTGCCGACGACAACGCCGCCGGCGGCGTTGGCGATCGATCCGGCCATGACGCGGTCGGCGCCTGCTGCAAGTCCCAGTGCAAACGTCGCGATCACCGTGTCGCCGGCGCCCGAAACGTCGAACACTTCGCGCGCCTGCGTGGCGATATGGCGGGCGTCGTCCGCACCGATGACGCTCATGCCCTTTTCGCTGCGCGTCGCGACGACGAAATCGAAACCGTGCGCCGAAATCAGCTGGCGCGCCGCCGCCTCGATTTCGTCGTCGGCAAACACTGCGCGGCCGACCGCCTCGCCGAGTTCCTTGCGGTTGGGCGTGATTGCCGTCGCGCCGGCATAACGCGCATAGTCGCGGCCCTTCGGGTCGACCAGCACCGGCTTGCCCGCTTCCCGACAGATCGAGATCAGCTCGCCGGCGGCGCCGTCGAGCAGCACGCCCTTGCCATAGTCGGACAGGATGACGATGTCGGCGCGCGCCAGCGCTTCGCGAAAATGCCCGACCAATGTCGCGCGCTCGGCATCGCCCAGCGGCTTGATTTCCTCTTCGTCGAAACGCAGCACCTGCTGGTTGAGCGCGCTGAATCGGCTTTTGGACGACGTCATGCGATCGGCATCCTGCGCCAGCCCGCCGGTGTCGACGCCAAATTCGCCGAGCATGCGCATGAGGTTCTTGCCGGCCTTGTCAGCGCCGATCACCGAGACCGGTATGACGGCAGCGCCGAGCGAAACGATGTTGGCGACGACATTACCGGCGCCGCCCATCGCCAGCGTTTCGCCGCGCCCGTGCAGCACGGGGATCGGCGCTTCCGGCGAAATGCGCTCGATCACGCCGTTGACGAAACGGTCGAGGATGAAATCGCCGACCACCAGCACAGTGGCGCTGCCGAAGCGCGAGATGGCGCGGTGAAGGGGTTCGGGAGAGGGCAGCTTGATCATGTCAACGCGTGGGAGGGCCGATTTTCGGTGACGGGAAATTCGATGGGCAGGGCCGGCCGTTCATGGCGATGCCGATATACCGCAATTTCAGCCGACGCAACGGCAGGCCTTCGACCGATCGCCGCGGCGAGACAGTGCGTCAGCTTTTCTGCAACGCGACATGCACGCCCAGTCCGACAAGCACCGCACCGCCGGCGCGCCGCATCAGGCGCTGCGCCCGGCTCGACTGCCGCAGCCTGGCGATCACCGCGCCGGCCAGTATCACGCAAACAATGTCGGCCGACGAGAACATCAAATTGACGATCGTTCCAAGCACGACGAACTGCAGCCAGACCGGAAACGCTGCCGAGGCATCGATGAATTGCGGCAGGAACGCCATGAAGAAAATCGCCGTTTTCGGGTTGAGCACCTCGACGGCAACGCTCTCCAAAAACGCGCGGCGGGCGGATTTCGGCTGAATTCCCGGCAAGACAACGTCGCCTTGCGCCTTGGCGCGAAACAAAGAAACACCGAGCCAGACCAGATACAGCGCACCGACCAGCTTGACCGCCATGTAAAGCACCGGCACGGCATGGAAAAGCACCGACAGGCCGACAGCGGCGGCGAAGACATGAACGTAGCCGCCGAGATGGATGCCGAGCGCCGCCATCAGCCCGGACCAGCGGCCGCGCGCCATGGTTTGCGCGGCGGCATAGAGCATGGCGGGACCGGGGATATAGGCGAAGATCGCCGTGGTGGCGAAAAAGGCGACAAGCAGTTCGGTTGACGGCATTACCTTGCTCCTGTCACGCTTCGCCGGTGGTCACCGACTGAAGCGAGAGCTTTGCGGCGGCACTGTGGCGCTCATCCGGCCGCCCCGCCACCTGCTTTGTCGACAGCCCGGCCCGCCTCCCCTATAAGGCCAGAATCCCACAAGGGCTACAACCGGCACAAGGTACCAGAGGCTTTCATGATCATCGTCACGGGCGGCGCCGGCATGATCGGTTCCAACATCGTCGCCGCGCTCAACGCCGAGGGTTTCAGCGACATCCTCGTCGTCGACGACCTCACCGACGGCCACAAGATCGCCAACCTCGCCGATCTCGAGATCGCCGATTATCTCGACAAGGACGATTTTCTGGCGCGGATGGAGGCCGGCGACCTCGGCCGCATCGAGGCGGTTTTCCACCAGGGTGCCTGCTCGACCACCACCGAATGGAACGGCAAGTTCATGATGGAGGTCAACTACACCTATTCGAAGCGCCTGCTGCACGCCTGCCTGGCCCTGCGCGTGCCGTTTCTCTATGCCTCCTCCGCTTCCGTCTATGGCGGCGGCGCCGAGTTCTGCGAGGAGCCGCAATACGAACGCCCGCTCAACGTCTATGCCTATTCGAAAAAGCTGTTCGACGACTATGTCCGCCGTACCGTGTTCGATACCGACCATTCGCCGGTGGCGGGCCTGCGTTATTTCAACGTCTACGGACCGCGCGAGGCGCATAAGGGCGCCATGGCCTCTGTCGCCTTCCATCTGTTCAACCAGGTCGAGCAAGGGCAGAACCCGAAGCTGTTCGGCGCCTATGGTGGTTTCGGGCCCGGCGAGCAGAGCCGCGACTTCATCCATGTCGGCGATGTCGCCGACGTCAATCTGTGGCTGTGGAAACGCGGCTCGAGCGGCATCTTCAACTGCGGCACAGGCAAGGCTCAGCCGTTCCGCGCCATTGCCGAAACGGTGATCGATACGCTCGGCCAAGGCCAGATCGAGTTCATCGAGTTTCCCGACCACCTCAAGGGCAGCTACCAGAGCTTTACGCAAGCTGATATGTCCCGCTTGCGCGCAGCCGGTTACAATGGCCAGTTCCGCACAGTGGAAACCGGCGTCAGAGACTATGTCGAATGGCTGAAAGCCCAACGATCCTCGTGATCGGCCCACGCTGGGTGGGCGACATGGTGATGGCGCAGTGCCTGTTCCAGGCGCTGAGGGAGCTTCATCCGAACGCCGCCATCGACGTGCTGGCGCCGGCGTGGGCAGCACCGCTGGTCAAGCGCATGCCCGAAATCCGCCAGCAGATCGACCTACCGCTGCAATCCGGCACGTTCGAATTCCGCACCCGAAGGCGCTTCGGCCGCCTGCTGCGCGGCCGCTACGACATGGCCTTTGTCCTGCCGGGAAGCTGGAAGTCGGCGCTGATCCCGTTCTTTGCCGGCATTCCGCGCCGTGTCGGCCATCTCAAGGAAATGCGCTACGGGCTACTGACCGACATCGTGCCCTTGCCCGATCGCCTGAAACGGCGCACCGCGCAGGCCTATTTCAGCCTTGCCCGTGGTGGCGCCTTCCAGGCGCCGAAGCTCGCCGTCGATCAAGCCAGCCAGGCGGCACTGCTCAGCCGTTTCGGGCTGACAGCGGGGAAATTCGTGGCAGTCATGCCCGGCGCAGAATTCGGCCCGGCCAAGCGCTGGCCGAGCGAACACTATGCCGGCCTTGCCCGTGAGATGATGGCGAAAGGGTTTGGCGTCGCGCTGTTCGGGTCGAAGAACGACGCTGGGGTGACGGCTGAAATCGCCGCGCTGGCTCCGGGCGCCGTCGATCTTGCCGGCCAGACGCGGCTCGAGGATGCCATCGACCTGATCGCGGCGGCGAGGCTCGCCGTCTCCAACGACAGCGGGCTGATGCATGTCGCCGCCGCCGTCGGCACGCCGGTAGTCGCCGTTTACGGCTCGACCTCGCCGCAGAACACGCCGCCGCTCGCCGAGCGCCGCGAACTGCTCTGGCTCGGCCTGTCCTGTTCGCCCTGCCACAAAAAAATCTGCCCGCTCGGTCATCTCAACTGCCTGAACACGCTGGAGGTCGAACGCGTCGTGGCGGCGGCGGAGCGGCTGCTGGAAATGCCGGCCGCCGCATGAAAGTGCTGATCGTCAAGACATCGTCCATGGGCGACGTCATCCACACCTTCCCGGCGATCGAGGACGCGCGCCGCGCTCGGCCGGATATCTCCTTCGACTGGTGTGTCGAAGAGGCATTTGCCGGCATCGTGGCGCTGCATCCAGCCATCCAAACCATCCACAGCGTGGCGATCCGGCGCTGGCGCAGGAAGCTGCTCGAGCCCGGCACATGGCGGGAAGTGGTCGGCTTGCGCCGCGCCTTGCGCGATTGCCGCTACGACCTCGTCCTCGATGCACAAGGCTTGCTGAAATCGGCGCTGGTGGCGCGGCTGGCGGCAGCCCCGGTCGCCGGGTTCGATCGGTCGAGCGCCCGCGAGCCTTCGGCAAGCCTGTTTCATGGCCATCGCTATGCCGTGCCGCGCGGCCTGCATGCCATCGAGCGCACGAAACGCCTGTTCGGGCTGGCGCTCGGCTACGAGCCGGATTTTTCCAGGCTTGAATCGGGTATCGCGCCGCCAGCCGGAAGATCGACTTTTGCCGGTGAAAAGACCGCTTTCCTGCTGCACGGCACCAGCCGCGAGGACAAGAAATGGCCGGTCGCGGACTGGATCGAAACCGCCCGCCTGCTGGTGAACATGGGAATGACGCCGGTCACCACCTGGTCGAACGACCGGGAACAGGCGGTTGCCGAGGCGATCGCCCGCGCCATTTCGCAAACCGTGGTGGTTCCCAGGTCGCCGCTAGCCGAGATCGCCGCCGTCATCGGCGGCTCGGCGCTGGTCATCGGCGCCGACACCGGCCTGACCCATCTCGCCAGCGCTTTCGGCCTGCCGACGGTGGCGATATTCCTCGCTACCGAGCCTGGCCTGACCGGTCCGCGCGGGCCATTCTCATCGACGCTGCTAGCCAGGCCCGGCCACAGCGTCACGCCGCCGGAGGTGATGGCGGAAGCCGAAAGGCTTGTGGAGCGCCAGACGCTTGGTCAGGCCGGTGGCCGCTGATTTGCTCAATCAATTCAATCGGAAAGGTCAGCGTTGCCCCTTCCCTTCTCCCCTTGTGGGAGAAGGTGGATTGGCGCGCAGCGCCAAGACGGATGAGGGGTGTTGGACGGAGTGCGGAGGGAGCCAAGCTGGAACACCCCTCATCCGACCTCGCTTCGCGAGGCCACCTTCTCCCACAAGGGGAGAAGGCAGAGCAGCGCCAATCCCCTAGATGAACTGCACCTGGACGATCTCGTAGCCCCTGGCGCCGCCTGGCGCATTGACCTCAATGGCATCGCCGACTTCCTTGCCGATCAGGGCGCGCGCGATCGGCGAGGAGATCGAGATGCGGCCGGACTTCACGTCGGCTTCCTGGTCACCGACGATCTGGTAGGTCTTTTTCTCCTCGGTATCCTCGTCGACCAGCACCACGGTGGCGCCGAACTTGACCTTGTCGCCGCTGAGCTTGGTGACGTCGATCACCTCGGCCCGCGCGATCAGGTCCTCGAGTTCGTTGACCCGGCCCTCATTGAGGCTCTGTGCCTCTTTTGCCGCGTGATATTCGGCATTTTCGGATAGGTCGCCATGCGAGCGCGCTTCGGAAATCGCCTCGATGATACGCGGCCGCTCCTGTTGCTGGCGCCAGCGCAGTTCTTCCTTCAATGACGCGAACCCCTCGCCTGTCATCGGGACCTTGTTCATAATGCCTGACCTTTCCTGCCGCCGCCCCCGCAATCGGGAGCGACCTTGTCGATGGTACAAAAAGAAAACGGTCCGGCAGCCTCGGGCTAACGGAACCGTCTCACCACAATTTCGCAAGATATAGCAATCTTCGCGGGTTTTTCACGTCCAAAAAGTCGGTTTTTGAAAAATCATCCACCGATTGCACGGCTGACCCCACGTCAAGCGGGGGTTTCCAAGATCGTATCGTGTACCGTGATGCCAAATCTCGGTTGTGGCCAACATGTGCAGCACAGCAAAAAACCGGCTGCGATCGCTCACAGCCGGTTATGAGGAGCGTTCCGGAGGATCAGCTCCTCATGAAATGATCGATCTGCTCCGACAGCATGCCGTATTCGCGAGACCCCTTGCCCGTGCGCTTCTCGATCTCGCGAAGCTGTTCCTGGGCGCCCGCAAGATCGCCGATCTGCAAGTGCGCCTCGCCGAGATATTCGCGCACCAGCGTGTAGTTCGGGTCGATGCGCAGCGCTTCCTCGTAATAGCCGAGGCCGACGGTGACGCGGCCGGAATGGCGGTGCGAATAGCCGAGATAGTTGAGGATGCGCGGATCCTGCTTGTTGGCGGCGAGGCTGAGCACGGCGATCGCCTCGTCGTAGCGTCCATCCATCGCCAGCGCGCGACCGGCATCGTAGATGCTGTCGTCGTCCAGCATGCCTTGCTTCGGGGAGACGCATTTCTTCTGTTTCTTGTCCCACGCCTCCCCCTTCTTGCACTGGGACTGGCCGCCGCCATTGCCGCCGCCACCGCCACCGCCACCTCCCCCGCCTTCACCAGCCGAAAACGCCGGAGCCGCAATCAGCGGCAGGGCGGCGATGGCCATGGCGTAAATCAGCAATCGTCTGCGCATCGAATTCTCCTTTGAACCTGACAATGCAACACTAACGCCGGCCCAACGCCGTTTCGTCCCGGAAAATGTCATCCTATCTCAAAACCGCGATCTCTCCCAGCAAGGCCATCTTATCCGGGAAGAGAGGGCATCGGAAATCATGCTTCACGATCAACGCCGCCGCGCAAGATAATGTGACGAGCGCTGCAAATCCGCTATCATCGGGCCGACCGAGCACGAAGCAGGGAGACGGCCGGTGCAGCAACGCGTTGAACGAGACTGGGAGCTTTCGATCGGTCCCGACACCGTGCGCCTGTTCATCCTGAAGGCGAAGGCGCTCAGCGCCGCCGTCAACGAAGACTATGCCGACGGCGCCGAGCACGAGATAGAGCTCGACGGCAACGCGCACGACAACCACCATCATGACGGCCTTGCCGAGGAAAGCTCCGAAGATCTCACCGAAGAAGAACTGCGCGAGCTGATCGACGATCTCAATGTCGACGAAGCGGCCGAACTGATTGCGTTGGCCTGGGTCGGCCGCGGCGACTATGACGCGACGGAATGGACGGACGCGCTGTCCGCCGCCCGCGAGCGCGCCAACAAGCGCACGGCAAAATATCTGCTCGGCATGCCGCTGCTGGCGGACTGGCTCGAGGAAGGCTTGGAAGCGATCGGCGCGTGACGGCGCGGTTACCGATTGTGATCGGCCGCCCCCCTCGCTCAAGGCAACTTCCCTGCATTCTGGCCGTTGCGACGTAATGGCGGCGTTTGGCTTTTTCAGATTGGGCAGATTGCTGCTGGCCGTTGCGGCTACGCCGCTGGCGGGACCCGTTTTAGCCAAGGCACCCGACCTACCGCAAACTGCACCAGTTCCGCAGCTCAACCAGCAAGTCACTCCGCCGCCACCAACCGAGATCCCGGTCCCTGAACCGCGCCCGGAGGATGCTCCGGAGCCGCCGGCGATTGCACCGCAGCCGCCCGAAAAGCCGGCACGGGCTGAGCCGCCGGCAGGCCCACCAGGCGCGCCACCAAACCCGGCCGAGGCAGACGAGAAGGCGGAGCAAAAAATCCTTCCTGATCCTCGATCGGCCGCCATTGCCGGGAGAGAAATGCCGGCCGAGGAATTGGCCTGCCGCAGGCGGCTGAAGTCGATGGGCGTCGATTTCGAGGAGCGCAAGCCAGAGCATGATACGTCAGTCGGTTGCTCGATCCCCTACCCGATCGCGCTGAAGACGCTCGGCAAATCCATCGCCATCGGCCCGGAGCCCGAGCTGAATTGCCAGATGGCGGAAGCGGCCGCCCGCTTTGCTGCGTCCGTCATCCAGCCTGCCGCAAAGGCCGAGTTCGGCGCGGATATTAAATCGATCGGCCAGGCCTCCGCCTTTGTCTGCCGGTCGCGCAATGGCGGCGGCAAATTGTCGGAGCACGCCTTCGGCAACGCGCTCGACATCGCCAGCTTCAAGCTTTCGGACGGGAAGGAGATCGATGTCGGCCCGGCGCCGCCGGAAAAGGACGCGAAATTCCTGAACGCAGTGCGCAAGGCAGCCTGCGGACCGTTCAAGACCGTGCTTGGCCCCGGCAGCGACGCCGATCATTCGCAGCATCTCCACTTCGACCTCGAACCGCGCCGCAACGGTGGTACGTTTTGCCAGTGACCTTAGCCTATGGGGGCGCCGCAATTTGGCGGCAGGCGTGAACGGCGCCGCTGATTTTTCCTTTACTCTTCAGGTTTAGAGTCTGTGCCATCTGGGGACAGGAACCCTTCCGATGGCCGGGCTATTTCGCGCTGCGCTTGCCGCTGTGCGGCACACAGAATGCGCGCGCATAGCCGGCAGGCTTGCCGCCCTGCTTGCCATTGCGGCGGTCTCGGCCTGCAATACCGGCAGCGTGCTGTCGCTGCAGCCGGCCGTCGATGTCGGCAGCCAGACCGCTGCCGTCCCGCCCAATTCCGACCCGCAATATTCCGGCGCGCAAGATTCCGGGCCGCAATATTCGGGTATGCAGCGCCTCGTCCCGTCCAATCCCTTTATGACGGCCGCCTATCCGCGCCTGGACAACCCGATGTCGCCGGCCGAACAGATGCCGGCCACAGAGATCGATTGCCGCAAGGAATTGAAACGCCTCGGCGTCGTCTACACCGACGTTGCGCCGATCCATGAAGGCCAGTGCGGGATCGACTATCCGGTCAAGGTCTCGGCCATCGGCAGTGTCGAGATGAAGCCGGCCGCGACGCTGACCTGCGACATGGCCGCCACCTTTGCCGGCTGGACCAGGAACGAACTCGTGCCGTCGGCCCGCTGGCGCTATTTCTCAGGCGTCAAGACCATCCACCAGGGCTCGAGCTATTCCTGCCGCAGGATTGCCGGCGAAGGTGTTTTGTCGGAACACGGCAAGGGCAATGCGCTCGACGTGATGAGCATCGAACTCAACAATGGCGACGATATCGACGTCCGCAAGCCCGGCCTGTTCGCCTTCCGCACCCGCGGCTTCCTCAACAATGTCCGCGCCGACGGCTGCCAGTATTTCACCACCGTGCTCGGCCCCGGCTACAATTACGATCACCGCAACCATTTCCATTTCGACATCAAGAACCGCAAGAACGGCTATCGCGCCTGCCGCTGATTGCAGCCCCTGCCCAAGACTTGCTGCGCCGGTTAAGATGGTGCGCAGACGCTTGGGTGGTGCCTCTTGAGCCAACGAAGCCTGCGACGACGTGCAACGACCTGGCTGGTGGCATGCTGTGCCGCCTATCTTTCGCTCGCCTATTTCGCCGCGCCTGAGTTCTGGACGTTGCGGGACCGCAATTTTCGCAATCAGCAATTCGAGATGGTGACGCACACGCCGCAAGGCATTCCGGGCGATCCGATCAATGTCGGCCTTGTCGGCACCAAGAAGGAGCTTGTCCATGCTTTTGCCGTCGCCGGCTGGGATACGGCAGACGCCATCACGCTGAAGACGGCCATCGAAATCGGCGAAAGCGTGCTGTTTGACCGCCCCTATCCCGACGCGCCGGTCAGCCGGCTGCTGTTCGAAGGCCGCGCCCAGGACCTCGCCTTCGAAAAGCCGGTCGGTGACAGCGCCGACCGGCGCCACCATGTCCGCTTCTGGCAGACCGATGCGACCGGAGACGACGGCCGGCCGCTCTGGCTCGGCTCGGCAAGCTTCGACCGCGGCGTCGGCCTCAGCCATGACACCGGCGCGATCACTCATCACATCGGCCCCGACATCGACGCCGAGCGCGATGGGCTGATGCGCGACCTCTCCGCCGCCGGCATGCTGATCTCGACCAGCGAGATACCAGGCGTCGGCGCCACGAAGACCGGGCGCAACGGCGAAGGCGATCCCTATTTCACCGACGGCAAGGCCATCATCGGCGTCCTGCTGCAACTGCCGTAGGCGCGCGATCGGCCTTCCCGTCTGACCCATTTCGTCCCGACGGGCTCAGGGCACGGTGATCACGATCTTGCCGAACGGTCCCGTCTCCAGACGCTCGAATGCCTGCGGCACCTCGTCGAAGCCAAACACCTTGTCGATCACCGGCTTGATCGCGAGCGTCTCGATCGCCTGGTTCATTCGCTCGAAAGCGCGGCGGTGGCCGATCGATATGCCCTGGACGACGATCCGGTTGCGCAGGAACGGAATGATCGGGAAACTGAGCTCCATGCTGCCGAGAAGGCCGATGAGCGACAGCCTGCCGTCGGCGCCCAGCGCATTGAGCGAGCGCCGCGCATTGTCGCCGCCGACCATTTCCAGCACATGCCTGACGCCGGCCCCGTTTGTCAGTTCGCGCGCAGCCTCGTCCCATGCCGGCTGGCTGCGATAATTGATCGCCTTCCAGGCGCCGAGCGCCTTCGCCCGCTCGACCTTCTCGTCGCTGCTCGAGGTGACGATGGCGCGCAGGCCGAAGGCGGCGGCAAATTGCAGCGCAAACAGCGACACGCCGCCGGTGCCCTGGATGAGAACGGTTTCCCCCGGGATCGGCTTGGCCGCCTCGACCAGCGCGAACCACGCCGTCAGCGCCGCGATCGGCAGCGTCGATGCCTCGACGTCGCTGAGCGACGGCGGCGCCGCCACGGCGGCATCCTCATGAAAAAGCACATGCTCGGACAGCATGCCGGGCAGTGACGAACCAAGCGTATGCTTGTGCAGCACCGGCGGGGCGTCGCCGTCCGGCCAGTCGGCGATCACCTGGCCGAGCACGCGCTGCCCGATGCCGAAGCGGCTGACTTCGCTGCCGGTGGCGACTACTTCGCCTACCGCGTCCGATGTCGGCACGAACGGAAAGCTGAGGTCCGGTATCAGCACGCCATCGACGATCATCCTGTCCTTGTAATTCAGCGATACCGCTGTGACGCGTACCAGAAGATCATGCGGCCCGGGTTGGGGCAGCTTTCCATCAGCCGGCTTCAACCTGGACAGGCCGAAACCGTTCATCTGCCAGGATCTGTTTTCGGTGCTCATTTGGTTCGCGCTCCGTGGTTGATGATTGCGCGAGACATTTACGCCGTTTCACTATGGAGAAAAGTGCTTCCATGTGGCATGTTCTGCAACAGATTAAGGAGCAAAACTCTACAATAGGAGCGCTTCATTGGAATCGGCCAATTTGCAAGGCATCGTCGCATTCGTTCACGCGGTGGAGGCCGGCAGCTTCACCGGCGCTGGCGCACGGCTGCATGTCACCAAATCGGCGGTCGGCAAGTCGATCGCGCAGCTGGAACAGCGATTGGGCGTCCGCCTGCTCAACCGCACCACCCGCAGCCTCAGCCCGACCAGCGAGGGCCTGAGCTATTACGAAGCCTGCGTCAGGGCACTGGCCGAGATCGAAGCCGCCCGGTCGCTGTTGGCATCGCGCAAGCAGGTGCCTTCCGGGCGGCTGCGCGTCGACCTGCCTTTGGCCTTCGGCCGGCGGTGCGTCGCCCCGCTGCTGTTCGACATTTCCAAAAAATTCCCGGACCTGACGATGGAAATCTCGTTCAACGACCGGCGCGTCGACCTGATCGAGGAAGGCATCGACCTGGCGGTGCGTATGGGCGACCTCGACGACAGCTTGTCGATCGCCGCGCGCCGCATCTATGCCCAACGTTCGGCCATCTGCGCCGCCCCCGCCTATCTCGACGCCCATGGCAGGCCGCTATCGATCGAGGACCTGGCCAGGCACAGCCTCATCGGCTACGGCCGCGACGGCACGGTCCATCCCTGGACAGTCAGGCATGTCGACGGCCGTCTCGAAAAATTCGCGCCCAAGGCGCGGCTGGTGCTCGGCCACGGCGAACCGATGCTCGATGCGGTACTGGCCGGCTGCGGCATCGTCTATCTGCCGACATGGCTGACGGCCGACAGCATCAGGCGCGGCGAGCTCGAAATGGTTCTGTCGGACTGTCTTGTCGAAAACACCGTGGTGCATGCCATCTGGCCGGTAACACGCAATCTCGCGCCAAAGGTGCGCGTCGTCGTCGACGCCCTGATCGAGCATTTTTCCGCGCCGCCCTGGGATGCGGCATGGGTGCCGCCTGATTGCCCGGCTCGCTAAATTTAAAAAGCGCGACCGTCCTATTTTCGAAAACCGCGCGGCAATGCTATGGACCCGGCATGCTTTATGCTGAAATTGCCATCGTGGTCGTCCTCATCTGCGTGAACGGCCTTCTGTCGATGTCCGAACTCGCCATCGTCTCGTCGCGGCCGGCGCGCCTCAAGACGATGATCGACCGCAACGTCAAGGGCGCCGGCCGGGCCCTGGCGCTCGGCGCCAATCCGGGAAAATTCCTGTCCTCGGTGCAGATCGGCATCACTTTGGTCGGCGTCTTGTCCGGTGCCTTTTCCGGCGCCACGCTCGGCGAGCGGCTGGCCACCTCCCTGGCGTCGGCCGGCATCCGCGAAAGCCTCGCCGATCCGCTCGGCGTCGGCATCGTCGTCGCCCTCATCACCTATGGCTCGCTGATCATCGGCGAACTGGTGCCCAAGCAGATCGCATTGCGCGACCCCGAACGGGTAGCCGTCAGGGTCGCCCCGGCAATGACCATCCTCGCCAGCGTCTCGGCGCCGCTGGTCTTCCTGCTCGATTTTTCCGGCCGCGCCCTCCTGTGGCTGCTTGGCCAGCGCGGTCAGAGCGAGGATAAGGTCACCGACGAGGAGATCAAGATGCTGGTCGCCGAAGCCGAGCACCACGGCACCATCGAATCCGACGAACGGCGGATGATCGCCGGCGTCATGCGGCTCGGCGACCGTGCCGTGCGCGCGGTGATGACGCCGCGCACCGAGGTCGACTGGATCAATCTGCAATCCGACGAGGCGGCCATCAGGAAGCTGCTGATGGACACCCAGCATTCGCGCCTGCCGGCCGGCGACGGCGGCGTCGACGCCATGATCGGCGTCGTCCAGACCCGCGACGTGCTGGCCGCAATGCTCGGCGGCCGCGCTCTCGACCCGCGCCGGCACGTGCGGGCCGCGCCGATCGTGCATGACCAGGCCGACGCGCTGGACGTGCTTGCGACGCTGAAGGAATCCGACGTGCCGATGGCGCTGGTGCATGACGAATACGGCCATTTCGAAGGCATCGTCACCCCGGCCGACATTCTGGAAGCGATCACCGGCGTCTTCCGTTCGGATCTCGACGCCGGCGAAGAGGAAAACGCCGTCAAGCGCGAGGACGGCTCATGGCTGCTCGCCGGCTACATGCAGGCCGACGAGATGGCAGAGGTCCTCGGCATCGACCTGCCTGAGAGCCGCGATTACGAAACCGTCGCCGGCTATGTGCTGTCGCATTTGCACCATCTGCCGGCGACCGGCGAATGTGTCGACGCGCAAGGCTGGCGCTTCGAGGTCGTCGACCTCGACGGCCGCCGCATCGACAAGCTCATCGCCACCCGCCTGCCCGGCCGCCACCGCGAGGTCGTGCGGTAACGATCGACGCGACTTATGGGCTATATGCTCGCGGCGACGCCGCTCGCACAGTCAAAGTTGATTGGGAATACCGCCTATGGTCGACCACCTTTTCGCCGACCCATATCTCGCTGCCGTCTACGACGCCTGGCACCCGAGATCTGCGCGCGACGACTATGATTTCTACCTGCCCCGCATTCTAACAGCAGACGCGGTGCTTGATGTCGGATGTGGAACGGGCACCCTCCTTCACGAGGCACGCCTGGCCGGACATTCAGGGCGGCTCTGCGGCATCGACCCAGCACCCGGCGTGTTGAATCGCGCACGAACGCGCGCGGATACGAATGGGTTCTCGGCGATCTCCAATCGGCCGGCTGGACAGCCGAGTTTGATCTCATTGTGATGACGGGGCACGCATTCCAGGCCCTTGTCAGCGACGAAGACCTGAGGGATTTCATGGCGGCTGTCCGACACGCCCTTGTGCCAGGCGGATGCTTCGCGTTCGAAACGCGGAACCCTTCGGTGCGGGCGTGGGAGCACTGGACACCCGAAAATGCGGTCGTCGTTGAGCTGCCTGACGGGTCGCTGGTGCAGATCACAACAGAGGTGATCATGCGGTTCGATGGACAGACGGTGACATTCACCCACAGGTTCGGCGGAAAGCATCCGAGCCTTCCGCAAGTTAGTCGCAGCACCTTGCGATTCCTCGAGACGGACGCCTTATCGAGCCTGCTGGGGAACGCGGGGCTACGGATCGAACAGCAATTCGGCGGCTTTGACGGCAGCCCACTTGGCCCTTCGAGCCCAGAGATCATCACGTTCGCGACGAGATGAAAAGGAGCATCCGCTCTCCAGCCCTGCAAGCAACGACAACTCGCGGACCCATTGCGGACGTGGAGCCGTATTTCGCGGGGACTGCCGCCGACCGTAGGTCAGAGCCAAGCTTGGCAATCGCAGAACTCAGCGATCAATCGATTGCCTCGATACCTTGTGCCTTCAGCCGTTCGAGATGGTCCTTCATCTCTTTCAGCCGCTCGGGGGAGTGGCCCTGCCACTCGGTGACCTCGCCCGTGATCCTGAGCGGCTCGCGGCAGCGATAGGACTGCGTCGGATTGCCGGGAAATTTCTTGTCCGTAAGATTGGGGTCGTCCATGACCGGGCCGGTTGGTTCCACGATGTAGATCCTTTCGCGTCCGTCACCGGCGGCCAGTTCTGCACCCCAGATAGCCGCATCCAGAGTGCCGGTTAGATAGACCCAGGCTGCCTGCTTTCGCGCCCCGTAATTGGAGCTGTAACCGGCTTCGATCAGGTCTCCCGGCTTAAGATCGGCCCGGGTGCCGTGGTAGAATTGGCGCGGCTTGTCGGAGGCTGTCATCGGCTCATCCTCGCTGTCTCAGGCGTCATGGTGTCGTGGCGCGCACTATTTCATGCACGTCATCGAATCAACCGTCTGGCCGTTCGGTTATCGGACGTCCGCCCATTCCGGTCATCCCGCCCAAAGCACGCTTTCGGTCGGCTGCCGGTGCGGGTATTATTGGCGCTCTGCATCTTACCGAGGTGGAAAAATGGATCTGCAAGCCTTCAGGGATTCGATTGCGAAACCACAGCCGCCAGCCGGCTTGAGCCCTGCCCTGCAGGCGCTGTGGTGGGATGCAAAGGGCGATTGGGCTAAGGCGCACGAGTGCGCGCAGCAGCGCGACGATACGGCGGGCATGCACGTGCATGCCTATCTCCACCGCAAGGAAGGCGACCAGTCGAATGCGGAATATTGGTATCGCCGCAGCAAGGCGGCGCCGTCGACCTTAACGCTTGACGAGGAATGGCAAGAGTTGGCACGTACACTTTTGCAGCAAAGCTGACGCTTGCTCAGTCATTGTAAAATAGCCGGTCCTGCATCCACTCTCCGGGGTTTCAGCTGGCGCCCTGTGGCTTGTCCCTGCCGTTCCATTCCGCATTGCGCGCCTGCGCCTCTTCGGCGATCAGCTTGAACTCCCGCATCTTCGCAGCTTCGATGGCGAATGCGCGGCTTGGCAGGACGCCAGGGTCCTCCTGACTGTTCTGAAACTGAAAACGGGCCTCCAGTTCGGCCCATATTCGCTCGGGTGCCGTATCCTTGCTGGCAAGCAGCGCAACGACCAGCGCCAGAGTCTCGCGCTGGGCGTTCAGCCGCCCTTCGATCTCTTCATTCGGCAATTCGGACATGCGGGTCGCTTCCAGTTTCTGGCTCAACGGCAAAATCGCACCCTTGTTCCGGAACTCGGGGCTGGCGCGGTCCGGCTGGGCAGCAGATGCTCGCAATCGCAATCGAGATGATCTCTCCTCCTCGATCCTGTTGACTCGGGCCGATGGCACTTCTCGCGCCGCTTGCGTCCAGCCTCTTCGAATGCAGCATGCGGACAAATCTTGAGAGCCTGAAGCGAATTCTCGAGACCGCAGCAGGTGATGCTTTGTTGCAGACTGACCCGCAGCCGACGCTCGGCGGTCTGCCCCGCAACGATCAAAGCCTGTCATCGAGAACGACCATAGGCTGCTGCGAGCACCGGAACAGCTGAGAAGCCTTGGCGTTGTTGGCATCTGGGATCTCGAGCGGACGCTATGAAACCTTCTGATTTTTAAGCCGTTATCGCCGGATGCCCGAGGCTAAATTTAAGCTGAAATCGGTTGACGGCGCCCAATCGCGCGATGCCGAGAAGTCGCGCCGCGAGAAACAGTCGACTGTCGAAATCGCGTCCGAGGTCGTCGGCGAGCCCGCGCCGCCGCCGGATGTCACCGAACCCGATCCTGAGCTGACACCTGAAGAGGCCGAGCGGGCGCGCAAGAGATACCTGCTTAAGCGCTTCTGGATCAGCGCGCGCGGTTACTGGAGCGGCAGTGGCGACAGGGTCGCCTGGCCGTTGACGATCGGGCTGTTGGTCCTGATCGTCGCCAATGTCGGCTTCCAGTATGGGATCAATGTCTGGAATCGCGCAATTTTCGACGCCATTGAGCAACGCAATGCCCACACCGTATATTGGCTGAGCGCCGTATTCCTGCCACTCGTGATCGGAAGCGCCAGCCTTGTGGTGGCACAAGTCTTCTTTCGCATGAGGATACAGCGCCGCTGGCGGTCCTGGCTCACCACCGCGGTCATCGCGCGCTGGCTCGCAAGCGGCCGCTACTATCAGCTGAACCTCGTCGGCGGCGATCATAGCAACCCCGAAGCCCGCATCGCCGAGGATTTGCGGATTGCCACCGAATCGCCCGTCGATTTCATCGCCGGTGTCATCGTCGCATTTCTGTCGGCCTCGACCTTCATCGTGGTGCTGTGGACGATCGGCGGCGCCCTGACCCTGACGATTGCAGGTTCGACGGTCACCATTCCCGGCTTCCTGGTCATCACCGCAGTGCTCTATTCCGCGATCACGTCCACTTCGATGGCGGTCATTGGCCGCCATTTCGTCCACCTCTCCGAGGGAAAAAATCAGGCGGAAGCCGAGTTCCGCTACACGCTGACGCGCGTGCGGGAAAACGGCGAGAGCATCGCATTGCTCGGCGGCGAGGAGGAGGAGCGCAGCGGCATGGACAAGACATTTGCCCATGTGCTCAGGCAATGGGCGCTCCTTGCAGGCCAGCACATGCGCACGGCGCTGGTGTCTCAGGGGTCGAGCCTGTTTGCGCCTGTCGTGCCGGTCTTGCTTTGCGCTCCAAAGTTCCTCGAAGGCAGCATGACACTTGGACAGGTCATGCAGGCTGCCTCGGCCTTTGCCATCGTGCAGGGCGCGTTCGGATGGCTGGTCGACAACTATCCCCGTCTCGCCGATTGGAACGCCTGTGCACGGCGCATCGCCTCGCTGATGATGTCGCTCGACGGGCTCGAGCGCGCGGAACAGAGCAACACGCTGGGACGCATAAAGCGCGGCGAGACCGGCGGCGATGCGATGCTCAGCCTGAACAATCTCTCCGTGTCGCTCGACGACGGCACCGCCGTGGTCAAGGAAACCGAGGTCGTGATCGAACCAGGCGAGCGGGTGCTCGTCGCCGGCGAATCCGGCTCGGGCAAGAGTACGTTGGTGCGGGCCGTCGCGGGTCTGTGGCCATGGGGTAGCGGCAGCGTCAACATCCGCGCCGACAGACGGTTGTTCATGTTGCCGCAACGTCCCTACATCCCGACCGGGACGCTTCGCCGCGCTGTCGCCTATCCAGGCGCCGCCGACAACTGGACGCTGGATAAGATCAAGGCTGCCCTCGACAAGGTGGGACTCGACTACCTCAACGACCGGATCGAGGAGGACGCGCCATGGGACCAGACCTTGTCGGGTGGCGAAAAGCAGCGCCTCGCCTTCGCGCGTCTTCTGCTGCACCGCCCCGATATCATCGTGCTGGACGAGGCAACGTCGGCACTCGACGAGAAGAGCCAGGACAAGATGATGGAGATGATTATTCGCGAATTGCCGAAGGTCACCATCATAAGCGTAGCGCACCGCGCCGAGCTGGAGGCCTTCCACAGCCGCAAGATCACATTGGAGCGGCACAAGGGCGGCGCAAAACTTGTCAGCGATATCGAACTCGTCCCGCGCAAGGACAGACGGAACTTGCTCATGCGCCTTCTGAGGCAACGGCGCGCCAACGGAAAGCCAGCGCGACCTTGAGCAAAGCGGCGCTGCCCTACGCAAAGAGTGAGGCCGCCGGTCGGAGCAGGCGGACCATCGCCGATTCGAGTCACTGCCCGCATCTGGTCCTGAAAGCACCAGCCGTGGTACCTTGATTCCGGGCAGCTGCTGCTGCCGGAACGTCGATGGCACGAGCGCATTTCCATGTCCGGTGCAACGCCGAGGCCAGCTGTGAAAAACCCGGGTTGATTTCAAAAGCCCCGATTGATTTCGAAAGCAAAGGGACCAGCAATGACAATCGCCAAGAACACGATCTGCCTTTGGTACGACAAGGACGCCGAGGCTGCGGCCCGCTTCTATTCCGAGATTTTTCCCGACAGTTCGGTGAAATCCGTCCACCGCGCTCCCAGCGACTACCCGTCCGGCAAGGCAGGCGACGTGCTGACGGTCGAGTTCACGGTCGCCGGCATCCCCTGTCTCGGCCTCAATGGCGGGCCCGCGTTTAAACACAACGAAGCCTTCTCCTTCCAGATCGCCACCGACGATCAGCAGGAGACCGACCGCTATTGGAACGCCATCGTCGGCAATGGCGGCCAGGAAAGTGCCTGCGGCTGGTGCAAGGACAAATGGGGCATCTCCTGGCAAATCACGCCGCGCGTGCTGACCGAAGCGATGGCCGCCGGCGGCGATGAAGCAAAGCGCGCATTCGAGGCGATGATGGAGATGAAGAAAATCGACGTTGCAGCGATCGAGGCGGCGCGGCGCGGCTGACAGTTCGGGGGTGGCCCGACGCGAAAAGATCAGGGCAGAGCGGCCGGAAATGCTGCCGGCCCATCATCTCCAGGCAGGCGTGCAATGGTGCTGAACTGCGCTGCGTTTTACGACGCCGAACTGCGACGGCACAACGAGGTCTTCAGGGCTGCGGTCAAGGTGGGAACGCGCGATCGCGTGCTCGATATCGGATGCGGTTCGGGACAATCCTCTCGTGATGCTGCCCGTGTCGCGGTGGAAGGCAGCGTGCTCGGCGTGGACGTATCGGCCGAGATGCTCGAGATCGCCCGGAAGTGTAGCGCGAAAGAGGGATTGCGAAACGTCGCCTTTGAGCGCGGCGATGCGCAATTGCTGGTATTTCCGCCTGCCGGCTTCGATCTGTGCATTAGTCGATTTGGAGTGATGTTCTTTGCCGATCCGGCGGCGGCGTTCGCCAATATCGCCCGGGCGATGCGACCAGGGGCACGTCTTGTGTGGATGGTATGGCGATGCCAGGACCGTAACGAGTGGGCAACTGCCATTCAGCGGGCAATTGCGCCGGGGACCGCCATATCGGGGGGCGCCGCCACCCCGTTTTCGCTTGGCGACCCCGCCATCACCGCGGAGATCTTGCGTGCATCCGGTTTTGTTTCGGTCGACTTTGCCGAAGTGCATGAGCCGGTCTTCTACGGCCAGGACGTCGATGTGGCCTATGACGCTTTGCTTGGCCTGCAACTGGTCAAGGATCCGCTCGCCCGCGCAGATGTGGATGTCGACGCGCCGCTGCGGCGGTTGCGCGATCTGCTCGACGCGCATTTGACCGCGGACGGTGTGCTTTTCGACTCGCGTGCCTGGATCGTCACCGCGTTTCGGGCGAGCCGATGGTGACTGCGCGATGTAGACGATCCTGTTCTCTCGGCCTTCCCGTCAGTCCATTTGCGGCGCGACTTCTGAGAGCAGCCAATCCCGAAAAGCCTTGACTTTGCGCTGACGGATCGCCTCTGGCGGGTAGACGAAATAGAAGCTGGAGGGGGATTTCAGGGCGTGGCCGAAGGGGCGGACGAGCCGCCCGGCGGCAAGGTCGGCCGCAACGAGCATGGTCCGGCCGAGCACCACCCCCTCGCCTTGTGCGGCCGACTCCATGGCAAAGGTGGCAGAGTCAAAGGTAATCCCGCTCTGCGGGTCAACGCCCTCGACCCCGGCGCTTGCTAGCCAGGTCGCCCAGTCGATCGGAAAGCTGTCACGGATCAGCGTGTGGTGTTTGAGGTCCTGAGGCGTGCGGAGCGGATGTGCACCCTCAAGAAGCTTTGGGCTGCACACTGGAAACACCTCCTCGCCGGTGAGGAACTCCGACGTTAGCCCCGGATAGTTTCCGTTGCCATAACGGACGGCAACATCGATGCCGTCGCCGAGGAAGTTGGTCAGCTTCCCGCTCGTCGAAACCCGCACATCGAGGTCGCCATGCGCACGGTGAAAGCGATAGAGGCGCGGCACCAGCCATCTCCCCGCAAAGCCATCGGAGGTGCTGACGTTCAATGTCGAGCTCGAATAGCGGGCTGTTGCTGCAGCGGTGGCGGTGGCCAACTGGGCGAGCGCCTCGCGCACCGCCCGCGCATAGGGTTCGCCGACGGCTGTCAGGCTCACCGAACGCGTACCGCGCTCGAACAGCTGCACACCGAGCTGATCCTCAAGATTCTTGATCGCCCGGCTGATCGCACCGTGGGTGACATGAAGTTCCTCTGCCGCCTTGGAGAAACTCAACAGGCGCGCCGCGGCCTCGAAACTTGGCAAGGTGGTGAGGGGAGGCAGCTTCCGGGGCATGGATCGATACCTGTACGTGTGAGTGATGCTCACACATTGTCGCCGATAAGTCGTTTGTCGTCCAGGCCAGAAGCCGGCATGTTTGCTCGCGTAATCAGTCATTCACCGCCGCTGCAAAAGGCGAGTTTGATGTGACTGATACTCTCGCTGACGAAAGTCGCGGGGCAACTGCTGAAACCAAAACTGCCGCCACTCTGGGAGAGCACCATGAACGCCAAACGAGTTGAACCCATCGTCGACGTCCTGACCGGCATGGCCGGCCGCATCCTCGCCTCGAGCAGCCGGCGCCGGACCGGGCGGCAGATTGCACGCTTCTCGACCCGCCGGCTCGAAGACCTCGGATTTGCCCGCGACTGGGACGGCTCGGTCCATCGGCCGTCGGACTACCGCTAGCCTAAACGAAAGCAACAGCGGACAGGGTCTTCGCAAAAGATCGCTGTCGCAAGGAATTAACGGAGAACGGACATGGCCACCATCCACCCATTCCTCTGGTTCAACACCGATGCGGAGCAAGCCCGCGACTTCTATCTCTCGGTCTTCAAGAACAGCAAAGCGCTCCAGACCATCGAATACACCGACTGGGTGTCCGGAACCAACAAGACGGTCCCGCATGCCACCTTCGATTTCGAGCTCGAAGGACTGCACCTTACTGCGCTCAATGCCGGGCCGCAGCCGCCCTTCAACGAGCGGCTCTCGCTCTACATCGAGACCAGGGACCAGGCTGAGACCGACTACTACTATGAGGCGCTCACCGCCGGCGGAGGCAGGGCACAACCCTGCGGCTGGCTCACCGACAGATACGGCGTCTACTGGCAGGTCATCCCAGAAATCCTGCCGCGGCTCAGTGCCGATCCGGACCGCGAAAAGGCCAACCGCGTCCGGCAGGCGATGTACGGGATGCGCAAGATCATCATCGCCGAGCTCGAAGCCGCCTATGCCGGCAAGGCCTGACCCTCACCGCAATCGCAACGAACGGAGAACCCTCATGACATCGCTCGTGGACAGGAAAGTCATCGTCGTCGGCGGTAGTTCCGGCATCGGTCTCGGCGTCGCGGAAGCTGCTCTCAACGGCGGAGCGAAGGTCGTGATCGTCGGACGCTCGCCCGAGAAACTGCTGGCTGCCGAACGGACGCTCAATGCGGGCCGCGTGACGAGCGTGGTCGCCGACATGACCGACGAAGCGAACGTCGCTCGCCTGTTCGACGAGGTCGGTCCCTTCGATCTCCTCGTATCGACCGCCGGAACACTGCCCCCGGGCGATCCCATCGGCAGTACCGACATGGAGGCTGTGCGAGGCTTCGTCGATAACAAGCTGATTGGCGCCGTCTTGCTCTCCAAGCACGCTGTGCGCACCCTGAAAGCCGGCGGCTCGATGACCTTCACCTCGGGAATAAATAAGGATCGGCCGCCGGTGCCGGGAGGCTCGGTCGTCTCCGCGATTGCCGGCTCATTCAGCTACTTCGCCCGCGCCCTGGCGCTCGAACTGGCCCCGGCGCGCGTCAATGTCGTGTCGCCCGGATGGGTCGACACACCGATGTGGGACATTGTTGGAGCAGCCAAATCCAGCTTCTTTGCCGACATGGCTGCCCGGTTGCCATCGAGAAAAATTCCGACCGCTGCGGACGTCGCCGCCGCCTACCTCTACCTCATGGAAAGCGACTTCACGACCGGCGAGACGATCCGCATCGATGGCGGCCATAACCTGATCTAGCCGCCATTTGCACGCCGCCTGAATGGGTTGAGCCGGCATGACTGCTAGTCCGGTGCACTGCTGCCGAAGGCGACGAACGCCGGCGGGTCATGCCGGTGTAGCTCAATCGGGGTTTACATCGGCAGCCAGGTCCCTAGTTTTAGCGTTTCGCGCCGCGCACCTAAGTGTGTGGATGATCGAGGACGGGACCGTGAGCTCTGGCCGGCCCCTCGAAACTTTCAAAGGATGGCTATCATGACACAGGCCAAGAATGGCGACACCGTGCGCATCAATTACAATGGCCGCCTGGCTGACGGCACTCAGTTTGATTCTTCCGGCAACGAACCGCTGCAATTCACGTTGGGTGAAGGACAAGTGATCGCCGGTCTCGAAACCCATGTCGAAGGTATGGAGGTGGGCGCGAAAAGCACCGTCACCATTCCCGCCGAGGCCGCCTATGGCCCCCACCGCCCCGAAGCGGTCATGACCGTCGAACGCGCCCGCGTACCAGACAACATCAATGTCGATATCGGCGCTCGATTGCAGGTCAGAACCCCGGAAGGGCGCCCGATGCCGGTAACAGTCGTCGGCGTGGACGACACCAGCGTCAAGCTCGACGGCAATCATCCGTTGGCCGGACGCGATCTCGTGTTCGACGTTGAACTGGTCGAGATCGTTCAGGCGGCGTAGGGCACGGCAAAGCGCGTAACGGCCATGATTTTCGGGTGACGCATTTCGACCGGCGGTTCCGGCGGTGCGTCACCTGTCGGAGGCAAAGACCGCGACGGCGGAAATCGTGTAGCGTGCAGCAACCCATAGAGACATTCGGCATCTGGAATGTCCAATTCAGCGTCGCGGTCTCGAGGACCTGTGGAAGACCTCGCTTGACAGCCGACTTCTCGTGACCGCAAAGTCCCGTGATGCGGGCGATTGGTTGGAATAGAATTGCGCGTGTCGGGGCAATCGTGCTGATGATTGGCACAAATGTTCCTGCGCCGGCACGTTCCGACTCGCTCCTTCTCACAAGCCCGTCCCAGCCAGCCAATGTCGGCGATGCGATGCTGGCGGCTGCCAATTATCATGATTCCGGCGACTATGATCGCGACCTTGCCGCTGTGGCGAAGCAGGCAGGCGACTGGGTCGTCAAGCGCGCAATGGAGGTGCCTCGCCCCGCACTGGTGCTCGACATCGACGAGACGGCATTGGCCAACTGGGAAGTGATCACACGTGACAATTTCGGCCGCCCGATCGGCGGCGCCTGCGACATCGCAATCGATGGTCCCTGTGGCTGGGCCGCCTGGGATCAGCTTGCGAAGGATCCGGCCATCGACGCCGTGCTGGAGGTCTTCCGGCAGGCACGAACGGCGAAAGTCGCGGTGTTCTTCATCACCGGACGTCCGGAGGACCAGCGTCAGGCAACCGAACAGAACCTGCAGTCGGCCGGCTATGCCGGCTACGAGCACCTTTACATGGTCCAGCCTGGGGCCAAATTCGGCTCCGCCGCAGATTTCAAGGCACCCATAAGGGCCGAAATCGAAAAGGCCGGCTACACGATAATTGCCAATGTCGGTGACCAGCCATCCGACCTGTTCGGCGGGCATGCCGAGAAGCTGTTCCTGCTGCCTAATCCGTTCTACCGGGTTCGCTGACGGCCGGAACGGCACAAGCCCGGATCCTCGGCTCCTTGCCGAGCACCTACTAAGGTATCAACACGACCTTGCCGGTCGCGCCGCGCTCGTCCAGCAGGCGATGCGCGTGGCTGGCCTGGTCGAGCGGGAAGCGGCCACCTTTGGTCACCACAAGCTGACCACCAGCGGCCAGATCGAACAGCTCCAAAAGGCCGTCACGGAGCCCGTCCGTAGACAGCAACGGCAGCAGGGCAAAACCCTTCAGCGACTGGTTGCGGCCGATCATCGCCTCCATCTCCGGGGCGCCGAGCGCGTATCTGCCAAGTGCTGCAAACACCAACTCTCCGCGAGGTGCCAGAGCCTCCAGCGCAACCGCCGTCAGCGGGCCGCCGACAATGTCGTAGATGATGTCGACGCCGGCGCCACCTGTGGCTGCCCGGACGTGCACCGGCCAATCCGTGTTGCTGTATTCGACGGCAGCATCGGCTCCCAGCGACAAAGTAAGGTCGAGCTTGGCCTTGCTGCCGGCTGCCGCGATGACACGGCTCGCGCCGGCGCGCTTGGCAAGCTGGACGAGCAACGAACCGATGCCGCCCGCGGCAGCGGCGACCAGCACCGATCTGCCGGCCGGCGGGCTTTGCCGCGATAGATACAATGCCGTCAGTCCTTGCACCATCAATGCCGTCGCGTTTTCGAACGAGAGCGAATCCGGCAAGGGCACGGCCAGGCTTGCGTCGATCGTCACATACTCGGCATAGCCGCCAAACGGGCGGCTCGAGGCGAACAACGGCGCGGCGACGCGCGTGCCGAGCAAGGAAGCGTCCACCCCCTGCCCAAGCGCCTCCACGATCCCGGCGGCCTCGACGCCAGGGATCATCGGCAGTTGCGGCGTCACCGCATAGCGATCCGCGCGCATCAGCACTTCGAAGAAATTCACCCCGGCCGCATGAACGCGGACCAAGACCTCGCCGGCTTGCGGCTCAGGCTTCGGCACCGCGACTATGTCGAGAACGTCGGGCCCGCCGAAGCGGCTCAGTTGAATGGCTATCATCGCATGCACCGATCGCTGTTGGCATCGGCCGCTGTTTGCCACTATCTGCCTGGCTTCGACTACACACCAATTTGTCCGCTGCTGACCGGGAGGTGACCATGGCCAAGCCGATCAAGAGACTGCCGATATTGCCGGCGGAGCGCGCGCTGAAAGTGATTTCGGGCCGCTGGAAAGCGATCATCCTCTACCATCTCTTCGACGGGCCGCGGCGGCTGTCGGCGCTGCAGGTGCTGATGCCCGGCATCACCCAGAAAGTGCTGATCCAGCAGCTTCGCGAAATGGAAGAGCACGGCCTCGTCCGCCGCGAGATCTTTGCCGAGATCCCCTCGCGCGTCGAATATTCGGCGACGCGGCTCGGCCTCAGCCTCGAGCCGATCCTGCTGGCACTTTGCCAGTGGGGCCAGCATCATGCCGACGAGCTGAATGAGATGGACCGCCTTGCCGATTGCATCATCAGACCACGGCAAGCGCAGGACGCCCATGCCGTGTGAACAAAAAGGGCGGCGCATGCGCCGCCCCAATGCTTGGGAGAATTAATCCTTGGGAGGAGTGCTCGAACCTGTGCTCAGGCCGCCTTGACTTCCTCGGCGACGGCATCGGCCTGACGCGCCGTCTTCAGCACCCTGGCCCACCATGCAATGTCGTTGACCAGCGCGGTTGCCGCCTGGTTGAGGTGCTCGAACTCATCGAGCTTCTTGTCGCCTTGCTTGACGGCAAGGAAATCGGCCCAGGCGATGTGTACGGCGGACTTCACCGGCGCCATCTGCAACTCGACCGCATGCAGCCTCAGCTGCTCGACCGCGCGCGCGCCACCGACGCTGCCATAGCCGACAAAGCCGGCCGGCTTCTTGTTCCACTCGTTGGCGGCGTAGTCGATGGCGTTCTTCAGCACGGCCGTCGGGCCATGATTGTATTCGGCGGCGGTGAAGATGAAGCCGTCGAATCCGGCGACCTTCTTTTGCCAGCGCTGCGCCACTTCGTTCTGCGACGGCACCCAGGCGGAGGATGCGACCTCATCGAAGAACGGCAGCGGAAAGTCGCGCAGGTCGACGACTTCGACGTCGATGTCGGCGTGCGACTTGGCTATCTTGGCAATCCATTGGGTCGGGACGTCGGCAAAGCGGGCCGCGCGGGTTGAACCAATGATGATGGCGATTTTGGGTTTTGACATAGAGGGGGCTCTCCTTACGGGAATACTGGTATCGTTTAGATACCTGAGCTATATGAGTAACTGGCCGCTCAATGTGCAAGGAGGCACTTTTTTGTTACCAAGGCACCCGCACCGCACCGAGGACTGCCGCGCCATCTCGGAAATCCTGCAGCGCGTCGGCGACAAATGGACGGTGCTCGTGGTCGGCAAGCTTGGCAACGGGCCGCTGCGTTTCAACGAGTTGCGCAGCGCGGTCGGCGGCATTTCGCAAAAGATGCTGACCACGACCTTGCGCGGGCTCGAGCGCGACGGCTTCGTTACGCGCACCGTGTTCCCGACCATCCCGCCGCGGGTCGACTACGAATTGACCGATCTTGGCTACGAACTGCTGGTGCCGGTCGATGCGCTCGGCGAATGGGCACGCAAGAACACCGAGCGCGTCAAGGCGGCGCGCGAGAAGTTCGACGCCATGCACAGCTGAACCCTTGTGCTGCAAGGGTTTGAACCTGTCGGGATCCTCCGGACGAGCCCTACTGCTGTAACTGCATCTTGCTCTTCGGCAGCTTCTCGATCCGATTCCATTTCGGGTTGGGACTGACCACCTTGCCGCCAATCGTGCAGGTCGTGGTCGTCTCCTTGCGGCAATTGCTCACCGTCGTGCCGCTGGTGTCGCATTTCGTCGCCGAGCAGATCTCGCACTTGGCCGCCTGCCCGTTGATGGTGCGGTTTTCCGACGTGCAGGTGGCGCCTGGATCGCCTTTTTTGACCTCGGCAAAAGCGCTTGCGGACGACAGGCAGAGCAAGGCTGCAAAGGCACCCGCCAGGGCAGCGTTCAGCATGTGTTGACGCATTGTCTTTCCTCCCAAGATCCCGTCGGTCGCGCTCCAGGCGCGCATGCGGGAACCCGTTAGCCAAAGACCACGCGGGATCGCTGTCCGCATCCCCCGCGCGGGAGAGACGGCTGTTTAAATCCGTCGTCTGGAATCAGGCCGGGTCAGCCTTCGGCCGGAACCGCCTTCGGCTTGCCTTCGCCGTCCAGCGCCACCATGACGAAGTCGGCATGGGTGACCTTCTCCATCAGGTCGGAGAGATAGCGCTGCGCCCAGGCCTCGACCTTGAGCGTCATCGAGGTGCGGCCGACGCGTTCGACATGCGTATAGATGCACAGCGTGTCGCCGATCTTCATCGGCTTGGCGAAGGACATTTCCTTCACCGCCGCCGTCACCACGCGGCCCTTGGCGCGCTCGGCGGCGCGGATGCCGCAGGCGAGATCCATCTGCGCCATCACCCAGCCGCCAAAAATGTCGCCTGCCGCATTGGCGTCGGAAGGCATGGCCAGCGTCCTGAGCGTCAGATCGCCGATCGGCCGCCCGTCCGCGTAATGCACCATGCTGAAAAAACCTTTGCGATCGATTGTCCCGATCCGTATCGGCGGGACGATGATACGTCAACGCGCTCTCCGCACCTGGGTTGCCGGTATGGTGCGCGGCGCACGTACTAACGATAGAGTGCGTAATCGATGGACTTCTCACTTGCTTCTAGGGCGATACACCCCGCCATCACGTGCGAAAGGCTCTATATCTCGACAATCAGGAGGGGCTTTAACGGCGGCCATCCTTGCCAACAGGTACGGGACTCGAAACTCATCCATATTATTTTTTTGCATTTTCTCCACAGCGTTCGAACTGACAGAGTAATCGGGGCAAGTGATGAACGCTTGGAGATATCCACCCCATGCCACCGCCGCTGCATAGATTTTGTACTGTGAACTGCCACGCGGCGCCGCATTGAGTAGACTTAGCATCTCGTCGCGGGGATTCGAGGTTCCAATATCTAAATCTAGAATTTCATAGCTGAGGTCATCGCACTCTGTTCCGGGTACCCCGCCGCCTTTGGCGCTCCAAGTGGTTTGTGCGTCGGAGTAGTGCTTTTGTACTAGTGCGAGGTCTGAAGGACTAAGGCTCCAAGTCAGCTTTTTGTAGTAATTTTCGAACGCCTTAATATCTATCAGCGGAGCCAAATCGCATTTGTCGTCAAATTTCTTGTGTCTCGTCAGCGCGTTCATCATGCGGCCGAGTATGTCGGCGCGAGCCAATGAATCTTGGCTGGCCACGTTGTGATAGACCTCCTCCGCCAAAACGGTCGACGACGCGAGAGATGCGAGAAGCGGCAATAAAAAGATGAGGCGCATTTGAGACTCTTCACGTGAGCGTCGCCGATTTTGTCAGATGCAGCAGACCCTAATGAAGGACTGAGATAACAACAATATAGGAATTACGGTTCTACCTACCGATAGACTGAACGGCCTCGAAGAATTCACTCGATGCCGAGCCCTTGCTTTGCGTGCCGGACAGGTGTCCGACGTTCGAGCGCTCGGCGCAACGTCGGCGCCTCTTGCTCGATATGATCCCACAGCCGGTTCGAGATCGGCCCGTGCGGCCGGTCGCGGCGGCGCGCCACCACCAACTCCTCGGTACGGCCTGGCAGATGACGGCCGGCAACGGATTGCAGGCGTCCGTTGCGCAGCTCTTCCTCGATCAGGAAGCGGGGCATGTGGCCCCATCCGAGGCCCTGCAGGATGATTTCCTTCTTCATCCCCTGATCGGCCACCATGCATTGAGGCGCACCCTCGATCATGAAGTAGTCTTGTTGCGGTGAATGGCGGGCCGTGTCGCGCATGACACATTGGGTGAACGCGTGCATCTGATCCGGCGTGATGGGGTGCTTGATGCGTTCCGGCAGAAAGCCCGACGCTACTACTGGGACGAAGGGCACCTTGCACAGATCGATCCATTCCACCCGCGGATCGCTCTTGTCGATCCAGTGCAGGATCAAATCGGCTTCGTCATCGAAGAGGCGCTCCCACGGGCCGCCCACCGCCTCGAAATGCAGGTGCAGGCGTGTGCCCGGACACTGGGCGAAGAACCGTCCGAGCATGCCCAATGCCTGCGGGCGCGGGCAAAGGTCGCCGATCACCACATGGATCTCGCTTTCTTCGCCCATTGACAGCTGAGCAGCATGAAGCCGCAAGCCCTCGAGCTCGCGCAGCAGCGATTGTGCCCTGCGATGGAACGACAGCCCTGCCTCGGTGGGGCGCACGCGATAGCCGCTGCGATCCAAAAGAACGAGGTCGAGTTGCCGCTCCAGCTTTGCAATGGCTGCGAACACAGCCGGGTGCGAGCGATGCAGCATGGCCGCCGCAGGCTGAAAGCCGCCGCAGCGGACCACGGCATCGAAGCATTGCAGGTCGTGCAGGGTGAATTCGGCCATGTCAGCTTACATTACAGAGATAGTCCTATCTTTGTAATATCATCAAAAGCGCGCCGCAGCTAGGCTTTGCCACATTCAACGCTCCAGAAGGAAGGTGTATTCACCATGAATGAGCTGGATTTCGTGACCGTCGGCGATGGCACACGCATCGCCTACCGCATCGACGGCGACGCCGGGAACCCCGTGCTGATGCTGTCGAATTCCATCGCCACCACACTGCGGATGTGGGACATGCAGGTCAATGAGCTGTCGAAGCATTTCCGTGTTCTGCGCTATGACTTTCGCGGCCACGGAGGGTCAAGCGTTCCGGCCGGCGCTTATTCGCTCGACCGGCTTGGCCGCGACGTGATCGAGTTGCTCGATGCCCTGGGCATTGAACGCGTACACTTCCTCGGTCTGTCGTTGGGCGGCTTCGTCGGGCAGTGGCTCGGCATCCACGCGCGCGAGCGGATCGAGCGCTTGATCCTGAGCAACACCTCATCCTACCTCGGACCGGCAAAGCAGTTTGACGAGCGGATTGCCGCCGTGCTGCAGGCGCCAGACATGGCGGAAACCGCCGAGATGTTCCTGGGCAACTGGTTTCCTGCAAAAATGCTGGCGGCCAACGGGCCCGTCATCGAAGAATTTCGCGCCATGCTGCTGGCTATCGACCGGCAAGGCTTGGCTGGTTTGTTCGCGGCGGTTCGCGATGCGGACCTTCGCCGAACCATAGCGCTGATTTCCAGGCCAACACTGGTAATCGCCGGCCGGCACGACACTGTGACAGCCGCCAGCCATAGCGAGCTAATCGCGGCGACGGTGCCCGGCGCGAAACTGGTTGTCCTGCCCGCGGTCCACTTGTCGAACGTCGAGTACCCCGCCGAATTCATGGAGGCCGTGCTTGGTTTTCTGCGCTGAGATGGAGCACTGAGTGAAACCCCGTTTTCGAACATCCCCCGCATGGACCGCAACCTATGATGCACTAACGCGTAGCTCAGGCTAGACTGGGCAAGGTAGGTAGCGGATGACGGCTGACATGGAACTTGGCTTTCGCCCATTAACGCCCGATCTGTGGCCGGCGCTCGAGGACCTGTTCGGTGACAGCGCCGTCTGCAGTCGCTGTTGGTGTATGTACGGACGGATCGGTCGTTCTTACCGAAAGAGACCCGGCGAGGAAAACAAGGCAGCGTTCCGGCAAGCCGTCCAGCATGGTCCGCCTCCGGGTTTGCTTGCTTTCGACGGCGATGTGGCTGTCGGCTGGTGTCAGGTGACACCGCGAGATGCCCTGCCCTGGCTCGATCGGCTATGGCAGCTCAAGCGCGTGGACGACAGGCCGGTCTGGTCCCTGTCCTGCCTCTACGTGCGAAAACGATACCGCAGGCGGGGCGTAACATTCCAGCTGATTGCGGAAGCACTGGAAGTCGCAAGGCGCGCAAATGCTCCGGCACTCGAAGCCTATCCTTTCGAGGCCGACGTATCGCCGAGTGCTTCCGGCAGCGGATATGCCTCCACCTTCGCGCGCGCCGGGTTCAGGGTCGTCGCTCGCAGAACGCCGGCCCGCCCGATCATGCGCTATGATTTCAAGCAGATTGCCGATCATCGCCTGTGATGCTCGGACGGCTTGTCGAAAAAGCACAGCGAAGGCATGGCCAGCGTCCTGAGTGTCAGATCGCCGATCGGCCGCAGATTCTCGACAACGGATGAACCGAATCGTCTAACCAGGACTGATAGATGAGTAGCTCTCAAATGGATAAATATGTCTGGGCCTCCGTCTTATATTACACCGTGGCTGCAGTTGGATTTGTGGTTATTTTTGTCTCGATCAATGTGCTTGGAATTTTGTGGGGCCTGCTTGCAATATTCGGGTATTTGGCGCTGGTTACATCTCAACATATGGCGACGCAATCGACATCCGCGAAGCGTCTATCAAGTCGAATTGACCAAACGAAGACTGGACGGCTAATCACCGCTGGATGAAAACTCCGAGCATCGCGCCGGTCGCTTTTTTCACAAGCGATGCCGGAAGCTCCGGTGATGACGGCGGCTTGCCGCGTCTAGGCTGGGCGAAAATACGGAGCCGGCGGCATCCATCATGCAGACCTATGATTTCATCATCGTTGGCTCCGGTTCGGCCGGCTCGGTCCTGGCCGAAAGATTGTCGGCTTCCGGCCGCTTCTCGGTGCTGGTGCTGGAAGCCGGCGGCAGCGACCGCCGCTTCTACGTGCAGATGCCGCTCGGCTACGGCAAGACCTTCTTCGACCCGGCGGTCAACTGGAACTACAAGGCCGAGCCGGACCCCGGCCTCGCCGGCAATGTCGACCACTGGCCGCGCGGCAAGCTGCTCGGCGGCTCGAGTTCGATCAACGCCATGGTCTGGATCAGGGGCGCGCGCGAGGATTTCGATGCCTGGCGGGATGCCGGCAATCCCGGCTGGGGCTTCGACGACCTGCTGCCTGCGTTCAAGGCGCTGGAGGACAACCAGGCCGGCGCCGACCAATGGCGCGGCGTCGGCGGGCCGCTGCATATCACCGACTGCTCGACCTCCGTCCATCCGCTCACCAAGCGCTATCTCGCCGCCGCCAATCAAGCCGGCCTGCCGCTCAACCCGGATTTCAACGGCGCCTTCCAGGAAGGCGTCGGCGTCTACCAGATCACTACCAGGAACGGCCGCCGCATGTCGGCGGCGCGCGCCTTCCTGCACCCGGCGATGAAGCGCAAAAACGTCCGCGTCGAGATCAACGCGCTGGCGACAAAGATCCTGTTTGAGGGCAAGCGCGCCGTCGGCATCGAATATCTCCAGAATGGCGAGACAAAGACCGCCCGCGCCGGCCGCGAGGTCATTCTCTCCGGCGGTTCGGTGAATTCGCCCCAATTGCTACAGCTTTCAGGCATCGGCCCGTCGGCGCTTCTTGCTGGTCTGGGCATTCCTGTCGTTCACGCCAACGAAAATGTCGGGGCAAACCTGCAGGACCATGTCGGCATCAACTACACTTTCAAGGGCAGGCTGCCGACGCTCAACCAGATCCTGCGCCCGTGGTGGGGCAAGCTGCTGGTCGGCATGCAATATGTCCTCCTGCGATCGGGTCCGCTGTCGCTGTCGATGAACAATGCCGGCGGCTTCTTCCGCACCGACTCGGCCGCGGCACGGCCCAACATGCAGCTCTATTTCCAGGCGTTTTCGACCGTCATTCCGAAGAGCGGCGAACGCCCGATCCTGACGCCCGATCCATGGCCGGGCTTTTCCATCGGCCTGTCCAATTGCCGTCCGTCGAGCCGCAGCGAAATCATGATCCGCTCCGCCAATCCGCGCGATTATCCCAAAATCGTCGCCAATGCCTTTTCGACCGAGGCGGATGTCGCTGAAATGCTGGCGGCGGTGAAATTCGTCCGGAAGATCGCCTCGATGCCGGCGATGGCCGAGATCATCGAGGAGGAGGTTTTGCCGGGTCCGTCGATCACCTCGGATTCCGATTTGATCCAGGATTTCAGGAAGCGCTCGGGCACCGTCTACCACCCGGTCTCGACCTGCCGCATGGGGCCGGACCCGGCGCACGCCGTCGTCGATCCGCGCCTCAAGGTGCACGGCATCCAGGCCTTGCGCGTCATCGATGCCTCCATTTTTCCCGACAACATCACCGGCAACACCAACGCCGCCGCTATCATGACCGGCTGGAAGGGCGCCGAACTGGTTCTGGAGGATCAAAAATGAAAATCACCGACGTCAAGACCTGGGTGGTCGGCAATCCGCCGCCCGGCATCGGCGGCAAGTATTTCATCTTCGTCAAGCTCACCACCGATGGCGGCGTCGTTGGCTATGGCGAAGCCTACAACGCCACCTTCTCGGCCCATGTCACGGTGAAGATGGTTGAGGACATGGCGGAACGTTATCTGATCGGCCGCGATCCGCACGACGTCGAGAATTTCTTCCGCCGCGCCTATTCGTCCGGCTTCACCCAGCGCCCCGACGTGTCCGGGATGGGATGCTTTTCGGCGCTCGAAATCGCCTGCTGGGACATTATCGGCAAAGAGGCCGGCAAGCCGGTCTACAAGCTGCTTGGCGGCCAGGTACACGAAACGCTGCGTTCCTATACCTACCTTTACCCGCACAGCGGCAGCGTCCACTCCGAGGACGCGCGCGGCAAGAACGTCTACAACGATCCCGATATGGCCGCCGCCTGCGCGCTCGAGTATGTCGAGCAGGGTTTTAGTGCGGTCAAGCTCGACCCGGCCGGCCCCTACACCGCCTTTGACGGCCACCAGCCGCGCCTCGTCGACGTCGACCTCTCCGCCCGCATGGTCAAGGCGATCCGCGAGGCGGTCGGCACCAGAGCCGACATCCTGTTCGGCACCCACGGCCAGTTCACCGCATCGGGCGCGCTGCGCCTGGCCCGCGCCATCGAGCCCTATGATCCGCTGTGGTTCGAGGAGCCGGTGCCGCCCGACATGCCCGAGGTCATGGCTCAAGTGGCAAGGGGCACGTCGATCCCGATCGCGACAGGGGAAAGACTGACCACAAAATTCGAGTTTGCCCGCGTCATCGAGAACCGTGCGGCGACCATTCTTCAGCCCGACCTTGGCCGCTCCGGCGGCATTCTCGAAACCAAGAAGATCGCCGCCATGGCCGAGGCCTATCACATCCAGGTCGCGCCGCACTGCTATTGCGGACCGATCGTCGGCGCCGCCAACATCCAGCTCGCGGTAACGCTGCCCAACTTCCTCATTCTGGAATCGCTGAAACAGTGGGACGGTTTTCACGCGAAGCTGCTCAAGAAGAAGATCGAATGGCAGGACGGCAACGTCATCCCGTCGAAGGAGCCAGGCCTCGGTGTCGAACTCGACGAAGCCGTCTGCGAGGCGCATCCCTGGACCGGCAAGGACCTGCATTTGCAGATGCTGCAGACGCCGCTGATGCCGTGAGCGCGCGTCAGAGCTATGCCTTCGTCGGTCTTGGCCATCTCGGCGGCCAGCTCGCCGCCAACCTGATCCACAACGGCTTTGCCGTCACCGTATTCGACCGCGACCCGGCGGCCGTCGAGCGGCTGGTGATGCTTGGTGCCGATGCCGCCAACAGCCCGGCTGATGCCGCTGGCCGCGCCGGCAATGCCATCACCTGCCTGCCCTCGCCAAAAGTCAGCGAGGCGGTGCTGGCCGGCCCCGGCGGATTGCTCGAAGGCCTGCCCGCAGGCGGCAGTTGGATCGAGATGTCGACCAATGGCCAAGACGAGATCGTGCGCCTTGCATCCCTCGCCTCGGCAAGAGGCGTCGAGACGCTCGAATGCCCGGTCACCGGCGGCGTGCATCTGGCAGCCGTCGGACAGATCACCGCGCTGGTCGGCGGCGACGCAGCGCTTTATGCGCGCCACCGCCCTGCCGTCGAGGCGATGTGCGCGCGCTCGTTCCTGATGGGTCCGATCGGCTCGGCGGCGGTGATCAAGGTCATCACCAACATGCTGGCCTTCATCCATCTGGTCGCCGCCGGCGAAGCGCTGATGCTGGCCAAAAAGGGCGGGCTCGACCTTGCCCAGTCCTATCACGCCATCGTCGCCTCCTCCGGCAACAGCTTCGTCCATGAGACCGAAAGCCAGCTGGTGCTGAACGGCTCCTACGACATCGGCTTCACCATGGACTTGGCGTTGAAGGATCTCGGCTTCGCGCTCGGCATGGGTGAAAAATTCGGCGTGCCGCTCGAGCTTGCCTCGCGCGTCGACGCAATCTTCAGGCAAGGCAAGCAGGACTATGGCGGCAGCGCCTGGTCGACGATGATCGTGAAACTGCTCGAGGATGCCGTCGGCACCGACCTGCGCGCACCCGGTTTCCCGGCTAAACTCGCAAGTTGATATTGGCCGGATTTTCAATCGATTTCAGTCGATTGGAGAGATCGCCGGAACCAGAGCCGCAGTCAACTGAATCAAAGTCTCAACGCCTTGATTCAATATCTCAGCGTCAATGCGCCGGGCAGGATCTCGAAGGTCGCCGGTATGCGACCCGGCGATTCGCCGTCTATGTCGATCAGCGCGGCGTTCTTTTGCACATCGCCGAGCGGCTCGACAACCACTTTCTTGCCGCGCAGGATGGTGATCGCCGGATGGTTGCGGTGCCGCCCGCCATAGAGCAGGCGGATGTCCCAGATCAGCTTCAGCTTGCCGGCGGCGCGCAGGATGACGATGTCGAACTCGCCGTCGTTAAGCTCGGCGTCGGGCGCAATCATCATGCCGCCGCCGAAGAATTTCCCGTTGGCCACCGCCACCAGCGCCATTCGCGCCTCGACCGGGGCACCGTCGTCGATGGTGATCGCAACGTCCTGGAAGCGGTAGCGAAGGAATTCCCAGACCGTGCGCCAGTAGAACAGCGCCTTGGCCGAAACCTTGCCCTTGCGCTTGTCGGCGTTGACCGCGCGGTCGGTAGCGCCGGAAAGCCCGAGGCTGGCGATGTTGATGAAATGGCGGCTGGCCAGCGCGCCGTGGTCGTCGACATAGCTGATGCAGCCGGCATCGACCTTGCGCGGCTTGGCCTCGGCAATCCGCTTCAGCGTCAGATCGACATTGTTCGACAGGCCGAGCCCGCGGGCGAAGTCGATGCCGGTGCCGCAAGGCAGCAGCCCAAGTTCGGCCGTCCGGCCGCTTTCCCGGAAAGCCTTCAGCAGCCCGTCGGCAACCTCGCTGGCGGTGCCGTCGCCGCCGGCCGCGATCACCAGCTCGAAGCCGATGGCGGCAAGGTCGAGCGCCAGCCGTTCGGCATCCCCCTCGGCCTGCGTTTCACGCAGCTCGAAATCGCCGAAATGTCTTTTCAGCGAAGCCGCAACCTCGGGCCAATGCCGCTTGAGCCTGCCGCCGCCGGCGATCGGATTGAGAACCACCGCGACCTTCAAGCCCGCCTCCCCAAGGCCATCGAACACGCCTTCCACTCATTTGCCGGCATTGAAGCCCGCGCCGGGCCGCGGGGCAAGATCGAATGTCTGACAATGCGGCTTCGGCATCGAGGCGGCAAATCCCGGCTGGCGGCGGCAGAGATTGGAAAGTCGCTATTTTGGCAGGGTCAGTCCCCGATAATCCCGCTATCCACAGGCATGCGGCAGTTCCGCCAAACGCTTATCCGACGTACGTTAAAACCCATCTCAGGCGGCTACCGATCGCCACGCCGAAAGGCAAAGCGGAACGGCGGATTTCCTGAGGCCCGTACGGCCCTGAACGAGAACAGGCTTGCTTGTTGGAGGGATGGACGCCGAGACCTACGGGGCCGCGGAAAGCGTGCGAACGCCGACGGCGGACCGATGCTGCCATGAAGGACGGCAAAAACCTTCGATGGCGCGCTGGGCAAAGCTCGCAAGAGTGGAGACCGGCGTGGTCCGGAACGGACGCTGCCTTCGGGCGGCGACTGGCAGGACCGTCAAAATCAAGGCCGGCATGGCGCGACATCTTTCGGGAGTTGCTGCCGCGACCGTGTCCTGATCTGACAGGGAGGCGCTGGGAGAAATCCCGGCGCCGACTGTCTTTGTGGCCCCGCCTGACGATTTTGCCGGCGACGCTTCACGCTGCGCCAAAATCAGCTACTATCCATTTGTCGTCGGGGGCCGTTTAAAGGGGCTGACGGCAGGGGGACATTTCATGACGCTCATCCAGAGGCTTGCCGTTGCCTATGCTTTCCTGTTCTTCGGCGTTGTTGCCATCGGCTATGTGCCGGCCTTCAACGATGCCGGCGGCAATCTGTTCGGCCTGTTCTCGCTGCAATGGTATGATGATTTGCTGCACGCCTTCTCCGGCGTCTGGGCGCTGGCCGCCGCTTTCATCTCGCACCGCCAGGCGGTGTTCTATTTCAAGCTGTTCGGCTCGGTCTATCTGTTCGACGGCGTGCTCGGCCTGGTCACCGGTTCCGGCTGCCTCGATGGCGGCATCTTCATCAACGGCTTCCGCTCCCTGAACGACATCGAATTCCCGGCCCGCTTCTTCGCCAACCTGCCGCACATCGTCATCGGCGGCTTCGCCGTCTACGTCGGGTTCTGGCTGTCGAAACGTGTGTACGACCATTTCGCCACGGCCTGACCAGCCATGTTCCTGTTCCGCTGGCTGAAGCGCATCATCAAGGCGATCCTCTGGCTCGTCGTCATTGTCGTGTTGATCCCGATCGCCGGGCTGGCCTACGGCTTTCTCACCACGCCGTCGCTGGACACAACACCATTGCCGGGCATCGCCGAGGGTGCTCCGCCAAAGGCGCTGGCCGACAAGGTCCGTGCCGAGATCCCCGGCTACCAACGGCCGGAGGAATCGACCTTTCTCACCTATCCGGAATGGGCCATCGTCTACGCCGCCCGCGAATATGCCGGCTTTGTCGACAAGAACCAGCCGAGCGGTTTTCCCTATCTCTCCTATATCGGCCGCTTCTGGCAGGACTATGCGATGGTCATCCGCGCCAGCTCCACCTACAAGTTCAACCTCGACAACCACCAGATGCTGGTGGTCATCGGCACCAGCCACACGATCGAGCACGCCATCCAGTGGGCCTATGAAAATACGATCGGCCGCGTCACCGAAGCGACAGCCGGCAAGCGCACCGCCGTCGATATCTACCAGGCCAAGGTCGCGGCCGATTATGCCGGTTTTCTCGACCAGGTGCCGTGGTACCAGTTTCCCTATGCCGAAAAACGTGCCGGCCTGTTAGCCGTCCAGCCGGCGCCGGACGACAGCGCCTTCCGTACCGGCGAACGCAAGCTCGCCTTCGGCCTCGCCGACACGATCAAGCAGGGCTACGCCGATCTGATCAAGTCGGCGCTCGCCGCCACCACCGACCCGGCCCTGCTCGACATTCATGTCTGGGCCAAGGGTCCGGTCGGGGAAGTGACGCGCAACGAACCCGACACCTTGCTGGAGCGCGATCTCGGCGCCGACGGCACGGTCTTCGTCACCAGGCGCTATCAGGTGTTCACCGACATGATCCCGCGCCTGATCGACAAGGGCGTCTCCTTCGTCGAGATCGGCGGCAATGACGAGATCATGGTCACCATGCTTTCCAATGGCGAGATCAATGTTCCCGAAGGTGCACGCACCTTGTTCAGCTACCCGCTTCCGGCGGAACCTTCGACGCGCCGCACCGGGCTGACTGTCGCCGTGCGCAAGCTGCACATCGTGCTGCCGGCGCTGATGACGGCGGGCGCCAGGCTCGAGCATGTCTACGATTACTGAGGCCTTTCGGTCACAGCCGGCCTCGGCAAGACGTTGCGTGATGCTCCGCCACGCTCATTCCACAATCGCGGCCAAATCCCGCCTTGTTCCGCAACGATTGATGATGCCGTAGACACGTTGTCTTGCGCACATGTGCCAGGCAACTCGGAGGGACAAGACCGTGATCAAGACCGCCCTTGTCGCCATGACCATCGTCGGCTGCGACTGCGACGCCAGGCTTTGCGAATATATCGGCGAGACGCCCGCCAAATGGTCGACCATCGCCGAATGCGAAGCGGCGATGAAAAGCCAGATGCTGCACGAGCGCAATTTCGACTATCCGCTGGTCTCCGGCATCTGCCGGACACAGAACTCGTCTTCGTCATCGCAGCTCGCTGTGACCGCTTCCGAGCCTGAATTGACGACGGCCAGCACCGCAGCGACAGACCCGCTGCCACCGGAACTGAGCCATCGGCCCAGTGCTGCGGTCGGAACGCAGGCCACGGCGACGGAAACGGAAGCCGTCCGGCCGGTCGCCTATGAAGCGGCGGTCGATGGCGGCCGCGCCGTGCTCTACCGCACGAAGGCCGGCTACGCCGTGGTCAAGACCGATCTCGGCCGCGCCGCATCGGGCAACGATCGGCATCGCCAGGCGTTCGGCGAACTGGCTGGCGGCGAAGCTGCCTGACGGTCTGTAGCCGCCGCTTCAGGCCGTGCCGATCAGTGCCTTGACGGCGCGATAAAAAATCGACGAAAACAGCTCGCCCGGATCGTATTGCAGCTTCTTCGCCAGGAAGGACGGCAGTTCCGGATAGGAGGCAAGCAGTTCCTTGCCTGTGTAGTGGAGCTGGTAGGGCAGGAAAAAACGCCCGCCATGCTTGATCGTCACGTCGATCAGCGCCCTTGTCAGCGCCCGCATCCTGGCATTGCCGTCGGCGTCTGTCGGCTGATTGATGTAGAGCACCAGCGAATAGGCCGGCTCCGGCGCATAATTCAGCGCCACATCCTCCTTGTGGACGATGCGTACCGACGCGTTGAGCACCGGCAGGGTCTGGTTGCGCAGGATCTCGCGCGCTTTCGCGATGAACGGGTTATAGGCCGCCCGCGGGATGAAATACTCGTGCAGGATATCGGTCTCATCGAGCAGATCGTTGAACAGATAGGGCACTGAATCGTGCATCGGATTGTTGCGCGTGACGAGGCAGGCCTCGCCCTCGGCCATTGCCGTCGTCCGCGCCACCGTGCAGCTCTCGAATTGCGGCTCCAGCGTCTTTTCGGTAAACCATTTCAGCTCCTGGAACAGGCTGCCCCATTTCGCCAGGTTGATGATCACCCGCTTGAGCCCGACCGAACCCGGTTCACCGATTGCCGGCTGGTCGGCCGGCGGCTGGTCGGCCACCTTGTCATAGCGGTAGACGATCATATCCTCGAGGAAATTGCCCGGCGCAGTCGACAGATGCCCATAAAACAGACCGATCGCCCTGTTTGGCTCCAGAACCTCGGCGAAGAACGTCGGGAAATCGTCCGATTTGATGATCTCGCGCGAGGTCCGGTAGACGGCGTTGTCGACGATGTCGAGTGTCGCCTCCAGCACCACGCCGAACAGGCCGTAGCCGCCGACGACGTGGCGGAACAGCTCGGTATTTTCGGCCGGTGAGCAGGTCGTCATCGAACCGTCCGCCAGCATCACCCGCATCGATCGGATCGAGCCGGCGACCGAGCCGGCCTGGTGGTCCATGCCATGCGCGTTGACCGACAGCGAGCCGCCGACCGAAAAGATGTCGGTCGACTGCATCGCCTTCACCGCGAAGCGCGGGTGCAAAAGGTTCTGGATGTCGTGCCAGCGCGCGCCCGGCTGCAAGGTGATCGTCTTCGCCGTCGGGTCGACACTGACCTTGTTGAATTTGCGCATGTCGAGGACCAGCGCGTTGTCGTCGAAGGCGTGGCCGCCCATCGAATGGCGCACCGCCGCGACCGAGACCTTCAGGCTATTGGCGCGGGCAAAGGCCAGCGCGCTCGCGATGTGGTCTTCCTCGCTGACTTCGATAACGCCATAGACCGGTGTCATCGACAGACCGCTGGCATCGTTGATGTTGCCGCCCTTGGTCAGCCATGGCAGCGCCGGATCGTAGGCTGGCGGGCCCTCCAGCGGCTTCTGCGCCAGGTCGATCCCGTCAATGTCGGCGATGCGCCCGGAATTCTTCTGACCCGACGGACCGCGCGCCAGGCGCGCCACGGTCGTGCCACCCCATAGCATCGCGCCGCCGACCACCGCCGCACCCAGCAGCAGCCGCCGCGACAGGCGAAACCCCTTGCGTTCTTCGACCATGACACCCCTCGCTGCCTCAGAGATAGCGCGAGCTTCCGGCAAAAACCATAGCCGGAGTGCGTAGCAGAACTAGCGGCAGTTGCGGCATCAGGAGCATTTTCTTATGGTTGCAATGAAGGTAGTTTTCGCGCTATGATTGAAAATACGAACGGATCCATGATGATGCTGACCATTGTAAGGGCGCCCATTCCATGAAGCATGTGTCCCGCGCGATACTGTCCCTGATGCTAGCGCTTGCTCCGATATGCGCCGAGGCTCACGACTCCAGTCAGGGCGACGACAGCGTCGTCGCAGTCGCGCCTGACGATCCAGATATGGCGGCGGCGACTGCACAGGCTCGTGCCAGCCTGGATGCATTCCTGGCATTATCCCAGACACCGCCACCTGGAACGGACACATTCAAACTGAAGGTGATGATCAAGGACGGAAATGTGACCGAACACTTCTGGGTCATCCCGTTCCAGCGGAACGAAACCGGATTCGTGGGGATATTGGCGAATGAGCCACATAGTGTCCACAACGTCGTGGCTGGCCAGTATGTAGAATTCAACCGGAACGATATTTCCGACTGGGGATACACCAAAAACGGTCACCAGGTTGGCAGTTTCACCGTCTGTGTGATGTTCAAGTCGATGTCGAAGGAAGAAGTCGACTACATGCGTAGCCAACGCGGCTTCGATTGCTGACCGCCCAGCCGGACTAACCCGCCTCCTCGTCCCTCGCCCCGATCTTGCGCACCAGTGCCGCCGTCGCCAGCATCGTGGCCATGTCGGCGATCATCGGCGCAACATGCTTGGCATAGTCGAGCGGCACAGAGATGTCCGGCAGCTCGAAGAAGTTCTTCGTCTGCGGCAGCAGCAGGAAACCGTCGCTGTCGCTGAGCGCGACGCGTGCCGGTTCCTTCGGCCATGTTTCGCCAAGCCATTCGAGCGCCTGCGCCAGCCGGCCGGTCACCAGCGGCCGCGCCGCCTCGATATTGTCGGTGCGGAACTCGTAGGCGGCATCGAGCTCCGGCACGCCGCTGGACAGTTCCTGCATCTTGCTGCCGAAGATGCCGCGGAAGAAGCCGACGACCTTGTTGGTCCGGCGCGCGGCCACCAATGTGCCGGGGAACGGCACGATCATCTCGAAGGCGACGATGACGCCCTTGAACACTGCCGTCGTGCTCTTGCCCGTCCCTTCCCGGAGATCTGCTTCGTAAAGCTCGAACGGAAACCCCTCATAACGGCCGGAAAAAACATCATCGAAAGATTGCCGGTTGAACGGACCAACCGTCTCGCGCGGCAACCGGTCGAACGAATTCGGCTTGACGTTGTGCCGGTACCGCATGTCGTCGATGAAGCCGAAGATGATCGGCAACAGCGTGCTGCGAAACGACTGCTGCAATTTGCTCGCCGGCTTGATCGCCTGGAAATAGAGCAGGATCGCCGCCAGGAATCCGCCGATATAGAGGAACACATGCGGGGTCGAGAACCACTGCTCGTTGGGGTCGGCAACGCCGTTGAAGAGCCAGGCCACAAGCGCCACGAACACCAGCACCAGCCCGATGAAAAGTGGCACCCGCCAGCGCGTCCGGCGATGGGCCGAAGCTCGTTGCGCCTCATAGGCCTCGATGTTCTTCCTGAGGCCGGCGATCACCGCTTCGCTCGGCATGAAATCCGCAGTTTCCATCACCCACCCGCCGCCACAAGCCTGCCCGCGCTGGGCATGATAGCCGGTTTGGTGGACTGCGTCAGCGCACGGCACCGAAGACCGCATCGAGGCGGGCTAGAACCCTTTGCCTGGATTTTCCCGCCAGCGTTTCAACCGGGACCAGCCGCTCGTGATCGCCGGCGCGCAGCCGCATGAAGGCATGCAGCCGGTAGGCGGCGATGGCCCCGCGCGTGCCGGGATCGTCGCTGATGTCGACGACGAGAATGGCGCCGATGCGGCCGGGCCATGGCTGCCGCGCGAAGGCGGTGCCGATGAAATCGCCGAGCCCATAGGCAACGAGCGTCTTGCCGATCCGCTCGATCGGCTGCACGACATGAGAATGATGTCCGGCGATCAGGCCGACGCCATGTTCGGCCAGAAGTCGCGCCATTGCCCGCGTCTTCGCACGTGGAAAATGCCGGAATTCCCAATCCCAATGCGGCACCGCGCAGAGGAGGTCGACACCCGAAGCGGCAGCGTGCGGCCATTGCCTCGGATCGGCTTGCATCGAGACTCGGCCCGCGAACTGAGCCTCGTCGGTATTGCGCCACAAGGTAAAGGCGGCAAGGCCTATGGTCAGCGAACCAACCGCAAACCGCTCGACCGGAGCCGCAGTGCCGATCGTGCGGATGCCTAATTGCTCCAGCGCGGCGACGGTCTCGTCGAAGCCGGCAATACCCTGGTCGAGCACATGGTTGTTGGCCAGCGACAGCACCAGTTTTTCACGCGAAATGCCGGCGGCGGCCAGCGCCTCGGCAAGGAACCGCTCGCTCATCGCGTGGTGCGTGCCAAGCCTGATGCCCAAAACAGCGCTCGGCCGCTCCACCACCGGGCTTTCGCAATTGCCGACCACCAGATCGGCCGAGGCAAGCAGTGCCGCAATCGCCGGATCGCAGTCCGGCGCGCGGCGATTGGCCACCGCCGAGATATCGCCGACGAAAGCCAGCCGCACCGTCCGCGCCGGCAGTGGTTCGAGCAGGGCTGCGGTCGCCGGAGCAAAGCCGCGCGCGTCGCCGTCGAGCGAAGGCCGGAGGAAGCGTGGCAGCCAGGACAGTTTATAGGAAAGCGGATAGTTCGACACGCGACGCCCAATCGTTTGCCTTGTGTAGACCGTCCGCCGGATTGATTGAAGCGTCGACTGTTGTGGGTGAACCACAGGGCCACAGGCGCAGCGAACCAAATGCGTGTATGATCCACTGCGGAGCGACAAAAGGGGCGATCACGATGAAGCGTTTTTCCAGGCTGGTGGCGTGCGCCATCATTCTTCTCCTGCCGCTGGCTTTACCCAGCGCCGCGGCTCCCGAAGCGGCGGCCCTGTTCGAGGCAAAAATCGTAGCCGAACGCGACAGCGCTCTTGCCGCTCTGGAAGCCGCCGCGCCAGGCGATCCGGCAGCCGCCTACGCCGCCGGCGCCGGCGAATTCTTCACCGCGCTGGAGATCCTGGCCGGCGGTCTGCACCGCCACGGTTTCGACAGCCCGCAATCGTTCATGCTGCCGCTGATGCGGCTGCCGGTGCCGGACAATGCCAATCCCGAGCCGCTGACCTACGAACAATTCCGGGCCATTCTCGTCGCCTTCCGCGACCGGCTGGAGAAATCCGCAGCCACGCTGGGTTCGGTACCCGCCGACGCGGACATCGGCATGGTCATCGACCTCACCCGCCTCGGCATCGACCTCAACGAGGACGGCACGATCGCGCCGGACGAAAGCGCCGCGGCGATCATGGCGTCTCTGTCACGCGGCGGCGGTGCGCCAGACGCGGCCGGGCCCGCCCTCATCTTCCGCTTCGACCGCGCCGACGGCTATTGGCTGCAGGGCTATGCCGAGTTCCTGATGGCGCAGGCCGACTTCTGGCTGGCGCATGATTTCAGGGACACGTTCGACGGCTCCTTCCACATGCTGTTCCCGCGCGCAAAACTGCCACTGCAGGACACGCTCGTGCCGCTGGACGGTGGCACGAATGGCGGCATCCTGACGTCCGAATGGCGCCTAGCCGACTTTATCTCCCTGGTGCATCTCATCAATTGGCAAGTGGTCGAGCCTGAGCGCCGGCAAGCGGCGCGCCGCCATCTCATGGAAATGATCCGGCTGTCGCGCGAGGACTGGAAAGCCATCCGAGCCGAAACCGACAATGACCGTGAATGGCTGCCCGGCCCGCAGCAAAAAGGCGCCAGCCCGCTGACCGGCCTCGAAGTCGGCGAGCAGCAGGTGCAGGCCTGGCTCGCCGCCTTGGCCATGGCCGAGGATCTGCTGGAAGGCCGCACCTTGCTGCCGCATTTCCGCATCGCCGACAAAGGCATCAACATGAAGCGCTTCTTCGACGAGCCAAAAACCTTCGACCTGGTGCTGTCGATCACCGGCCCGGCCATCGCGCCCTATCTCGAGCGCGGCAAGATTCTCACCAGCGAGGATTTCAACCAGATCCAGCGCCAGTTCGGCGGCGCCGGGTTTCTGACGTTCGCGCTTTGGTTTAATTGATCAGAAGCGCTAGAAGATCGCCCCCTGATACAGAACCGTCTCCGCCTCTTTCGGAGCGAAGCGACGCGCGAGCGTGCGGAATGCACTGTGGACGCCGTCGCGATCGATGTTGCAGCTTCGCAAATGCCGTATCGCCAGCGTCGGATCGAATGCGCTGCGCCCGTGCATCACGCGCTGATTGTCGAAGACCAGCACCTCGCCAGGCTGTAGCTGATGCTGGAACTGGTTCTGCGGGTCGCAGGTCAGCCGCGTCAGCTCGGCTAGCGCCTCAATCAGCTCGTCGATGTCGTCTCTCGATGCCGGCTGCGGCGCAAGACAGCGGTCGTTGTAGCGGATCCCGGTGACCTGGCCGGCGGCATCGAGGCTGATAACATGCGCTTCGGCGCTGAAGAACACCTCGCCCGCATGCTCGCGATGGAAGGTCACGCCGTACCGCGTCAGTAGCTCGAACAGGCGCGGCGTCCCGGTTCGCATCAGTTCGGCAATATGGAACCCGTCGACCATCAACGACGTGCCGCCTGTGCCGGCACCGGTCTTGATCGCATGGAAGAAGATGAAGCCCGGCGGCGAATAACGGAACGGCTCATCGGTATGCGGAATCTGTGCCCGCGCGGTTTCGCCAGCCACGCGCGCGTCGGGCTTCGACAGTAGATCGAACACCTTGCCATAACTGGTCTCGCGGATCGGCCCATAGCGTCCGGCAATGCGCATCGTAGCCTCTGCCTCGGCAGGAACGCCCGTCAGCATGGCGATGCCATGGTCGCGCAGTGCGCGCAGCGAGCCGAACAGCATCTCATCGTCCTCGACTACAGTGTCGAAGCCGAAGCGGCCGAGCCGAGCCCCGAGATCGCTGCTCCACAGCTCCGGCTGAAAACGCGCTGCCCGCCAGCCGCCTCCGGTATGATTTGCAAGAAAGCCTGAATCGTAGCGCGAGACATGGCCGTCATCCCATATGACCGCGACCTCGTTCGGGGCCGAGACGTCAATCGACACGACGCGGACACCGGCGGGAACATCGGCCGGCGTCAACCATCGCTTGCCGGAGGCGGTGTCGCCGCAAATCTCGCATTCGCAGGCCAACCGCAGCCAGCGCGTGGAAAGCCGGGCGACCTTGCCGCCATCGAGGTCGAGCGCAATACGATTGCCCTCGTCGCGTATGGCGCGGATTGGTGGCTCATTCGAATGCCTTGTGCTCGTATGCATTGAAGTGTCCAGCATGATCGCCTCGTCGTTTGGCCTGAGTTCTCCTCAATGAGGCTATTGGCAAAAAATCCATGTATCAAACGAGTTCCCTTCGTCATGTTTTGAGGTAATCTCAATCCATGGCGACGTTGAGAGATTTGCCGCTATCGGCCCTGCGGGCGCTTGTGGCCGCCGCAAGAACCGGCAGCCTGACGCGCGCCGCGGAGGAGCTGGGCGTGACGCCCGGCGCTGTCGGCCACCAGATAAAGCAGCTCGAGGACGGGTTGGGCATCAAGCTGGTGCGGCGTGCCGGCAATGGCATTGTCCTGACCCGTGCTGCCGAAAGTGCCCTGCCCGACATCGACCGCGGCTTTGACGCACTGGCCTCGGGCTTGCGGCGGCTGCGTTTCGAAAGGCAGGCCGAGACATTCACCATCTGCGCCGACCCATCCTTCGCCTCGCTGTGGCTCGCACCGCGTCTCAACAGGATGCGTCCGGCACTTGCCGGCTTCGATGTCCGAATCGTCACGTCGATCGCCCTCGACGCGATGCTGGAAGAAGGCGTCGATCTTGCCATCAGCTATCGCAAGGGCGCCGCGCTGGATCTCGGGTCGGTCGACCTGTTCACGGAACGGGTGATACCGGCCTATGCGCCGAGCCTGATCCAGGGCCATGCCAGGCCGGACGCAGCCAGTGTGCTCGACGGACTGCCTCTGCTTCACATCGATCCGACGATGGGCGACGACGTCTATCCGGCGTGGCGGGACTGGTTCGCTGCCGCCGGACGACGCCGGAAAGACATCGACCAGGGCCCCCGTTTCGGCCTGACGATCGTCGCGGCGCAGGCGGCGATCGCAGGCATGGGCGCGCTGCTGGCCAGCGAGTTGGTCCTGCACCGCCATCTGCAGCCCGGCCATCTCATCGAGATCGCCCGGGATGTGCCGGCTTTGACCATCAAGCGCCGCCTCGTCTGGCCTCTGCATGGCCCGAAGGCGCGCCGCGCGGCAGCCGTTGCCAGCCAGCTTGCGGCGCTTGCGGATCTGGCGATCGAGGGCGCACTTCCGCAGTGAGAGATGAGCGACGGCGGGTCTGCCATAGCGCGTGGTTCAATGCGCATGGTTCCATGCGGCGAACCGACGCTACTCCTGACAGCCTGCTGTCAGGAGCCAAATTGCGCCTCGCGCCACCCGCCACTCCGCTCTTTCCATTTTGGCCGATACCTCCCATATTCGGGCCATGGCCAGACTGTCCGACAAGAAAACGCCGCCGCCGGCGAATGACGAGCGCGCTTCACCGCCCAAGCGGCGCAGTCCGCTGACCGATTTCCTCGATGCGTCGGAGCCCCTGTACAAGGGCGGCTTTGCCGAGGCGCCGCAGGCCGAGTTCACCGGCGCCCCGCTGACCGGCTCGATCGCCGACTGGGCCGAGCAGATAGAGCAGGAAGCCGAGAAGGAAGGGCGCGTTTCCGGCAAAGACGGCGGCAAATCGCCGAAGCCGGCGAAGAAAATCCCGGAGCGCTCCTCTTCCCCCGGCCGTACGGCACGCGGCACCTCGATGGGCGGCGCGGCTTCGGCGCGGGAGCGCACCGCGGCCGGCCTCAACCCTGTCGCTGGCCTCGATGTCTCCCTGGAAGAAGCCGAGACCATGGCTTCGGGCGGCGTCACCGCCACCGTCGCGGCGCTGTCGGCGCTGATCGAATCCGGCAATCCGCTGCACAAGGACGGCGTGCTGTGGACGCCGCACCGTCCCGCCCGGCCGGAAAAATCCGAAGGCGGCATCGCCATCAAGATGGTCTCGGATTTCGAGCCCGCCGGCGACCAGCCGACGGCGATCAAGGATCTGGTCGAGGGCGTCAACAGCAACGACCGCACCCAGGTTCTGCTCGGCGTCACGGGCTCGGGCAAGACCTTCACCATGGCCAAGGTGATCGAGGAGACGCAGCGCCCCGCTCTGATCCTGGCGCCCAACAAGACGTTGGCCGCGCAGCTCTATTCCGAATTCAAGAAATTCTTCCCGGAAAACGCCGTCGAGTATTTCGTCAGCTACTACGACTATTACCAGCCTGAGGCCTATGTGCCCCGGACCGACACCTACATCGAGAAGGAATCCTCGATCAACGAGCAGATCGACCGCATGCGCCATTCGGCGACGCGCTCGCTGCTCGAGCGCGACGACGTCATCATCGTCGCCTCGGTGTCCTGCATCTACGGTATTGGCTCGGTCGAGACCTATACGGCGATGACCTTCCAGATGCAGATCGGCGACCGGCTCGACCAGCGCGCGCTGCTCGCCGACCTCGTCGCCCAGCAATATAAGCGCCAGGACATCAACTTCGTCCGCGGCTCCTTCCGCGTGCGCGGCGACACGATCGAGATCTTCCCGGCCCACCTCGAGGACCGCGCCTGGCGCATCTCGCTGTTCGGCGACGAGATCGAGGCGATTACCGAATTCGACCCGCTGACGGGACAGAAGACCGGCGAGCTGAAGAGCGTCAAGATCTACGCCAATTCGCACTATGTGACGCCGCGTCCGACCCTCAATCAGGCCATCAAATCGATCAAGGAAGAGCTCAAGCACCGGCTGGTCGAACTCGAACGGGCCGGTCGGTTGCTGGAGGCGCAGCGGCTTGAGCAGCGCACCCGCTTCGACCTGGAGATGCTGGAAGCAACGGGCTCCTGCGCCGGCATCGAGAATTACTCGCGCTATCTGACCGGCCGCCAGCCGGGCGATCCGCCGCCGACCTTGTTCGAATACATCCCCGACAATGCGTTGGTCTTTGTCGACGAAAGTCACGTCACCATACCGCAGATCGGCGGCATGTATCGCGGCGACTTTCGCCGCAAGGCGACGCTGGCCGAGTATGGGTTCCGCCTGCCGTCCTGCATGGACAACCGGCCGCTGCGCTTCGAGGAGTGGGACGCCATGCGCCCGCTTTCCGTTGCGGTTTCGGCAACGCCCGGCGGTTGGGAGATGGAGCAGTCCGGCGGTGTCTTTGCCGAACAGGTCATCCGCCCGACTGGCCTGATTGATCCGCCGGTCGAGGTGCGCCCGGCCAAGACGCAGGTCGACGATGTCGTGGGCGAAATCCGCGAGACCACCAGGGCCGGCTACCGCACGCTGGTCACCGTGCTGACCAAACGCATGGCCGAGGACCTGACCGAGTATCTGCACGAGCAGGGCATTCGCGTGCGCTACATGCACTCAGACATCGACACGCTGGAGCGTATCGAGATCCTGCGCGACCTGCGCCTCGGCGCTTTCGACGTGCTGGTCGGCATCAACCTGTTGCGCGAAGGCCTCGACATTCCCGAATGCGGCTTCGTCGCCATTCTCGACGCCGACAAGGAAGGCTTCCTGCGCTCCGAGACATCGCTGATCCAGACCATCGGCCGTGCCGCCAGAAACGTCGACGGCAAGGTCATCCTCTACGCCGACCAGATCACCGGCTCGATGGAGCGGGCGATGGCCGAGACCAACCGCCGCCGCGAAAAGCAGATGGAGTGGAACGCGGCCAACGGCATCACCCCGGAATCGGTCAAGTCGCGCATTTCGGACATCCTGGACTCGGTCTACGAGAAGGACCATGTCCGCGCCGACATCTCGCAGTTCACCGACAGCGCCGGCGCGATGATGGGCAACAATCTGAAGGCGCATCTCGACGCGATGGACAAGCAGATGCGCGACGCCGCCGCTAACCTCGATTTCGAGAAGGCGGCCCGCATCCGCGACGAGATCAAGCGGCTGCGCGAGATGGAGTTGTCCATCTCCGACGACCCGCTGGCCAAATATGCCGACATGGAAAGCCCGGTCTCGGGCCGCGAGAAGGGCAAGCACAACAAGGGCGTGGCCAAACATCGCACATCAGAGGAACAGGAGCGTTTCCGCAAGCTCGACGAGGCACGTGCCGCCGAAGAGGCGGCCCGCCCCAATCTCTTCCGCAAGCCGGCGCTCGACGAAATGGGTGCCGATGGCGCCGTGCCGGTGAAGAAGCCGCTGTTTTCGAAGCCCGCGCTCGACGCCATGGGGCCGGGCACGGATATCCCGACCCCGGCCGGCGCAGTGTCGCGTTCGCTGTTCAAGAAGCAGTCGGCCGAAGAGGCGCACGGCTCCGATTTCGGCATCCCGGGCGAACCGACCAAGCCGCTGTTCAAGAAGAACTCGCTCGACGAGATGACCGTGCGGCGCACCGAGAAGCCGGTCGAGGGAAAGGTGCCAGCGAAACCACAGCCGATCTCCCCCCGTGTGGGGGAGATGCCCGGCAGGGCAGAGGGGGGCGCGAAGGATCGCGACGATTTTGCAAAACCCATTGTCCGCCAGCGCAGTGGTATCGGCTCCTACGAAGACCCCGCCGACGCCCGCCGTGAAAAGCGCCGGCCCGGCAGGACGGGTCGGCCGGGGCGGTAAACGGGCTGCATACCTGTTGCGAGCATTCTCAACCGGTGTCTAGAATGCTTGATGGTCGTCACTCGCAGACTTCAGGAAGACGAATTCAAGGCTTGCTTCGCGGAGCCTATGACGAACGTCACCGCCACGGCAGAGGCTGCAGTAGACATATGGCCATATGTCGAGGCGCTGGATCTGGATGAGATCGGGCTGCCATATTTGAACGACGTCCACTATGTCTACCGAGACGCCCAAAACCGATTTGATCAGGTTTTGATTGGCACCGGCAGGTTCAACGCCCTTCTTGTGATCGTTGTCGATCTCGGCAGAAGCTCGGTGTTCGGACATTTCCTGCTGGATTTGAACAAGGAATACGGAGTAAGCGGTGGCCACTTGAGGTCCGTGTGACAGTCCTGCCGAATGCCAACCGTCATTGCCATTGCCTCCGGCAATCCGCCGTGGCGCTCCTTTGAAGCCACAGCTATTCTCATGCCATCGCTTGGGTGGGTGCAGATGATGACGCGTCGTTTCTTTGGACTTCTCGCAGCCGTCGCCGCAGCTTTCCTGCCGCCCCGCGCGGCGTCTCAAACGACGAACGCGCCGCGGCGCTTGCAGGATGACATTCCGATAGCCGCGCAGTGGATATCCAAAGCACTGCAAAGTTCGGGCTATGACGCGAATTTCACACCACGGAGCATATCGGAGGTGGAGCGCTTCTTTCGCGAGCAGACGAAGGACGGGGAGCCCATCTCCGGCGGTTTGATGTCGCAAGATATCGGGCCGCGCTTGTTTGCGTTGGGCAGCTATTGCGGCGAGGTGCTCCGCAGGGAACTTGGTGGGCATTGGCTGACGAATGATGATGATCCCGAAGGGGAAATCAACGCGGCTCTCGAAGTTGGAAGCGGCGTTACCTGCTGGCCCATGCAACGCGTGATGAAGCGACTGCGCAGCGGCGAGGACGACCTGGTGGCTTGGGCCGCAGGGATCAGGTGAGGCTGAAAGGCGCGGCGAGGCTCTGCCCTAACCTGCTTCGTATTTTCGGATGAATGGAACACCATTGAACGTTTGTGTACAACAGGAACAGCTTGGCTTCATGTCTTCCAACCTGAGTTCGGGATCGACCAGCGCCAGGCGATTGTCCTGATCCAAGTACAGGCCACTGTAATATGAATTTTCTCCCACTCGGACGAACGAGTGCTTGTCGGCATCGTTGAGTGCAACGATCCAGAAAATCGGGTCCGGTCGATCCAGTCGCGCCACTGCCTGACTGTGAACATCGGACCAATCCTGTCCAACTTTCGAAAGCAGGAATCTGAACAACGGCGTGTAGTCGCGGCCCCATTGTTTTTCGCCATGCATGGAGCCGCGGCTCGTCTTGTCCTCTTTCTTGATATGCCGGGAAAATTTGTAGTCGCCGCCGCCATGGCGAACGCCGTGGGTTCGCGTGTTTTCCCGTCGGTAGAGTGGTTCTCTGTGTCGCATCCAGAAGATCCGCAGCCGCGTAACACCACGCTGGTCCGGCAGTATTTTTGCCGAACACCCCAATGGGTGCAAGAGGACGTCGGCTTCTCAGGTACCATTCATCGTTGACTGCATAATGCTCGTCGACATGCAGGAGCGCAGGATCGGCGTGCTGTCGGGCGGACAGAAGGCGCGGCTGATGATGCTGGCGCTGAGGCTCGCCAATCCCAATTTCTATTTACTCGACGAGCCGACCAATCATCTCGATATCGATGGTCAGGAAGCACTGGAAGCGGAATTGCTGGAACATCAGGCGAGCTGCCTGCTTGCCTCGCACGACCGCTCCTTCATCCGCGCGGTTGGCAACCGCTTCTGGCTGATCGAGAAACGGCGATTGACCGAGATCGACAGCCCGGAGGAGTTCTTCCGGGAGGTTGCCGAAGCCGGCGGCTGAAGGCTTGCGGAAAAAAATTCCGGCGCTCTGTCGGATGATGATCGCATGCCACGTCCTTGGGTTGCCGACACGGTGATGCCGGCGCCAATCGAGGAGAAAGCATCATGTCTATTCTGTCATCCATAGGTCACGCCGTGACGCGTTACTCGGCGGCTCGCGCCCGTTATCGCAGCGAACGCGCCATCCTTTCATTGCCGATCGAGCTGCGCAAAGATATTGGCTGGCCGGAAATCGTCGTCGACGCGCAAAACAGCCCGCGGATTCGCATCGAAGGTTAAAAGGTGGCAGTTGGCCGTCGCGGCAGGCGCCATTTCGAATCCAAAAAACCATCGGCCGTGTAGGATCGTCGCCGTTCCGTTCGTCCTGTGGTTCGCAAAGGCAAACCAGACGCAAAGAGGAGCATGACATGAATGACCAGCCGCAGACCCAGCCCGCCGCCAAAGTGCTTGGCGGATTGACGCCCTACCTTCAGCTGGACGGCGCTTTCAAAGCCGCAGAATTTTACCAAAAGGCCTTCGGTGCCGAGCAGGTCTTTGCCTATCCGCCGGACGAACAGGGCCGCACCATGCATATCCATCTCCACATCAACGGTTCGACCCTGATGCTTTCCGACTTCTATCCCGAGCATGGAATGGCCGCTGTGAAGCCGCAGGGCTACACCATGCAGCTCCATCTCGGCAGCGACGACATCGACGCCTGGTGGCAGCGAGCCGTCGAGGCGGGCTGCAAGGAAGTCGTGCCGTTGCAGGTGATGTTCTGGGGCGATCGCTGGGGCAATATGCGTGATCCGTTCGGCGTCGAATGGGCAATGAACGCACCGGTGAAAGCAGCTTAGCATTCCACACAGGCTGTGTCTGAAATCACCTCTCCCGCTCGCGAGGGAGAGGAAAACGATCGCATGGAGGAAATCAGATGTCCTATGTCGACGGTTTCGTACTTGCCGTACCGAAGGCAAAGCTCGATGCTTACAAGAAGCTGGCGGAAACCGGCGGCGCCGTCTGGAAGGAGCACGGTGCTCTTGCCTACGTCGAATGCGTCGGCGACGACGTCCCTTATGGCGAGCTCACCTCGTTCCCGCGCGCCGTACAGGCCAAGGACGACGAGGTCGTCATCTTCTCATGGGTGGTCTACGAATCGCGCCAGAGCCGCGACGCGGTGATGGCCAAGGTGATGGCCGACCCGCGCCTCAAGTCGGACTGGGAGACCATGCCGTTCGACGGCAAGCGCATGATCTTTGGCGGTTTTCAGCCCTTCATCGAGCTGTAGGCGCCCCTCGATCAAGTTTGTCGTGCAGCGGCTTCAGCCGGTCGCCATAGCGCTTCCACAGGTCGACCGAGCCCTGATACATCGGCTGGCGCACTTGCGCAGCCGACGCCGTTCGCACCGGCCGGTCGGTCTGGTGGAACGACAGCACGGCGTCGTCCCACGGCAGGCCGAGATGGGCGATCAGCGCCCGCGACTGGCCTTCCTGGTCGGCGACGAAATCCTCGTAGCGAACGTCGTGCACGACATCAGGCAGCACGGCGTGCCAGTGCGCCATGATGTCGGTGTACAGATTGTGGAAATCGGCGAGCTCGTCGAGATCGTAGCCGTAGCGATGGCTGTCGCCTCGGAAGTGCACCTTGTAGATCGACAGGCAGGTCGCCGCCGCATCGCGCGCGCAATGGATGATCTTGGCCTTCGGCAGCATCAAATGGATGAAGCCCACCAAGAGGAAATTGCCGGGCATCTTGTCGGTGACGTGCCGAGAACCCGGATAGCGGGCGTGCAGCATGTCGAGATAGGCCTGGCCGGCCTCGGCATAGGCCTTGTCGGGCATGTCGGCGATGCCCCAGGGAAAGCCGCCCTTCATGCTGAGCGGAAACTGCTTGCCGACCGCCGTCTTTAATATGCTGAGCTCGCCGGCGCCATAGACCTGCGGATGGCTGGCGATGATCTGCTCGACCAGCGTGGTGCCGGAACGCGGCATGCCGACGACGAAGATCGGCGTGTCGTCGGCTATCCCGCTCGGCCTGTGCCTTTCAAAAAAGGCCTTGTCGAACACCGCCTTCATCGCCTCGAACTCGCCGCGCGTCTTGCCGGCGTCGTAGTCGATGCCCTGGCGGCGGATCGCGTTGCCTTCGGCGAAATAGTCGAAGGCGCGACCATAATCCCTGAGGTCGTCATTGGCCTTGCCGAGGCCGAAGGAAAGCTGCATGCGCGCCAGGCTGCCTTGCGGCGCCTTGGCGTGCTCCGCCTCCATGCGGGCAAGCTCGGCGTCGCGCTCCTTCTGGCGCTTGACCTGGGTAAGCATCAGCCAGGCCCTCGCCATGCCGGGGTCCACAGCCAGCGCCTGCCTGAAAAGATCCGCAGCCTCGTCGAGATTGCCCTTTTCCATCAGCCCGACGCCCAGGCCATGCAAAAGATCGGCATCCTTCGGCCGGATCGTCAGCGCCTCGCGAAAAACAGCCAATGCCTCATCCAGCCGGCCCGCTTCCTGCAGCGTCTCGGCAAGCCCGACGCGGGCGCGGACATGGAACGGGTTGCGGCCGATCGTGCCGCGATAAATATCCTCGGCGCCTTCGAATTGGCCGAGCTGCTTCAGCGACGAGCCGAGATTGTCACGCGCCGCCAGCTGGTCCGGCCGAATCGCCACCACCTTGCGGAAGAGATCGGCGGCGGCCGCGACCCGGCCGAGGTCGCGCAGCACGGTGCCGAGATTGTTGAGGAAATCCGGATTGTTCGGTTGCAGACGCACCGATTGTTCGATCAGCGCCAGCCCCTCGGCGCTGCGCCCGGTCTGGTGCAGCAGAAGCCCGAGGAAATGCGCAGCAGCCGGGTGGTTGGCCTTTTGCGCCAGCACCTGTCGGTAAAGCGCCTCGGCTTCCTGCCGGCGCCCGGCCTGGTGCAGCTGCAGCGCCTGCTGCACGTGCTGGTCGAGCCCCAGCGGCGGCTGTCCGCCTGAGCCGTAACGTGCGCCTGCCGGTTGTCTCGGATCTCTGTTGATGGGAAACCTGCCGTGTTGTCCGCCTGCCGCGATCTAGGCCATCGCTGCGGCGCGTGCAAGAGCAGACGGCGGTCGCTACGAAGCAAAACTTCGAACCCGGGGGAGCCTACCGAAAGTCGGCCGGCGTCAGCACATACATGTTCCTGCGGCCGTGCGAGTAGGCTTGGCGCGCAATCTCGTGGATCGACGAACGCTTGGCGTCGAAGGCGCTGAGAAATTCGGCCTCGGCTCCGCTTGCTGCCGGGTTTGCCGCCGAAAGTGCCGCGACCTCGACAAAGAACGGGACTTCGAACATGCCGTCATGGCCGACGAAACGAATGCGCTTGGCCGCCGCGTCATAGGAGCGGCTGGGATTGGGAAAATTGAGCGTCATGGCTTGCGCGTCAAATCAGGCGGTTGCTTTCGGCAAGCTGGCGCGCCCGCCGCGCCGTGCCGTCGGTGTCGGCAATCCTTCGCCTTGCCGCCTCGTCGCTTCTTATCGTGAGACGCGGCGACAAGACCTTTATCGGCTTTGCGACAGGACTGACTGCAACTGTCGGGACATCCGGTGTTCTTGCGGAGTTCATGACTCTCTTCCTTCCATTGCTAGATAAATACAAATGCCGGAGGAATTTTTTCGGAAGTTCTTCAAACAATTTTTGAGGTGCACCGGGACCGTATCATCGTTCTGCGGATAACTATAGAAAAGTAATTTGACGTTGGTAGGGGTAAGAGGCCGAAAACTTCTTGAATAAGCCGTATTTTCAGACTATTGGTATGAAACCGTTTTGGGCCATGCTTGGCCCCGCGGTGTCAGGGATTCTCGGCCCGCCAAACTTATCCAAATCGCCGACACCTGGTACCGCAATGCAGGCTCCGCTTCCGGGGCAGGCCGGAAAGAAACTTCAAGGCACGAGAACTTCAAGGCACAAGCGAGAACTTCGAGGCACAAGAATGTCTGCTCGCACCACCCATTCCATAGCGCATTTCGCGGCACCTTTCGTGCTTGGCGGGCTGGATGGCGTGCAGCCGGCCGGCGACTATGACATCGACCACGACGAAGAACTGATCGACGGCATGTCCTGGCCTGCCTGGCGCCGCGTCGCCACTTTCATCCATCTGCCGGCAAGGACAGTGAAAAGCGCGACCAGCCAGCTTGTCGCCATTGACCATGCCGAGCTCGACGCAGCGCTTCGGCACGACCAGGAGAATGTCACATGATCCGCTTCCAGCAGAATGCGCGGCGCACGGACACGCCGGCGCATATCTTCACCGTCGGCCAGACCGTCCGCATGAAGAGCCGCACCGGCCTTGCCCAAAAGACCGCGGAGCTGTTCCAGATCAAGAGCCGGCTGCCGGTCAAGGACGGCTCGCCGCAATATCGCATCCGCAGCGATCAGGAGACCTATGAGCGGGTCACCACGGAAGACAATCTCGAACCGGTCGACAACCCGGCCAACTGAGCCGACGCGCCACAACGCTGCTTCACATGCTGATGATGCCGCAGATCCGCGTCGCCTGCGCATCTCCAACGGGAACGGCGCTGAGCTCTACGCCGGCCCCCAGATGGTGCTTATCCGGCCAGGCTGTAGGTCGGTGCGCTAGCAGGGCCCGTCATCGACGACGCGATAATCCGCCGCGCGGGCTTCGCATTCGTTGGGGAATGTGCGCAGTTCGCCATGGCGACGGGCACAGACTGGGCGGTATTCGCGGGTGCAGAATGTCTGCTCCTCACCGCCACCACCACCGCCGCGGCACTCGCCCTCGCGAATGATGCGGTATCCGGCCCGTTCGGCAAGGCAGGCATTGGCGAAGGTCTGGCGGTCGCCGCCGCGCCGGGCACAGACCGGGTCATATTGCCTAGTGCAGAATTGCGGCCCCGGCCGTGGCGGGCGCGGCCCCGGCCCCTCATCATCCACCACGACGGTGCAGGCTGCGAGAATTACCGACAGGAACAGGATGGAAAAAACCTGCCGCGGAAAGATTGCCGCAAGAAACCGCATGAATGTTCCCTCCCTCGAAACTCCTGCCTGCACAAATGGTGCCTGGGTCAGGCCGATCCTCGTCATTCCGCTGCCAGATGCAACCCCTGTTTGCAACTGGCGAGCCAGGGCGGTATGGCGGCGCAAGCCAAGACAGCACCTGCCCCGCTGGCTGGACCATGCCTGGGTGAAGTCTGGCCGATGACCGCGCAGAGAACCGGGACTATCGGTGCGATGCGTCGGGATGCGCCTGTTGGGGCCGCCCGCGGCTGTGTCTGTCGGTAGCTTTTCAAGTTGTCCGGTTTTTGTAGCACATCAGATGTCCGCTTCTGTTTGTTGCAGGAGGTGCGTCGAAGCGG
>NZ_JAMYQW010000024.1:0-107981 GCF_040321085.1 Mesorhizobium sp. M0522
TCGGCGGGTCCTGCCCCGCGTGGGAATTTTTGGGGGGGCGCCCTGGCGCTTTCCCGGTGCCTCGTCTAAACGTTGGCGGGGGGGCGCCGGGGGTACCCGGCGGGGCCCTTCGTGTATCGGAACGCCCAGTGTTTCGGGGCGCACCGAAACGCGTCACACGCACGATGACGAGGACCAGATGACGGTGAAGCCCCTCTACCGACGTGTCTTGCTGAAAGCGTCGGGCGAAGCGTTGATGGGCGAGCAGCATTTCGGCATCGACGTATCGGTGGTCGACCGCATCGCCGCCGACCTCGCCGAGGCCCGCGCATTGGGCATCGAAGTCGGTGTCGTCATAGGCGGCGGCAACATCTTCCGTGGCGTCGCGGTTGCGTCAAAAGGCGGAGACCGCGTCACCGGCGACCATATGGGCATGCTTGCCACGGTTATCAATTCGCTGGCGCTGCGCACCTCGCTCAACAAGATCGGCGTCGACGCCGTGGTGCTGTCGGCGATCGCCATGCCCGAGCTTTGCGAAAGTTTTTCGCAGCGTCAGGCGACCGCCTACATGAACCAGGGCAAGGTCGTCATCTTCGCCGGCGGCACCGGCAATCCGTTCTTCACCACCGATTCGGCTGCGGCCCTTCGCGCCGCCGAGATCGGCGCCGATGCTCTGTTCAAGGGCACCCAGGTCGATGGTGTCTATTCGGCTGATCCCAAGAAGGACCCGCATGCGACACGTTTCGAGCGGATCAGCCATGACGAAGTCATCAAACGCGGGCTTTCGATCATGGATACGGCGGCGATTGCACTTGCGCGCGAAAACAACATTCCGATAATCGTCTATTCGATCCACGAGAAGGGTGGCTTCGGCGATATCCTGAGGGGCGGCGGCCGTTGCACGGTTGTCGCAGACGATTGACCGGACCATGAACCCGAAAGGGACCGGTTGCGGATGAGGCTCGAACAGGGCCTAAGCAGTGAACCCGGGTTAACGGGTCGAGGAGACGATGATGAGTGGCGAGTACGACGATCTCAAACGGCGCATGGACGGGGCGATCGCCGCGTTCAAGCATGATCTGGCTTCGCTGCGCACCGGCCGCGCGTCGAGCAACCTGCTCGATGCCGTCCAGGTGCAGGCCTATGGCACCACCATGCCGATCAACCAGGTGGCAACAGTGTCGGTGCCGGAACCGCGCATGATTTCGGTTTCGGTCTGGGACAAGTCGATGGTCAGCGCAGTCGACCGCGCCATCCGTGAAGCCAATCTCGGCTTCAATCCTATCGTCGACGGTACCAATCTCAGGATTCCGCTGCCCGAGCTCAACGAACAGCGCCGCAAGGAGCTGGTCAAGATCTCGCACGGTTATGCCGAGAATGCCCGCGTCGCCGCACGCCACGTTCGCCGGGACGGCATGGACTTTCTGAAAAAGGCGGAAAAGGACGGCGACATCAGTGAGGACGACCATCGCAAACGGGCCGACCAGGTTCAGAAACTGACCGACGAGACAATCAGCACCATCGACCACCTGCTTTCCGACAAGGAAGCGGAAATCATGCAGGTCTAGGGTCTGGCCACGCCTGGCCCGGAAGCGAGAATATGGCAACGCCCGCGCATGTCGCGATCATCATGGACGGAAACGGACGCTGGGCCAAGGCGCGCGGCTTGCCGCGGCTGGCCGGTCACCGCGCCGGCGTTGAGGCGCTGCGCAAGACAGTGCGCGCCGCCCCCGGCCTAGGCATCTCCTTCCTGACCGTCTACGCTTTTTCGTCGGAAAACTGGTCACGGCCGAAATCCGAAGTCAGCGACCTCATGGGCCTGCTGAAGCTTTTCATCCGACGTGACCTTGCCGAGCTGCACCAGAGTGGGGTGCGGATCAGGGTCATCGGTGACAGGGCAGGGCTGCAGCCCGACATAAGGGGGCTGCTCGAGGAAGCCGAAACGCTCACTCTCAGCAACGAGGCGCTGACACTGGTCATTGCCTTCAATTACGGCGGGCGCGACGAGATCGTGCGCACCGCGCGCAAGCTCGCAGCGGCGGTGGCGCGCGGTGAGATCGAGAGCGAGGCGATCACGGCCGATTCCTTTGCCAGCTCGCTCGATACAGAGGGCATTCCGGACCCGGAACTGGTCATCCGCACCAGCGGCGAGCTTCGGCTGTCCAACTTCCTGTTATGGCAGGCCGCCTATAGCGAACTCGTTTTCCTGCCTTGCTACTGGCCCGACTTCAGTCGCGAGCACCTGTCCGATGCACTGCGCGATTTCGCCGGCCGCGAGCGCCGCTTCGGCGGACTTGCCGCCCAAGATGTCGCCTCAGGCTGAGGAATGAGCAACCTCCAACTCCGGGTCATTTCGGCCGTCGTGCTTGCCATCGTCACGCTTGCCCTGACCTGGCTCGGCGGACTGTCCTTCCGGTTGCTTTGCGCTGCCACGGCGGCGGTCATCTTCTACGAGTGGACGCGGATGAGCCGCCCCGTTGCCCCGGCAGGTGCTGGTGCTACGGCAGGTCTCGGCTTTCTGCCCGAGGCGCTGATCGTGGTCTTTATTGGTGCCCTCGTCGCCGGCCTGCCTGCGTCTTTGCTGCTGCCGCTCGTCGCGGCTCTGGTTGCTGTCACTGCCGTCGCTTCTTCCATGCGCAGGGCAGGACCGTGGGAAGCATCCGGCCTTGCCTATGCGGCCGTGTCCGGCTTGTCGCTGGCCTTCTTGCGTGACGGCGACCATTCAGGGCTGCTGGCCATTCTGTTCCTATTCGCCGTGGTTTGGGCGACCGATATCTTTGCCTATTTCGTCGGCCGCTCCATCGGTGGTCCAAGGCTGGCGCCGTCGATCTCGCCGGGCAAGACGCGGAGCGGGGCGCTCGGTGGGGTGGTCGGCGGCGTAGTGGCCGGGCTGCTTCTGGCCGCCGTAGCCGGAACGGGCAACCTCGTCGTGCTTGGCGTGGTCGCACTGGTGCTTTCGATTGTCGCGCAGGCCGGCGACCTGTTCGAATCATGGGTCAAGCGACGCCACGGCCGTAAAGATTCCGGCACGCTGATACCCGGCCATGGCGGCATCATGGATCGGGTAGATGGGCTTGTCGCGGCGGCTTTCGCCCTATACGTCATCGGCTGGATTTCCGCGACCGCCGACCATCCGGCACAGGGGCTGTTTCCGGTTTGAACGGCATCGTCGGTGGGCCGACGCGGGGCTGCGTCATGGATTCGCCTGGATTGATGTCACAGTCGCGGCGTGATCTGTGCCGTGGATGAATTTGAGGGCATGAATTGAACGAGATTTTTCACGCGGTTTTCAGCACAGAGGGCTTTGTCCTCGGCACGCTGGTGCCTTTCCTGTTCGTGCTGACCGTGGTCGTTTTTGTCCACGAAATGGGCCATTACCTCGTCGGGCGTTGGTGCGGTATCGGCGCAAAAGCCTTTTCGATCGGTTTCGGCCCAGAGATCATCGGCTTCAACGATAGCCGCGGCACGCGCTGGAAGCTTTGCGCCATACCGCTCGGCGGCTACGTCAAGTTCGTCGGCGACATGAACGCGACGTCGAGCCAGCCCAGCTCGGAGGAGATCGAGGCGCTGAGCGACGAAGAACGCAAGGTTGCCTTCCACACGCAGCCGATCTGGAAGCGGGCGGCGACCGTCGTGGCGGGGCCGCTGTTCAACTTCCTGCTGACGATCGCCGTCTTTGCCGTGCTGTTTTCCGTCCATGGCCGGCCCGTGCTGGAGCCGATGGTGGCTGAGGTCACCGTCGGCAGTCCGGCCGCCGCGGCCGGCATCATGCCCGGCGACCGATTCGTCAGCGTCGACGGCAGCAAGGTCGAGACCTTTGCCGACGTCCAGCGTCTGGTCTCTGGCCGCGCCGGCGACAGCATCACCTTCGTCATGCTACGCGCCGGCAAGGAAATCACCGTCACGGCGACGCCGCGCTTGATGGAACAACAAGACGCACTGGGCAATAAGGTCCAGGTGGCCGTGATCGGCGTCGTCAACAACAAGGAACTCGGCCAGCCACGGCTGATCACCTATAGTCCGGCCGGGGCGGTCGGGGCAGCGGTCCAGGAAACCGGACACGTCATCCAGCGTACCGGCCAGTTCCTGCAACGTTTCGTTGTCGGCCGCGAGGACAAGTGCCAGCTGGGCGGCCCCATCAAGATCGCCAAGATGTCGGGTCAGGCGGCAAAGCTCGGCTTTGAATGGCTCGTGCAGCTTGTTGCATTCCTGTCAGTCGGGATAGGGATTCTCAACCTTTTGCCGATTCCCCCCCTCGACGGAGGGCATCTTCTGTTCTACGGCGTGGAGGCTGTCATCCGGCGGCCGGTGTCCGAACGCATGATGGAAATGGCTTACCGAAGCGGCCTCATATTGGTGCTCGGGTTCATGGGCTTTGTTTTCTGGAACGATCTGTTTGGGTGCTGAAATCATGAAGGAATTTGGCTTCGGCACGAGCAATGTTGAGACGCCGTTTACCATGCGTGGGGATATGCGTGACGCGAAAGCCACGCCGCAGGGTTAAGTAAATACAAATTAACCAGAAGCCTTGCGTGTAGGGAAAATCCGGTTAATACGGTAGGGGAAATTACCGCACGTCCGGTTTTCTCGCCGTGGGGACTTCGAGAAAAGGTACAAAAGCCCGATGAAGGCAGCATCCAAGTTTCTGAGCGCCGCGTCCGCGGTGGCTATGTCCGCCGCTCTGGTTGTACCAGCCGCGCTCGCAGTGCAGTTCGTTGCCACATCGGCCGCCGAGGCGGCTGTCGTCTCCAGAGTCGAAGTCACCGGCAATCAGCGTGTCGACGCGGACACCATCCGCAATTACGTGACGATCAAGCCCGGCAAGGCGTTTTCCAGTTCGGATATCGACGATGCGGTCAAGGCGCTGTTTGGCACCGGGCTGTTTTCGGATGTGCAGATCAACCAGGTCGGATCGACGCTGGTCATCAAGGTGTCCGAATACCAGGTCGTCAACCAGGTGCTGTTCCAGGGCAACAAGAAGCTCAAGGACAACGCGCTTGAGGCCGCGGTGCAATTGAAGCCGCGCGGCACCTTCTCGCAACAGCAGCTCGATGCCGATGTCGAGGCGGTCAAGGCCGCATACCGGCGTATCGGCCGCGACGATGCCGCCGTGACCACCCAGATCATGGATCTCGGCGACAACCGGGTAAACGTGGTCTTCAACATCAACGAAGGCGGCCGCACCCAGATCGCCGCGATCAATTTCGTCGGCAACAGCGCCTATTCGAGCCGCCGTCTGTCGGACATCATCTCCACCAAGCGCTCGTCCTTCCTGTCGTTCGTGCTGCGCGACGATGTTTATGACGAGGACAAGCTGCGCGCCGACCAGGAGCTGCTGCGCCGCTTCTATTATAATCACGGCTATGCCGACTTCCAGGTCGTCGCGGCTGTCGGCGAACTCGACGACACAACCAACAAATACACCGTCACCATCACGGTGCAGGAGGGCGAGCGTTATACGTTCGGGGATGTCAGCGTCGAAAGCACGATCCCCGAGGTCGACGCCAAGTCGCTTGAATCGGTGGTCGAGACCCACAAGGGCGATGTCTACAACGCCAAGAACGTCGAGGACACGATCATCGCCTTGACCGAAAAGGTCGCTGGATCCGGCTATGCCTTCGCCCAGGTGACGCCGCGCGGCGACCGCAACTTCGAGAACCACACGATCTCGGTCGTCTATACGGTCGATCAGGGGACCAAGGCCTATATCGAGCGCATCGAGATTCGCGGCAACGATCGGACGCGCGACTACGTCATTCGCCGCGAGTTCGATGTCAGCGAAGGCGATGCTTTCAATCAGGTGCTCATCCAGCGCGCGAAGAGGCGGCTGGAAGCGCTCGATTATTTTGAAAAAGTCGAAATTTCCACTGTTCCGGGTTCTGAGCCGGACCAGGTTGTGCTGGTGGTGGATGTGGTCGAGAAATCGACCGGTGAGTTCACGGTCGGCGCCGGTTATTCGAGCGGCGGTGAAACGTCAGGTCCGTCCGTCGAAGGCTCCATCAGTGAGCGCAACTTCCTCGGTCGAGGCCAATTCATCAAGGTGGCGGCGGGCGGTGGCAAGAACTCGCGCGACTACAGCTTCTCTTTCACCGAACCCTATTTCCTCGGACGCCGCATCGCGGCCGGCTTCGACATCTACAAACAGAGCCGAAACTACGACCATTACGACAGCGACACGACAGGCGCGACCGTTCGCTTCGGCCTGCCGATCACAGACAATATCTCGACGCAACTCGCTTATAATATTGCGCAAGAGAAGTACGAGTTCGACGAGGGCTGCGACCCATCGGCCGGTTGCGACGTGTCCCAGGCGATCCAAAACGGCGTTAACGAGAGCCCATGGCTCAAGTCTTCGGTCAGTCTCGGCCTGATCTACAATACGATCGACGACATGAAGAACCCGCATGATGGCATTTATGCCAATGTCGGCACCGAAGTGGCCGGCCTCGGCGGCGATGCCAAATTCATCAAGGTCACGGCGCGCGGCAGCATTTATCAGACGCTGTCCGAACAATTGGACCTGGTGGGCCTCATTTCGGGCGGCGCCGGCCATGTCCAAGGCTATGGCAACGGCGATCTGCGCGTCTTCGACCATTTCCAGAGCAGCGACCGTATGATCCGCGGTTTCGAATATGGCGGCATCGGCCCGGTTGCTTCGGACAACAGCAATGACCATCTCGGCGGCACCACCTACTTCAATGCCTCGGCGGAAGCGCAGTTCCCGCTGCCGGTCATCCCCGAAAGCTTCGGTTTGCGTGGCGCTGTGTTCGCCGATGCGGCAACGCTCTACGGCAGCAAAATCGCAAGTGGCCTTGTCAATTCTTCGACAACCGGCATGGAATGGCGCGCTTCCGTCGGTGTCGGTTTGATGTGGGCATCGCCTTTCGGCCCGATCCGCATCGACTATGCGATCCCGGTCAAGAAGGAAAAGACCGACGACGTGCAGGAATTCAACTTCGGCATATCGACCCGCTTCTGATGTGCGGGCAATGATGCTTCCGGCTCGTTTGGATCCGGATGGCAGTGATCCGACACTACAGCGCAGCGCGTCCTATCGGACGCGCAAAGGACGGTGTAGCACTTTGATTTGCGCATGATCCTTTCCGAGGGTCGATTTCCGATTTTCGGGTCATGCGCTAGCTGGATATTGCTTCTGGAATGACCGATCCGGTGTTCTTCGCGCCCTCACGCCGGTATACGGCCGGCGAAGTCGCGAATCTGACTGGCTCGACGCTTGTTGATTCCGGTCTCTCCGATGTATCGATCGAGGCTCTGGCGCCCGCCAACGAAGGCGGCGAGAACGCCCTTGTCTTCGTCGATGGCAGGCGCAATTTCGCCCTGATGCAGTCACTGCGGGCGGCGGCGGTTCTCTGCCCTGCCGAATTTGCCGGCAAGGCGCCGGCGGGCATCGCGGTGCTGGTGCATCCGCGCCCGCAGCAGGCCTTCGCAATGGTCGGGCGTCTGCTTTTTCCGGCGGCTGCAACGCCTGGACCGATGACCGGCGAAACCGGTATCTCGCCGCATGCCCATATCGATGCGACCGCCCATGTCGAGGCCGGCGCGATCATCGAAGCGGGTGCGATCATCGGACCTCGCGCTGCCATCGGCAGCGGGACCGTCATTGCCCCGCATGCGGTCATCGGTCCGTCTTCGCAGATTGGCCGCGACGGCTATGTCGGTCCAGGTGCCAGCGTGCAATATGCGTTGATTGGCAATCGCGTCATCATCCATGGCGGTGCCAGGATCGGCCAGGATGGCTTCGGTTTCGTGGCCGGCGCCAAGGGTCCGGAGCGGGTTCCGCAGATCGGCCGCGTCATCATCCAGGACGACGTCGAGATCGGGTCGAATACGACCGTCGATCGCGGCGCCATGTCCGACACGATCATCGGCCAGGGCACCAAGATCGACAATCTGGTGCAGATCGCGCACAACGTTCGCATCGGCCGCAATTGCATAATAGCCGGGCTTTCGGGTATTTCCGGTTCCGTGACGGTAGGCGACAACGTCACCATGGGTGGCGGTGTCGGCCTTGCGGATCATTTGACCATCGGGTCCGGGGCCAAGCTTGCGGCAAGAAGCGGGTTTATGAGCAATGTGCCTGCCGGTGAGATTTGGGGAGGATATCCGGCGCAGCCGATGGCGGAAGCCATGCGCGAGATAGCGGCCTTGCGCAGACTTGCACGGACGCGCAAACAGGGTGAGGGGGGAAATGGCTGACATCGCAGCGGCGACGCTCGAAGCGGTTGACATAATGCGGCTGATGAAGCTCCTGCCGCACCGCTATCCGTTCTTGATGATCGACCGTATTGTCGACATAGATGGCGACGAATCCGCCATCGGCATCAAGAACGTCACCATAAACGAGCCGCATTTCCAAGGTCATTTCCCCGACCAGCCGGTCATGCCCGGCGTGCTGATCATCGAGGCGATGGCGCAGACGGCCGGCGCCATCTGCATCCGCAGCCTTGGTACGGAAAAGCCGTCGCTGGTTTATTTCCTGACCATCGACAATGCCAAGTTCCGCAAGCCGGTCGTTCCAGGCGACCAGCTGAAAATTCATGTGAAGAAAATCAAGAAACGCGGCAATCTTCTCAAATTCGCTTGCGAGGCCCTCGTCGATGGCGCCAAGGCGGCGGAAGCCGAGATATCGGCGATGATGGTCGCAAGCGGCTGACAAACGAATGCTAATGAAAATCCAGACAGTCATCCATCCATCCTCGGTCATCGAGGCAGGCGCCCAAATCGGCGAAGGCGCCCGCATCGGGCCCTTCTGTCACGTCGGCCCCGACACCGTGATCGGCGACCGCGTCGAACTGGTCAGCCATGTCTCGGTGATTGGCGCGACCACCATCGGTGCATCGACCAAGGTCTATCCGATGGCGATACTGGGCGGGCCGCCGCAGAACACCAAGCACAAGGGCGGCCGTACCACGCTGGTGATCGGCGAGAACTGCACGATCCGCGAAGGTGTCACCATGCATGTCGGCACCGATTCCAGCCGCGGCGAGACGACGATCGGCAACAACGGCAATTTCCTTGCCTATGCCCATATTGCCCATGACTGCGTGGTCGGCAAGAACGCCACCTTCGCCAATCAAGCGACGTTAGGCGGGCATTGCGAAGTCGGTGACAATGTCTACATCGGCGGCCTTACCGCGGTTCATCAGTTTGTCCGCATCGGCGATAACGCCTTTCTCGGCGGTTGCTCGGCGATCGTCGGCGACGTCATTCCTTACGCCATCGCCGTTGGCAACCGTGCCAGCCTTCGCGGCCTCAACATCATTGGCCTGAAGCGCGCCGGCCTGCCGCGTTCGGAGATCCACTTGCTGCGCAAAGCCTACAAGACGATCTTCGATCGCTCCCGGACCGTCGGCGAGAACATCGAATTCGCCAAGGCGGAATTCGCCTCGTCGCCGACTGCCATGAAGATCGTCGACTTCATCGCCGGTCGCGGCAAGCGGCACTACGCCGTGCCGTCGCTCAAGGGTAGCGACGGCGACGATACCGATGATGAAGACTGAGGGCAGATGACGAAGATTGAGGCTGCCGGAAAGGGCCTTGATCTCGCGCCAGATGCCAAGGTCGGCATCATCGCCGGCGGCGGCAGTCTCCCGGTCGAAATTGCCCGAGCGCTCGCCCGGCAAGGCAAATTGCCCTTCGTCGTGATGGCGGCCGGCGAGGTCGATCGCATAGCCGATTTCGAGCCCTATGAGCAGGCAACCTTGAGGCTGGAAGACGTCGGCTCGCTGCTGCCGATCCTTAAGCGGCATCACGTTACGCATCTCGTAACCGCGGGTCATATCACGCGCCGCCCCAGGTTGAGCGCCATGCGCCTCAATTTGGGCCTGCTCGCGTGGCTACCCAGCCTCTTCGTCGGTGTAACCCGGGGGGACGATACGGTGCTGAAACTGTTCGTGCGCAGGATCGAGCGCAGCGGCATCAAGGTCGTCGGCGCTGACGAGATCGTGCCGGAGCTGGTCGCCGCCGAAGGCCTGCTGACCAAGGCGGCGCCACGCAGATCCGACTGGCGCGACATCAAGGCGGCGCACGCGGCGGCAAAAGCCATCGGCGCGCTGGATATCGGCCAAGCGGCTGTTGCGGTCGGCGGCCGCGCCATTGCGTTGGAAGGCGTCGAAGGCACCGACGGGCTGCTCGAGCGGACAAGGGAGTTGCGCGGGCACGGCAGGCTGGCCGGCGGGAGCCGCGGTGTTCTGGTCAAATGCGCCAAGCCCGGTCAGGAACTGCGTGCCGATCTGCCCTCCATCGGCCCGCTGACCGTCGAGGCGGCGCATGCCGCCGGACTGGCCGGCATTGCCGTCGAAGCCGGTCGCTCGCTGGTGCTCGAAGGTCCCGCCACCATCGGACGTGCCAATGCGCTCGGCCTGTTCGTGATTGGCCTGCCTGCGGAGCCGGCGCATGGCGAATGAGCGGCCGTTGAAGATAGCCGTCGTCGCCGGCGAGGAGTCCGGCGACCTACTTGGCGCCGACCTTGTGCAGGCGCTCAAGCGCATGACCGGGCGCGAAGTTCGGCTTGTCGGCATCGGCGGCCGCCATTTGCAGGCGCTCGGCCTGGCGCCATTGTTCGACGGCAGCGAGATCGCACTGATGGGGCTTAGCGCCATCCTGCGCGACCTGCCGCGCCTGATGCGGCGGATCGGCCAGACGGCAAACGCGATTGCCGGTGAAAAGCCCGATTGCCTTATCACCATCGACAGTCCGGATTTCTCGCTGCGCGTCGCCAAGAAGGTGCGTGCCGCCGATCCGACTATCCCGATCGTCCACTATGTCTGCCCGAGCGTGTGGGCGTGGCGGCCGGGCAGGGCGGCGGCGATGAAGCCATATGTCGATCACATTCTTTGCGTCCTGCCGTTCGAGGTGAAGGAACTCGCTCGCCTGGGCGGGCCGCCCGGCACCTATGTCGGGCATCGCCTTGCACACGATCCGGGCATAATCAGTGCCGCCAGGGCGCAGGCGCAGCCGCGTGACCTGTCCGCAGATCACGTCAAAACGTTGCTTGTACTGCCTGGTTCGCGTCGTGGTGAGGTGCGACGCATGGTCGGGCCGTTCGGCGAGACGGTGTCGATCCTGCGGGCGCGCGGGCACCGCTTGCGCCTGCTGTTGCCGACGGTGCCGCACGTCGCCGACCTGGTCAGGACCTCGGTCGCGAGCTGGGACGAGAAGCCGGAGATCATACTCGATGCCGAACGCAAATGGCAGGCCTTCGGCAAGGCCGATGCGGCGCTGATCGCATCGGGGACAGTATCGCTGGAACTGGCACTGGCGAGTGTGCCGATGATCTCCTGCTACCGGCTCGATCCGGTCATGCGCATGGCGCAGCCGCTGATCAAAGTATGGAGCGCAGCCTTGCCCAATCTCATTGCCGACCGGCCGGTTGTGCCGGAACACTACAATCAATATGTGCGGCCGCATTATCTGGCGCGGCAGTTGGAAGCGCTGTTCTCCGATACCGCCTACCGCACCTGGCAGAAGGACGGTTTTGCCGAAATCGCCAGGCGTATGGCAACCGACGAGCCGTCAGGCGAGATAGCCGCGGGTGTGGTGATGGGGATGGTGAGGAAGTGAGTGAATTGTGAATAGTGAATTGTGAATAGTGGTTTCTATGGACAGGGAGCGACGCTTCGCTACTCCCATTCACCATTCACCATTCACCATTCACCACCTTCACCGCTTCGCGATTGGCACGTAGTCCCGTTCCGGCGCGCCGGTATAGAGCTGGCGCGGGCGACCGATCTTCTGGTGCGGGTCCTCGATCATCTCCTTCCACTGCGCGATCCAGCCGACGGTGCGGGCGACCGCGAACAGCACGGTGAACATGGTGGTGGGAAAGCCCAGCGCCTTCAGCGTGATGCCGGAATAGAAATCGACGTTCGGATAGAGCTTCTTCTCGATGAAATAGGAATCGGTCAGTGCGATCCTTTCCAGCTCCATGGCGATGTCGAGCAGTGGATCGTCCTTGATGCCGAGCTCGCCCAGGACCTCGTGCGCGGTCTTCTGCATGATCTTGGCGCGCGGATCGTAATTCTTGTAAACGCGGTGGCCAAATCCCATCAATCGGAACGGATCGTTCTTATCCTTGGCGCGCGCAATGAATTCCGGGATGTGATCGACATGACCGATCTCGCCCAGCATGTTCAGGGCTGCCTCGTTGGCGCCGCCATGTGCGGGACCCCACAGGCAGGCGATGCCGGCAGCGATACAGGCAAAAGGATTGGCGCCCGACGAGCCGGCCAGGCGGACGGTCGAAGTCGAGGCGTTCTGTTCGTGATCGGCGTGCAGGATGAAGATGCGCTCCATCGCGCGGGCCAGCACCGGATTGATCTTGTATTCCTCGCAAGGCACGGCGAAGCACATATGCAGGAAATTGGCTGCGAAATTCAGCTCGTTCTTCGGGTAAATGAATGGCTGGCCGATGTGGTATTTATAGGCCATCGCCGCGATCGTCGGCATCTTGGCGATCAGCCGCATTGACGCGACCATGCGTTGATAGGGGTCCGAGATATCGGTGGAATCGTGATAGAAGGCCGACAGCGCGCCGACCACGCCGCACATCACCGCCATCGGATGCGCATCACGGCGGAAGCCGGTGAAAAAGCGCGACATCTGCTCATGCACCATGGTGTGGCGCGTCACCCGGTAGTCGAAATCGTCCTTCTGCGCCTTGGTCGGTAGTTCACCATAGAGCAAGAGATAGCAGACTTCGAGGAAGTCGCCGTGCTCGGCCAATTGGTCGATCGGGTAGCCGCGGTGCAAAAGAATGCCGGCATCGCCATCGATGAAGGTGATTTCCGATTCGCAGCTCGCCGTCGACGTAAAACCGGGATCGTAGGTAAAGACGCCGGCGGTGTTGTAGAGCGAACCGATGTCGATGACGTCAGGTCCTACCGAACCACTTCGTATCTTGAATTCATGGGTTTTGCCGCCGAGTTCCAGCTTGGCCGTCGATGCCTGGGTTTTGCCGCCAAATTCCATTTTTGTCGCAGGTTCGGTCATAGCAAACTCCTTTTTGTTTCCTCAGGCCGGCAAAGGCAAAATATCTGAACCCAACACGTCAAAAGCATCGGAATACGCACATTTGCGCCCGCAATTGAATCTGCGCGGCAGATTAGGCCAAGACCCAATGTTGCACTGCGAAACACACCTTTCAATGCCAATCTTCTTGGGCCAGTTTGCTAATCGATTTGATCAGCGATCCGCGCCAGGCTTTCCTCGCGGCCAAGCACGGCAAGCACATCAAAGACACCTGGCGAGGTACTTTTGCCGGTGAGCGCGGCGCGCAAAGGTTGGGCCACGGCGCCGAGTTTATGGCCGGCGGCCTGCGCATAGTCGCGGATCGCGGCTTCGGCTGAGGCGGCAGACCACTCCGAAACCGTGGCTAGTGCCGCATGAGCGCCCCGCAGGATCGTGCGCGCCTCACCGCTGAGCAGCGCCGCCGCCTTTTCGTCGACCGGCAGCGGCCGCTCGACGAAAAGGAATGCAGCCCCTTCAACAAGTTCGACCAGCGTCTTGGCGCGCTCCTTCAGGCCCGGCAAAGCGGCAAGCAGTTGCGCCCTGCGTCTGTCGTCGAGGCGCGCGGCGATTGCCGGGCCGCCTTCAAGATACGGCAGAGTGGCGACGAAGATGTCGAGCAGCGCCGCGTCGTTCATCCGGCGCATATGCACGCCGTTAAGCGCCTCGAGCTTGGCGAAGTCGAAACGGGCGGCGCCCTTGTTGACGTCGCCAATGTCGAACCATGCAATCATGTCGGCGATCGACATGATCTCATCGTCGCCGTGGCTCCAGCCAAGCCTCGCCAGATAGTTGAGCAGCGCATCCGGCAGGTAGCCCATGGCGCGATAGGCTTCGACGCCAAGCGCACCGTGCCGCTTCGACAGCTTGGCGCCGTCGGCACCGTGGATCAGCGGGATATGCGACATCGATGGCACCTCCCAGCCCATGGCCTGATAGATTACGGTCTGGCGTGCGGCGTTGGTCAAATGATCGTCGCCGCGGATGATGTGGGTGATGCCCATGTCGTGATCGTCGACGACGACGGCATGCATGTAGGTGGGATTGCCGTCCGAGCGCAGAATAATGAAATCGTCGAGATCCTTGTTGGGAAAGCGCACGTCGCCCTGGACGCGGTCATGCACCACCGTCTCGCCGTCTGTCGGCGCCTTGATGCGGATCGCCCCCTTGGCGCCGGGCGGCGCCTCCGACGGGTCGCGGTCGCGCCAGCGTCCATCATAGCGGGGAGGCAGCCCCTTGGCGCGTGCGCTCTCGCGCATTGCCTCTAGTTCGGCAGGCGTCGCATAACAATAATAGGCCTTGCCCATACGAACGAGCTCCTCGGCCACCTCGCGATGGCGCGGCGCACGCTCGAATTGCGACACCGGCTCGCCGTCCCATGTCAGGCCAAGCCAGGAAAGCCCGTCGAGAATGGCCGCGCTTGCCGCATCGGTGGAGCGCTCGCGGTCGGTGTCCTCGATGCGCAGCAGCATCGTGCCGCCTGTGTGCTTGGCATACAGCCAGTTGAACAGCGCCGTGCGCGCGCCGCCAATGTGCAGATAGCCGGTGGGCGAGGGGGCAAAACGGGTGACGACCTTATCGGGCATGGAACTCTCAGGCGGGCGAAGGAAGTGGGTTTGCGGACTTTCGCGCGTCGCGCGTTCATGTAGCATAGGAGGTCGAGGGCGCAAGGGGCAGACCCGATGGCTGTGCGAGGCCGTGGTGCGGGCGAGGGCGAGGACGTTGGCAGCGGCGTCAGCGAACGCTTGCTGTTTGCCGCACCCCCGCCTGTCCTGCCGGCACCGGCATTGCTACCCGCTCCGCGCTTCGATGCTCCGTCGCTGCCGGCCAGCGACCCAGCAACGGTTCTCGTGCCCGCGGGCGAGCCCATCGTACGCCTGCCCAGGCGTTTCCGCCTCCCGTCACCGTCCCGTATCCGCAACAGCATAACCTCGGCAGCCGGCCTGGAACTCGACCGCGGCATCGCCTTCCTGCTGGTGCCGGTGTTCCTCGCATGCGGGGTGGTCGTATATTTCGGGCTGTCGGTGGAGCCGGCCTTTCCACAGCCGATCGCAATCGCGCTCCTCGCGGCCCTTTGTGCCGTCGTCTCGCGGTCATGGCCCAGGACGCGCCTGTGCTTCATGGTGGCGCTGCTCTGCGCGCTTGGCGTACTTGCCGCCAAGTTCGAGACATGGCGTGTCGGAACGCATATGCTCGGTTCCGAAATCTCGACGCGGCTGACGGGTCGCGTCGTATCGTACGAGCCCATGGCGAGCGGCCGCATCAGGCTGACAATCGATGTGACCTCAACCGCCAGGCCGACACTGCGCTACATGCCGGAACGGGTCCGCGTTTCGGCGATGAAGATACCGGCTGAGCTGACCGCCGGTTCCGAGATCACCGGCTATGTGCGGCTGCTGCCGCCGACCGGCCCGGTGCGGCCCGACAGCTATGATTTCTCCTTCGACAGCTATTTCGCCGGTATCGGCGGCAGCGGCTTTTTTCTCGGCAATCCGAAAGTCGTGTCGTCGGGCAGCATGCCGCTTGGCGCGCAGCTTTCTTCCGCGATCGAAGACGCGCGCGAATCTATCGCCGACCATATCCGCAGCCGCATCGGCGGTGCCGAGGGCGAGATTGCTGCTGCGCTGATCGTCGGCGTGCGCGCCGGCATTCCCGAGGAGATCAACGAAGCGATGCGGCGCACCGGCATCTACCACATCATCTCCATCTCGGGGCTGCATATGGCGTTGGTCGCCGGCACCATCATGGCGCTGCTGCGGGGTGCCTTTGCGCTGTTTCCCGATTTCTCATCGCGACGGCCGGTCAAGAAATATGCCGCGGCCGCCGCGCTTTTTTCGATTGCGGCCTACCTCGTCTTTTCCGGCATTGTCGTGGCGGCCGAACGCAGCTTCATCATGCTGGCGGTGATGCTTATCGCCGTGCTGTTCGACCGGGCCGCGCTCACCATGCGCAACCTGGCGATCTCGGCCATCGCGGTCATCCTGGTGTCGCCGCACGAGGTGGTCGGTCCGAGTTTCCAGATGTCCTTCGCCGCGACGGCGGCCCTTGTCGGCGCCTATGCAGGCTGGTCCGATTACCGCGCCGGCAGGGCCACCACGCCGCTGCCGCGGCTGTCGCCGCTACGCTTTGCCACTCGAAAGGTCCTGCTGGGCATGTGCGGTCTGGCGATGACCTCGATCATTGCAGGGAGCGCCACGGCGCTTTTCGCCATATGGCATTTCCAGCGCGTGGCGCCGCTCAGCCTGTTCGCCAATCTGGCCATCATGCCCATCGTCTCACTGGTCGTCATGCCCTTCGCCGTTCTCAGCGCGCTGGCGATGCCGTTCGGTGCGGATGGCCCTTTCCTCTATGTCATGGGCAAGGGGCTGACGGCGATGATCGCCCTGTCCGGGTGGATCTCGGAGCGCTCGCCGATCGATGCGGTCGGGCTGATTTCGCTGAGATCCGTCCTTCTGGTGACGATCGCCCTCGTCATTGCCAGCATGGCGACGACCTGGTTGCGGCTGGCGGCACTTCCTTTTGCGCTCGCCGGCTTGCTGACGACAACGCAGACACGCATACCCGACGTATTGGTCTCGGAGGACGCACGGCTGGTCGCGCTGCCGATCGGCAGCGGTGAACTCGCGGTCAACCGGGCACGCCCGAATGAGTTCACCATCGACAACTGGAAACGCGCGCTCACATCAGAGGCTATCGTCGCGCCGGAAACACCTGGAAAGAACGACCCGCAATTCGACATTGCCGATCCGGCCGACCTACCGCCGGGCATGCCGTTCATTTGCACGGACGGCCTCTGCCTTGCCAGGCATCCATCCGGCGCGATCATCGCGCAAGCCAAGGACCGCGATACTGCGCGGCCAGCCTGCGCCTTTGCCAGCTTGATCGTCATCGACGACGCCACCGCCCATAACCCCTGCTACCACGACCGGCTGGTCCTCGTCGTCACCAAACGGCAACTGGCGCGCGCGGGAAGTGCCGCCGTCTACTTCGATCCACAAGCGGCAACGCGCGCCGAAATCCGTTTCGCGGTCGAAAAATCATACCGGCCCTGGCACGTGCAGCGGAAATTTTCACGCGCGGCACGGGGCCTGCCGCCATACCGCAGGGCCGACAACCCCAAAGCCGGCGCCAAGGGCGGAGCTCAGTAGCGGCGGATCAGTCCGACGAGCTTGCCCTGCACCTTGACCCTGTCTGGTCCGAAGATGCGCGTCTCGTAGGCCGGATTGGCGGCTTCCAGGGCGATCGAGGCGCCCTTGCGGCGGAACCGCTTCAGCGTCGCTTCCTCCTCGTCGACCAGTGCCACCACGATCTCACCGGGGCTCGCCGTATCGGCATTGCGGATGATCACCGTGTCGCCGTCGAAAATGCCGGCCTCGATCATCGAATCGCCTTTGACCTCGAGCGCATAATGCTCGCCGCCCATGATCATATCCGGCGGCACCGAAATCGAATGCGTCTGGTGCTGGATGGCGTCGATCGGCACACCGGCGGCGATGCGGCCCATCACCGGGATCGAAACGGCGGCGACGACATCGTCGTCATTGCCGGCTGCAGGGACGCGCGACGATGTCGGCTTGCCCTGCCGAGGGGCGCCTTGCCCAAGACTACCCTGGATGACACTCGGCGAGAACTTGCGTGCCGCATTGAGGCCGGGGGCGATCGAGTCAGGCAGGCGCAGCACCTCCAGCGCACGGGCCCGGTTGGGCAAACGGCGAATGAAGCCGCGCTCCTCCAGCGCCGTAATCAGCCGATGGATTCCCGATTTGGAAGCCAGGTCGAGCGCCTCCTTCATCTCGTCGAAGGAGGGCGGAATACCGCTTTCCTTCAACCTTTCGTGGATGAACATAAGCAGTTCGTGTTGTTTGCGTGTCAGCATAGCGACCCCCAACAGAATCAGAAAAACAAACCCAGAACAAACACTATCTGTTCCAGTTGTGTTCCGCAACTGTTTAAAGTTTAATGAATGCGTTAAGGCTTGGGAAACAAACCACGCCCCTACCGGAATGCCGCATTTTCACCGTCGCGAGCGTCATCCCCTTGATTCTGCTTTCGTTTGCGCCTTCTGGCTTCCCAGAAGGCAGCACTGACATCGGCCGTCGGTCGGCAAAGGGCACGGAATTGAACCCGTATCGACTGCGCGGTTCGGTCAATGCACCGTGAACGAAACGAACTCAAAACGCCAACCTCGGGTTAACTCCTGGTTTCCAGTCGCCTGGTCAGGCTGCTTCTCGCCGGTGGAGCCTTGCTGCGCGCAACCAGGTGATGGAAGAACAGTCGATGCGTGTCCGGCGTTGCGTTGAATTTTTGGGGGGAGCAGGCACATCATGACAGGAATTCCCGATCTCGCCGCCATAAAGGCGATGGATGCCGCAGATCCGCTGCGCGCGATGCGCGACCGCTTCGTGTTGCCGCAAGGAGTGATCTATCTCGACGGCAATTCGCTAGGAGCTGCTTCACGTGCCGCTTTCGATGAACTGCACAAGGCCGCGACCGAAGAATGGTCGCATGATCTCATCCGCGCATGGAACACGGCCGGCTGGTTCAACATGCCGCTTGAACTTGGCGACCAGCTCGGGCGCCTGATCGGTGCCGCGGCCGGCCAGACGGTGGTCTGCGACACGACATCGGTCAACATCTACAAGCTGCTGCACGCCGCCATGGCCATGCGACCGGAGCGGCAGGTCATCGTCGCCGAGGGCGATAGTTTTCCGACGGACCTCTACATGGCTGAGGGTGTGGTTTCGACGCGAAAAGATACGCTGCTGCGCCTCTCGGGGATCGACGCGCCGACCATCGAAGAGCTGATCGACGAACGCACCGCCGTGGTGCTGGTCAACCACGTCAACTACAAGTCGGGCGAACTGCGCGACATGCCGGCGCTGACGCGCAGGGCTCAGGAAGCCGGGGCGATGATCGTCTGGGATCTCTGCCACACCGCCGGCGCGATGTCAGTCGAGCTCGACAAGGCAAACGCCGATTTTGCCGTTGGCTGCACCTACAAATATCTGAATGGCGGCCCGGGCGCGCCTGCCTTCATCTATGCGGCTGAGCGGCATCTTTCCGACATCCAGCAGCCGCTCACCGGCTGGTGGGGCCATGCACGGCCCTTCGCCTTCGAGCCAGGCTATGCGGCCGGCACCGGCATCCGCCGGTTTCTGTGCGGCACCCAGCCGGTCCTGTCGATGCGCACGCTGAAGGGCGCGCTTGACATCTGGAACGATGTCGACATGACGGCGGTGCGCAAGAAGAGCATCGCGCTGGCGGATCTGTTCATTGAGCTTGTCGAGGCAAAGTGCGGCACTTACGGGCTCACGCTCGAGAGCACGCGCGATGGGGAAAAACGCGGCAGCCAGATTTCATTCATGCATGAGCATGGCTACCAGATCATGCGCGCGCTGATCGAACGTGGCGTGATCGGCGATTTTCGCGCGCCATCGACCATGCGCTTCGGCTTTACGCCGCTCTATGTCGGCTATGCCGATGTCTGGCAGGCCGTCGAAGTGCTTGAGGACATCCTGCGCACCGGTGCGTGGAAGGAAGCGCGCTTCGCCATCAAGGCGGCTGTCACTTGAGATTGATGCGAGAGCTGGAATCGTGAGGCTGGCGACGACGCGCCGCGCGATGCTCACGGCTACGTTGCAAGGCCATATGCCAGGGAGGGCGCAGGGTGTTCGAACGTCACATTGCCGATTGGGACAACGCCTATGCCAACGGCGCCAACGTAGCCGGCAGCGATCGCTGGCCGGCGGCCTGGATCGAGCCCGCGCGGGTTTTCCGCGACGTGCTTTCGACCGAGGGCAGGGCGCGGCTCGACATGGCCTATGGCGACAACCCACGCAACCGGCTCGATCTTTTCCTGCCGGCCATCAAGCCCAAGGGACTCGTGGTGTTCGTTCATGGCGGCTACTGGATGGCATTCGACAAAAATTTCTGGTCGCATCTTGCCACTGGCCCTGTTGATCGCGGCTATGCGGTGGCGATGCCGTCCTACACGCTCTGTCCGCAGATACGCATTGGCGGCATCGTCAAGGAAGTCGGCGCGGCGATCGGCAAGGCGGCGGCGATGGTCCCAGGGCCGCTGATGCTGACCGGACACTCGGCCGGCGGCCATCTTGTTAGCCGGATGGTTACGGCGACGACGCCGCTGGCGCCCGAAGTGGTCCGGCGCGTTCGTCACGTGGTGTCGATCTCGGGGGTGCATGATTTGCGCCCGATCATGCGCACCGGCATGAACGAGACGATCGCGATCGATGAGGCCGAGGCGCAGGCCGAAAGCCCGGTGCTGCTGCGCCCGATGGACAAGGCCCGCCTGACCTGCTGGGCCGGCGGCGGCGAGCGCGCCGAATTCCTGCGTCAGAGCGCGTTGCTGGCCAACATCTGGATCGGCCTGGGTACCGCGACCAGCTCGGTGGTCGAACCTGACCGGCATCATTTCAACATCATCGACGGTTTGGCCGATCCAGACCATCCGCTGACCCGGACCTTGATTTCGGAGTGAGGCAGGTTCAGCGTAGCATCAGCACGTCGCAGGGGGAGCCCGCCGCCGCGGCAGGAGCGAACGGCGCGCGAACGATCAGCCCGTCGGCATCGGCCAGCATTTTCAGCATCGAGGAGTCCTGGATGCCGAACGGCGTCGCCACGAGCGCGCCGGCGTTGGTGCTGACAACAGCCCGCACATAATCCTGCCTGAGATCATTGGCCGGCATGGCGGTACCGAGCCGCGCCCGACGCATATCCTGCTGAAAGGCGCGGCCGCCGAGCTGCGCCAGCAACGGCTTCAGGAAGAGCTGGGTGCAGACCAGGCTTGCCACCGGATTGCCGGGCAGGCCGATGCAGCGGATGTCGCCCAGCCGCCCGAACATCAGCGGCTTGCCGGGCCGCATGGCGATCTTCCAGAAATCGAGAGCCATGCCTTCCCCGGTCAGCACGTCATGAACGAGGTCGTGGTCTCCGACCGAGGCACCACCCAGCGTGACGATGACGTTCGCGCCCGCCTTCACCGCCTTTGTCACCAGCGCAGCGATCGCCTCCTTGCGGTCCGGCGCAATGCCGAGATCGAGCGCGCGCGCGCCGACCGACTGTGCGGCGGCGGCGACGCCATAGGCGTTTGACGAGATGATCTGGTCGGGGCCAAGCTCACTGCCCGGCGGCAGCAATTCGTCGCCGGTGGCGATGATGGCGACCAGCGGCCGCTTGACCACGCCGACCTTGGGGTGGTTGGCCGATGCCGCCAGCGACAAGGCCGCCGGATCGAGCAGGCGGCCCTCGCCCAGCAGGACGTCGTCCTTGGCGAAATCGAGCCCGAGGCGGCGGATGTTGCGCCCCTGCACCGTCGGCTCCGTCACTTCGACGCTGCCGCCGCCGTGGTCGCGGACGTTCTCCTGGATGACGATGGTGTCGGCGCCTTCGGGAAGCGGCGCGCCGGTAAAGATGCGTACGGCTTGCCCTTGCTGCACCACCCCGGCAAAGCCGCGTCCGGCTGGCGCCATGCCGACCACCGAAAGCTTTGCTGGTATGGACGCGATATCGGCGGCCCGCACGGCATAGCCGTCCATGGCGGAGGCATTGAACGGCGGCTGGGTGCGGAGCGCCACGACCGGCTCCGCCAACACGCGGTCTGCGGCATCCAGCAGTGCGACGCGTTCACCCGGCAGCGCTGCTGCGCCATCCAGCAGGCGCTCGAGCGCCTCGGCAACGGGGACCAGCGCCATTATCGGCCGGCCCCGGTGGTCCGATCTCCGGTGACCTTATAGTCGCCGGATTTGCCGCCGGTCTTTTCAACCAGCCTGATGCCGGAGATGACCATGGCGCGGTCGACCGCCTTGGCCATGTCGTAGATGGTCAGGCAAGCGACCGAGACGGCACTCAGAGCCTCCATCTCAACGCCGGTCTTGCCGGTGACGCGGGTCAATGCTGTCACCTTCAGGCCGGGCAGCGCGGCGTCCGCCTCGATATCGACAGATATCCTGGTCAGCAGCAGCGGATGGCAAAGCGGGATCAGTTCATGCGTCTTCTTGGCCGCCATGATGCCGGCAATGCGCGCGGTGCCCAGCACGTCGCCCTTCTTGGCGTCGCCGGCGAGGATCATGTCCAGCGTCTCGGGCCGCATCGCGACAAAACCTTCTGCGACTGCCGTGCGCACCGTCTCAGCCTTGTCGCCGACATCGACCATGTTGGCTTCGCCCTGCGCGCCAAGATGGGTGAGGGCGGCCGCCATCCTCAAACGGCCTCTGCCGGCGCCTTGCCCGTCAACAGCAGGCGCGTTGCCGCGGCCACGTCCTGCTGGCGCATCAGGCTCTCGCCGACCAGGAAAGTCGCAATGCCGCTCTGCTCCAGCCGGCGGCAATCGTCGTGCGAAAAGATACCGCTCTCGCTGACCAGATGGCGGTCGGCCGGCACCATCGCTACCAGCCGCTCCGAGGTCTGTAGGCTGGTTTCGAAGGTCCGGAGATTGCGGTTGTTGATTCCGATCAGCCGCGACGACAGCTGCAGCGCGCGTTCCATTTCAGCCTCGTCATGCACTTCGACCAGCGCGTCCATGCCGAGCCCGAACGCTGTCGCTTCGAGTTCTCTTGCCAACGCGTCGTCGACGCTGGCCATGATGATCAGGATGGCATCGGCGCCCCATGCCCTGGCCTCGTAGACCTGATAGGGGTCGAACAGGAAATCCTTGCGCAATGCAGGCAGCTCGACGGCAGCGCGCGCAGTGGTGAGGAATTCGGGCGCGCCTTGGAAGGAGGGTGCGTCGGTCAGCACCGAAAGGCAGACGGCACCGCCCTTCGCATAGGCACTGGCCAGCGTCGGCGGATCGAAATCGGCGCGGATCAGGCCTTTGGATGGGCTAGCCTTCTTGATTTCGGCAATCAGCGCGAACCTGCCGGATTTGCGCTTTGCTTCAAGGGCGGAAAGAAAGCCGCGCGGCGCGTCGGCATCAGTCGCCCGTGCCTTGATCTCGGCGAGCGGCACGCGCGCCTTGGCCGCCGTGATCTCGTCGCGCTTGTAAGCCTCGATCTTGCGCAGGATGTCGGACATGGTTTTAACCGTTCGAAATCTCGATCAGCCTATCGAGCACTTTCAGCGCGCGGCCGCTGTCGATGGCCTGCGCCGCCGTTACCATGCCGTCGGCAAGCGTCGTCGCTTTGCCGGCCACCACCAGCCCGGCGCCGGCATTCATCAGCACCGTATCGCGAAAGGCGCCGGCGGCGCCGCCCAGCATGTCGCGCAGTGCCTGGGCGTTGTGGGCGGCGTCGCCGCCGCGCAACTCGTCCTTGGTGTGACGCGTCAGCCCGACTGCTTCCGGGGTCAGCGTAAAGCTGCGGATCTCGCCGCCGGCCAGTTCGGCGACAAGTGTCTCGCCGGTGGTGGTGATCTCGTCATAGCCGTCGCCATGGACGATCCAGGCATGGTCGGCACCAAGTTCCTTCAACGTTTCTGCCACGGGCATGATCCATTCGGGCAGGAACACGCCGACCATCTGCCGTCTGACACTCGCCGGATTGGAAAGCGGGCCCAGCAGGTTGAAGATGGTGCGGGTTCCGAGCTCGACCCGGGTCGGGCCGACATGCTTCATCGCCGGGTGATGCGCCGGCGCGAACATGAAGCCGACGCCGGCCTCGTGGATGCAGCGGCCGATCGTCTCCGGAGGGATGTCGATCTTGACGCCCAATGCGATCAGCACATCGGCGGCGCCGGTCAGCGAGGACAGTCCGCGATTGCCGTGCTTGGCGACGGGCACGCCGCTGCCGGCGATGACGAAAGCGGATGCGGTCGAAATGTTGACGCTGTGCGAATTGTCGCCGCCGGTGCCGACAATGTCGATGGCGCCCTCGGGGGCTTCGACACGTAGCATCTTGGCGCGCATGGTGGCGACGGCGCCGGCGATCTCGCTGACGGTCTCACCGCGCACGCGCAATGCCATCAAGAAGCCGCCGATCTGGCCGGGGGTAGCATCGCCCGACATGATAATGTCGAAGGCCTCGCGCGCCTCCTCGAAAGAAAGAGCGCTGCCGGCGGCGACCTTGGCGATGTGGATCTTCAGCGCGCTCATCTGGCCAGGGCTTGGGTTACGGCCGTCTGATCGATGCGGACGTCATATTGCGTCTGCAACTGCGCCACCAACTGGTCGAGCAGGTCGTCGGACATGCCGGAGGTGAAGGACTTCTGTGCGTCCTCGGGTACTGAGCTGGCATCGGCCCCGGCAGGCTCGAACACCTCGGCAACCTTGAACAGGATCTGTCCGTCGCCCGTAGGTGAGGGGATCAGCCCGGTGCCGCCTTCGCCGACGCCGAACATCGCGGCGGCGCCGTCCTTGCCGAAATCGACGTCGTCCGCATCGCGCTTGACGCCGCGCTTGGTCTGCTTTTCGAGCTTGAGCTCACCGGCGATCACCTCGAGCGTGGCGCCAGCCTTGAGACGCTTCTCGAGCTCCTGTGCTTTTGCGGTGAGCCGTTTGGTGGTCTCCGCCGCGGTCCAGTCGGCCACGACCTTCTGGCGGACTTCGTCCAATGTGCGGTCGCGGGCAGGCGTGATCGCGCTCACGTCGTAGAAGACGAAGCCGTTATCGGCGGTGGTGAGGCCTTCATTGTCGGTTCCGGGTTCGGATTCGAACACCGCCTTGATGAGTGCCGGCGATTCCGGCAGGTCTTTGACGATGCTTCCATCCGGCCGTTGGCCGGTGCGATCGATGGCATCGATGGTGACGACCTTCAGCTTCAATTTGGCGGCTGCCTCGGCGAGCGAACTGCCCGAGGCGCGCGTATCCTCGTAATTGTCGTGCACGTCCAGCAAGATGCGGCTTGCCTCGCCCAGTGCCAGGTCCTTGCGGATCTGCTCGGATACTTCGGCCAGCGGCTTCACCACTTCCGGCTTGATTTCGGTGACGCGCAGCAGAACGGGACCAAATGCGCCTTGTACGACCGGGCTGACCTCATTGACGTTGAGCTTGAAGGCAGCGTCGGCGACCGCCTTGTCGGCGATCTTGTCCTTGGCCAGCGTGCCGAGCAGCGTGTCGGCCGGCGTCTTGCCTTCGGCAGCGACGATCTTGTCGAAGGTCGCGCCAGTCCTGAGCGAATCGAGCGCCGCCTTTGCGGCATCAGGTGTCTTGAACACAAGCTGCTCGATGGTGCGCATCTCCGGCGTGGTGTAGCGCGCCTTGTTCTTATTGTAGTCGTCGCTGACCTGTTGGTCGGTCACCGCGCTCAAATCCATGATGTCTTCCGGTTCGAGCCTGACATAGGAGAACTTACGGTATTCGGGCGCGGCGTAGGTTTTCTTGTTTTCCTCGAAATAGGCCGAAAGCGCGCTGTCGGACGGCGCTTCTATCGGCTCGACAAGCGATTTCGGCAAGGTCAGGTAGTCGATGGTGCGATCTTCGCCGCGATAGAGCGCGACCGCCTTGAAGAATGTATCCGGGGCCTTGAGGCCGTCCGAAACCGCCTCGACGATCTGCTGGCGGACCGCGACCTGGGCGCGGTTCTTCAAATAGTCTTCCGGCCGCATGCCGATCTGCCGAAGCAGGTACTCGAAGGTTCTCCTGTCGAAGCTTCCGGCAGGCCCTTTGAACGCCGGGTCTTCACGCGTCAGTTCGGCGAGCCGGTCCTTTGACAGGCCGAGTCCGAGCTTGCGGGCCTGCTCGTCGAGGACAGCGCCCGACATGAGTTGCGCCAGCACCTGGTTGTCGATGCCGAGCGCCGTCGCTTGCTCACGGCTGATGCGCTGGCCGAATTGCTGCGACATGACGCTGAGCTGGCGATCGTAGGCGAGGCGGTATTCGTTGATCGAGACCTTGGTGCCTCCGGCCGTGATCACGGCATCATGGCCGGCAAGACCGCCCATCAGGCGGCCCGAGATGCCCCAGACGGCGAAGCTCAACACCAACAATGACAGCAGCAGTTTAGCGACCCAGGTCCCCGCCGCGCTTCTCAACATACCAAGCATGAGTACTTCCGATTTTTGCGCATTTCGCATGCGCCGAGTCTGAAACAAGCGCAATAGCGCCCTTCCTGCCCACTGTCGATTGCTTTGTGGCCTGATTTTGATAGTGAGGGCCAGCTGGAAATTGCCCGGAGAAACAAATCCCATGACGCCTGGAATCCGCCCGCTCGTCGCCGGCAACTGGAAAATGAACGGCACTAGCGCCTCGCTCAACGAGCTCAGGATGATCGGCAACGGCTTCATGAGTGGGCTCGACGCCGAGACCGAAGCGGTGGTCTGCGTGCCGGCGACCTTGCTTGCGCACGCCGCTGAGATTCTGTCGCGCACGCCGGTGCGGGCCGGCGGAGAGGATTGCCACACCGAGGAAAGCGGCGCCTATACCGGCTGCATTTCGGCCGAGATGCTGAAGGATGCAGGTGCCAGCCATGTCATCGTCGGCCATTCCGAATGCCGCGCCGATCGCAAGGAGGACGATGCCTTGGTCCAGGCCAAGGCCTCCGCCGCATGGCGCGCCGGGCTGGTGGCCATCATCTGCATTGGTGAGACAAGAGCCGAACGAGAAGCAGGAGCCACGCTCGACGTGCTGTCGCGCCAGGTCGCTGGCTCGGTCCCGCCAAACGCCACGGGTTCCAACACCGTCATTGCCTATGAGCCAATATGGGCGATTGGGACCGGCTTGACCCCGACCGCCGCCGACGTCGCCGAGGCACATGCGCATATCCGCGAAGAACTGGCACGGAAGCTCGGCAATACGGCGGCCAAGATGCGCATTCTCTACGGCGGCTCGGTCAAGCCGTCCAACGCCGTCGAGTTGCTCGGCGTCAGGAATGTCGATGGCGCGCTGGTCGGCGGCGCCAGCCTAAAGGCGGCGGACTTCCTCGGCATCGCGGAAGCCTATCGAAACATTGCTTGATACAAGGGCTGCTTGCTGCATTTGAGCGGACGGCCGGCGCCGAAATCGTTGCAAAGGACGCATTGCTTCCCATATTCCGGCCACGGGCTTGGAAATGCCGTCAAAGCATTGTATTGAGCCGCCTCCAAATCAGCGGCCGCACAAGGCCTTGCCAGGGTAAATTATGGAAACCGTACTGATCGTCGTCCACCTCATGGTCGTGCTCGCGCTTGTCGGCGTGGTGCTGCTGCAGCGCTCCGAAGGCGGCGGCCTCGGCATCGGCGGCGGATCGGGCTTCATGACCGCGCGTGGCGCCGCCAATGCGCTGACGCGGGCGACGGCGATCCTGGCTGCCGCTTTCTTCGTCACGTCGCTGACACTGTCGATCGTTGCGCGCTATGGCGAGAAGCCGATCGACATTCTCGATCGCGTGCCGGCGACCTCGGACGGAGCAGGCAAGGGCGTACTCAACCAATTGCCTGGAACCACGACGCCGACGCCGCCTTCGGGCACCACGGCGCCGACCCCGCCGTCCGGCAAAGGCGCGGCAACGACGCCGCCGGCAACCGCTCCGGCGACGCCGCCAGCGACAAACGGCGCCACCGCGCCGGCCACGCCGCAGGTCCCCAACCAGTAATAGGGCAACTTATGCCGCGATCTGTTGTCGTTTGAACACAGTCGCGGCAAATGCCGCACGATCACGAAGATTCGACTGCGCCTCACGCTTGAGGCGCTTCCGGCTAATCGATTATAGGTTGCACGCGGCATTCTCGGCGTCCTTGGGGGGCGCCGGGCGACGCCGTGGGCAACAAGCATTGAACGATCGGATCTTCCCCATGCAGCTTCGCAGCTTCATTTTTGCCGGCCTTTGTGCCGTGCTCAGCCTAGGTGCGCCCGCTTACGCGGCCATGCCGACGGCAAACTCGGCCCACAAAGCCGCAACAACAACCGACGTCGTCAAGGTCGCTGCCAAAAGCGATGCAGCGCAATTGAAGCTTCTCAAGAAGAAGAAAGATCCGACGCCGGACGACCTTGCGCAGATCCGCAAGATCGAAGCCAAGATCGCAGCCGACAAGGAAGCCGCTCGCGCCAAGGCACTCGAAGCCAGGAAGCTGGCGATGCGTGAGGCGGCGAAAGCCAAAGCCGATGCGGAACGGCAGGCGTTCCTTGCCAAGAAGAGCCAGCCGCTCGCAACGGCCAAGGTGGCTGACGCCACGCCGGCCAAGAAGAAGACCGTCAACATCATCGAACCGATTACGCCCATTGCGCCGATCCAGTCGGCCGAGCCGATCCCGGCCGAGGCCATGAACGTTGCGCTGACCGGCAACAATGGCGAGTTGCGCAGCGAACCGGTCGGGCAGAAGCCGCAGAGCGTCGGGCTGTTCGCGGGACTGTTCGGCGGCACATCCTCTTCGTCGATGTCGCTGCTTCCGGAAACACGCGCGCTCGACGCCGCGCTCGAAAGGAAGCAGGCCAAGCGGCAGTTCAAGGTCAAGGCGGAATTCGTGCCGCAGGAGGTCGAATTCACCGGCTACAACCCCGGCACCATCGTCATCGATACCAGCGCCCGTCGTCTCTACCTCGTCGAATCATCGTCAACCGCCCGCCGTTATGCCATCGCGGTCGGCCGGGAAGGCCTGCAGTTCAAGGGTACGGTTGCCGTCGGCGACAAGCAGGAATGGCCGCGCTGGATTCCGACGCTGGATATGCAAAAGCGCGAACCCAAGCACTATGGCCAGTACAAGGACGGCATGCCCGGCGGCGGCGACAATCCGCTCGGTGCGCGCGCCATCTATCTTTACGACGGCAAGAAAGATACCCACCTGCGCATTCACGGCACCATCGCGCCGCAGTCGATCGGAACCAGCGCCTCCAATGGCTGCTTCCGCATGATCAACGAGCACGTCATGGACCTTTACCGCCGGGTGAAAGTAGGCACCAAAGTCGTCATCATCTGACGCTTTGACAGATCGTGCCAAAAGGGCCGGCCTCGCCGGCCCTTTTGTTTTGATACGCCAACGACCAGAGCGCCTTCTTGGGAAAAAGCCTTCGCGGCGGTTTTTTCTCTGGCGGAATCAATTCGGCCGCGTTAAGCGATGACTCCCATGGCGCGATATGTATTCATCACAGGCGGCGTGGTTTCCTCACTTGGAAAAGGCATTGCTGCAGCGGCCCTTGGGGCTCTCTTGCAGGCGCGGGGCTATCGCGCACGCATCAAAAAGCTCGATCCCTATCTCAATGTCGATCCCGGCACGATGTCGCCCTATCAGCACGGCGAAGTCTTCGTGACCGATGACGGGGCCGAGACCGATCTCGATCTTGGCCATTATGAGCGCTTCACCGGCCGCTCGGCCAACCAGCAAGACAACATCACCACCGGCCGGATCTATAAGAACATCATCGAGCGCGAGCGGCGCGGCGACTATCTCGGCGCTACCGTGCAGGTCATTCCGCACGTCACCGACGAGATCAAGAATTTCGTCCTCAACGGCAATGACGATTACGATTTCGTGCTGTGCGAGATCGGCGGCACCGTCGGCGACATCGAAGCGATGCCGTTCCTGGAGGCGATCCGCCAGCTCGGCAACGACCTGCCGCGCAACAACGCCGTCTACGTCCACCTGACCTTGATGCCTTACATTCCGACGGCAGGCGAACTGAAGACCAAGCCGACGCAGCATTCGGTCAAGGAGTTGCGCGGCATCGGCATTGCACCCGACATACTGCTGGTCCGCGCCGACCGGCCGATCCCCAAGGAAGAGCGCAGAAAGCTGTCGCTGTTCTGCAATGTCCGCGAAAGCGCCGTCATCCAGGCGCTCGACGTCCCGCATATCTACGACGTGCCGATGGCCTATCACAATGAAGGGCTGGATTCGGAAGTGCTGGCCGCCTTCGGCATCGATCCGGCGCCGAAGCCGCGCATGGAACGGTGGCAAGCGGTGTCCAACCGCATCCACAATCCGGAAGGCGAAGTGACCATTGCCGTCGTCGGCAAATATACCGGCCTCAAGGACGCCTACAAATCGCTGATCGAGGCGCTGTCGCATGGCGGCCTCGCCAACCGGGTCAAGGTCAAGCTCGACTGGATCGAAAGCGAGATATTCGAGAAGGAAGACCCGGCGCCGTGGCTGGAGAAGGTCCATGGCATTCTCGTCCCCGGCGGTTTTGGCGAGCGCGGCTCTGAGGGCAAGATCCTGGCGGCGAAGTTCGCGCGCGAACGCAAGGTGCCGTATTTCGGCATCTGCTTCGGCATGCAGATGGCCTGCATCGAGGCGGCGCGTTCGCTGGCCGGCGTCGAGCGCGCATCATCGACCGAGTTCGGTCCAACCGAGGAGCCGGTCGTCGGCTTGATGACCGAATGGCTGAAGGGCAACATGCTGGAAAAGCGCAGGGAAACCGGCGACCTTGGTGGTACCATGCGGCTCGGTGCCTACCAGGCCGACCTCGCCAAGGGATCGAAGATCGCCGAGATCTATGGCGATACCCAGATTTCCGAACGCCATCGCCACCGCTACGAGGTCAATGTCGACTACAAGGAGCGGCTCGAGGATTGCGGCCTGGTGTTTGCCGGCATGTCGCCGGACGGCGTGCTACCGGAAACGGTCGAATATCCCGGCCACCCCTGGTTCATCGGCGTGCAGTACCATCCCGAGTTGAAAAGCCGGCCGCTCGATCCGCACCCGCTGTTTGCCAGCTTCATCGAGGCGGCGGTAGAGCAGTCGCGGCTGGTCTAGACTAACCGCCCATGCAAACTTACGTCGCGCTGCTCTACAGCATTGTCCTGGGCGAGGGGCGGCGGGTCGTCATGTCCGATCTGAAGGCGATGGCCGAAGGCCTGGGTCTGAATAAGCCGCGCACGCTGGTAGCGACCGGCAATCTGGTCTTCGAGGCGCAAGAAACAGAACTTGCGGCGTTGGAGCAGCGGCTGGAGGCGGCGTTCGCAAAGATTTTCGGCCGCCACGTCGACATCATCGTGCGCCGCGCCGACGGCTGGCTAAGGCTGGCGGCCGGCAATCCGTTCCCAGCTGAATCGGCCGAGGCCGCGGACCAGGTGGCGGTGCGCGTGATGCGAGCGCCCGTTCCCGCCGAGACCGCCGCGGCGCTTGAGGCATATGCCGGCAAGGACGAGAAGCTGCGGATTGTCGGCGGCGACATCTGGATCGTCTTTTCCCGCGAGATGCCGAGTTCGCGGCTGCTTGCGGCGGTGAGCCACAAACGCCTCGGCATTGGCACGTCGCGCAACTGGAACACCGTGCGCCGCCTGGCCGAAATGATCGCAGAATGAACGGGGCGGCTCGCGCCGCCCGAGTCTGTTCAGGCCTTGGCTATCCTGGCTCCGGCACCGAGTGCCATCGTGCGCAGCACGTAGTAGATGACGCCGGCAATTGCCACGCCGAAGAACCAGCCATAGACGCCCCACCATGACGGCAGCAGGCTGGTGAAGTTGGGCAGGATCGAGGAGAAGACCGCGCCGATACCGGCGGCGATGAAGGCATTGACATGCCAGCCGCCCTGAAAGCGGAATTCGCCATTCTCCCTGTAGAGTGCCTCGACGTCGACCTCGCCCTTCCGGATCAGGTAATAGTCGACCATCATCACGCCGAAGATAGGCCCCATCGTCGCGCCAATGATGTTGACGAAGGAGGCGGCACTGCCTTCCCAGGGCGCGAATGGATAGAGCACCAGCGCGATCAGCGCCGCGATGTAGCCGCCCTTCTTGAAGTCGATCTGGCGTGGAAAGACATTGGAGAAGTCGAAGGCCGGCGACACGAAGTTCGCCACCACATTGATGCCGAGCGTCGCCACCGCAAAGGTCAGGGCTGCGAGCGCCGCCAGGAACCAGCTGTCGAATTTCGCCGAAATCTGGTCGGGATGCAGCAGCACCTCGCCATAGACGTCGAAGGCGGCGATCGTGGTCACGCCGGCGACCAGCGAGAACAGGATAAGATTGACCGGCAGGCCCCAGATGTTGCCCTTGCGCAGCGATGCCTTGTCCGGGGCGTAGCGCGCGAAATCGCAGAAGTTGAGATAGAGCGCGGAGAAATAGGTCACCCAGATCGCGGCCACCGCAAACAGCGAGGTCCAGGAGCCCGGCGTGCCCGGCACGCCCGCGTCCTTTGTCTTTTCCAGCAGCACATCCATCGGGATGTCGCTGGTGAAAGCGAAGGTGCCTGCCTTGATGCAAAGATAGATCGCCAGGATCAGCATCATCACCCACACCGCCGGTCCGGCCCAATCCTGGAAGCGGCGCACCGTTTCCATGCCCCTCTGGATGATCAGGAGCTGCAGCGCCCAGATGACGGCGAAGCAGATCACCTCGAGCCCGGAGTGGCCGAGGAAATGGGTGCTCTGGTTGAAGTCGGCGAACCATTGCGAGCGGATCAGCAGGGCTACGATCGCCCCGGAGGCCGCCGCCGTCTGCGCGCCGTACCAGAAGCAGGCGACGATGGCGCGCACCAGCGCCGGTATGTTGGCGCCCCAGATGCCGAAGGAGGCACGCGCCAGGACAGGGTAGGGCACCCCGGTCTTCACGCCGGCATAGCCGACCATGTTCATTAACGCATAGATGATCAGCGAGCCGATACCGATGGCGATGATGAAGTTGACGAAGCCGCCGCAGAACAGCCCCACAGGCTGTGGACGTCCGACGTCCAGACGTTGAAGATCGAGAACGGTCCCCAGTTTCGAACCTTCGCCGGTGCGAGATCCTCATTGTACAGGTCCGGTGATGCGCCTTGTATGGTCATTGCTATGTCCTCCCCTTGTTACCGCACGCGCCTCCACGCATGGCACGCAGGTTAAGCCTGACGCAGGGGAACCGGCCAGCAGACGATTTGCCGGCTTTGGGCTTAAAAGTCATTCAATGAGAAACGCGCTTATCGGCGTGGCGTCGTTGAGCTTCTAGCGCCGACGATTCGTGGGGTGACACCGATCGCTCGACCTAAGCTCCAGAGTCCACCTTGTGCGTGATCAGGGCGGCAAGCTTTTTGGGCGCTTGTGCGCGATAACTCTCATCGAGCCATGACTTCAGTTGTCCCATCGGTGGCAGTTCGTCCGGTGCTGGTTCGAACGTCACCCATCCGCTCTTGCCAAGGCCGTACTCCGTCGGCGACGCATAGTGGAGCTTTCTCGCCTCGTCGCCGCTGTAGGGGAGTTTGAGGGAGATGCTGAACGGTTCGCCTTCCAGGCTCAAATAAGCAAAGGTCTTGCCTTTCACCGCGAGATCGTCGTGACCAGGCCACGGACTCTTTGTCTCTGCGCCTGGATAGGTAAGGCCGAAGGCGCGCAGTTCCTTGAGAACGGCATCGGTCGAAGCGCGCGATTTCCTACTCATCAACTCTCCTCCATCGCTGTCAGCGGCTTACGGTCCGGCTTCGAGAAAAGCCCGGGCAAAACCGGGCTGCACGGCTTCTATCGTTCCATCGGGCAACTTCAAAAGCCGGTCGATTGCGATGCCGTAGAGCCGCAATCGGCCCTCGAGCAGCCGCGCTGCTTCGTCTATATTACCCTGTTCGGCCTGTAGCAGGGCGCGGTGCATCACGTCCCGAAAGGTCAGCCGGAGTTGCAGGAACATCTCGGCAAAAGCTTCCGGGTCGGGCACGTCGAGAATGCCTTCCTCGCTTCCCTTCCTGAGCAGATTTGTGATTATCGGCTCGGCCAGTTCCCTGGCCGCCTGGTCGACCCGATGGAAGAGGGCAAGGTTCTCGGGCCGGAACACGACGAAGAACGTTTTTCGCAATTGCGGGGCAAGCTCGATGTTCAGCCGTCGCGAGCCGGCAAAGAGTGCATTGAGCCGGCCAATCCCATCGAGTGACGGGTCGTCGAGGAGAGGTTGCAGCTCGGCAAGGCTGTCACGTGCGAGACGTCTGGCGAGCGCCTCCAGCAGGGCCTCCTTCGACGCGAAATAGTGATAGAACGCACCCTTCGACAAGCCGGCCTCGCGGATGATGTCGTTCACCGTCGTGTTGTCGTAGCCATGCTCGAAGAAAAGCCGCTGGGCACAGTCGAGGAGCTCGGCGGATCGTATCTCCGGCGGCTTTATCACTCGGGGCAAAATCAACCTCGCAAAGTACAGGGGCAAGAGGAGCACGAACCGTTTCTTTATGCAACTTTTATAGACCGACGGTCGGTCTAATGCTATGTCTGCCACCGCTCCGACGTTCGCATTCGATGGTGGAAGGAGAGCTTCTTGCGACGGATACGTTGGACTGTCGGCATCGTTCTTGTCGCGGCGACTGCTGCTTTCGGCGCTTGGTATGTGTTGCAGCCGGCCAAGGTTTCGGTCGTGACGCCACAACGCGGCGACGCGGCGGAGATCGTTTACGCGAGTGGCTCGGTCGAGCCGCGAACCTGGGCCAAGGTGACTCCCGTTGTCCGTGAGAGGATCGTCGAGCAGTGTAATTGCGAAGGGTCGAGGGTTGCACAAGGCGATGTGCTCGCCAAGCTCGACGACAGCGAGGCCCGGGCCGTGCTTGGCGAGATCGAAGCGCGTCAAGCACTTGCCCAGGAAGAGCTCCGGAGGCTGACCGTGCTTGCCGAAAGGCGTGCGGCAAGCCAGCAGGCGCTCGATCGCGCGCAAAGCGAGCTTGGCCAGATCGAAGCGCTGGTTGCCGGACAGAAAGCGCGGCTCGACACCTACGTCTTACGAGCGCCGAGCGCCGGTATCGTGCTCAGGCAGGACGGCGAGGTGGGTGAGATCGCCGAACTCGGCGCCGTGTTGTTCTGGGTCGGCGAGCCGAAGCCGCTACTGGTGGTCGCCGAGGTGAACGAGGAGGACATTCCACGGGTCGAGATCGGCCAGCGCGCGCTGCTTAAATCCGATGCGTTCCCTCGGCAGAATCTGGAAGCGGTGGTCGACAGCATCACGCCCAAGGGAGATCCGGTGACGAAGACCTATCGCGTCCGCTTCCGCCTGCCGGACAATACGCCGCTTCGTATAGGCATGTCGACCGACGTGAACATCGTCATCCGCGTTTCGAAAAATGCGCTGTTGATCCCGTCGGTTGCGGTGGATGGGAACAAGGTGTTCGTAGTCGAAGGCGACAAGGCCTGGCGGCGTGAAATCCGCACGGGCATTCGTGGCACCAATGGCGTCGAGGTACGGTCAGGCATCGACGAGAAGGCCAGCATCGTCTCGCCCTATCCCGCTGACCTCGGCGACGGTGCGCGCGTGAGCATCGCCGCCGCGCAGGAGAGATAGGCAACGATGGCGCTGATCGTCGACATTGCCGTAACGCATATCGCCGGCCGCGGCCGCCAGACGCTGGTCGCCATAGTCGGCGTCGCGGTGGGTGTCGGCTTCTCAATTGCGATGGCGGCGCTGATGCAGGGCGGGCAGAACGATTTCGTCAGGCAGCTCGTCGACACGATGCCGCATGTCGACATCACCGACGAGCAGCGCACCGCCCGCCGGCAGCCGGCCGAGGACTACTTCGAGACCGCCGCCATCTCGGGGCTCCGGCCACGCGACGATCGGCGCGGCATCATCAACCCGACGGCCGCGACCTCCTGGCTCGAGAGCTGGGTTCCCGGCCGCTTCGCGGCAAGCCTAAAGACGCAGGGCGTGATCCGCTATTCCAGCCGCGAAGTGGGCGCAGCTATCATAGGGGTCGATCCGCAGCGCGAGACCGGCGTTTCACCGATCGTCGGAGAGTTCGTCGAAGGCAGCTTTTCGGCACTTGCCGCGGGCGGCAACAACGTGCTGATCGGCAACACGATGGCGAGCCGGCTCGGTGCCGGGTTCGGCGATACGATAACGGCGGTCTCCTCGGAAGGGCTGACGCGCAATTTCAAGATCGCCGGCCTTTTCCACACCGGCACCACCGCGCGCGACGAAGGCGAAGCTTATGTGCTTTTGAAGAACGCGCAGATTCTCTCAGCGCGGCCAAACGCCATCAACGAGATACGCATCAAGCTCGACGATCCAAATCGCGCCCCAGCGGTGGCGCGCCGTGCCGAGGCTGAACTGGGCTACAAGGCCGTGGCGTGGCAAGAAGCCAACGAATCGATTCTCGAAGCGCTCGTTGTGCGCAACGTCATCATGTACACGGTGGTCGGCGCGATCATGCTGGTTGCTGGCTTCGGCATCTACAACATCATCTCCACCATCACGCATGAGAAGGCGCGCGACATCGCCATCATGAAATCGCTCGGCTTCCCAGAGTCCGACATGCGCCGGCTCTTTCTGCTCGAAGGCCTGGTGATCGGCGCTGCCGGTTCCGCTCTCGGCGGGCTGCTTGGCTTCTCCATGACCTATGCACTGTCGCTGGTGCGTTTCGAGATCGCCGCGACCGGCCAGGAGATGACCCGGCTGCCGATAGCCTGGAGCCTGACCCACTATATCATCGCCTCGGCCTTCGCACTGGGCTCGGCGGCGGTGGCTGGCTACCTGCCGGCGCGCCGTGCAGCGCGCCTGAATCCGGTCGACATAATAAGAGGCGCGACATGAGCGCACTCATCGAGACCGAGAGACTGACCCGCATCTTGCCAGAGACGGTCCCCGTTACGCTGGTCAAGGACATCACGCTCACGATCAACGACAACGAATTCGTCGCCGTGACCGGTCCCTCCGGCTCCGGTAAGTCCTCGTTGCTCTATCTGCTTGGGTTGCTCGACCGGCCGACAGGCGGGACCTTGAGGATAGGCGGACGCGATAGCGAGCCTATGAATGAAAGGGAGCGGGCGCAGACACGGCTTTCGACGCTGGGCTTCGTCTTCCAGTTTCATTTCCTTCTGCCGGAATTCACGGCGCGCGAAAATGTAGAAATTCCAATGCGCAAGCTTGGTCGGCTGGCCCGACCCGTGATGCGCGAACGGGCTGGCGAGTTGCTGTCATCGCTGGGGCTCGGCGAACATCTCGACAAGCGGCCGGACCAGCTTTCGGGAGGCCAGCGTCAGCGCGTCGCGGTGGCACGCTCGCTCGCCAACGACCCGCCGCTTATCCTGGCAGACGAGCCGACGGGGAGCCTCGACAGCAAGAGCTCGGAGCAGGTGTTCACAATCCTGCAGAATCTGGTGCGCGAACGCGGCAAGACGGTCGTGGCAGTCACGCATGACCTCGACATGGCCGCACGCATGGATCGCCGCATTCACATGGTGGACGGGAAGATCAGCTGAACCGGGCCACGGCGCGATCAGGCCACCGCCGACGTCTCGAAACTGGCCTCGAGCCAGGCTATTGCGCCGGTCACGTCGTCGAGGGCATAGTTTGCGGCCGTCGGTCCGTTCGGCTTCACGCGGATGGAGATGCCGCCAATTTCATTGATCGCCTCGAAACCGTGTTCGTCCGACGTATCGTCTCCGAGGAATATCGACCGCCGGCCGACAAACGGCGGAATGTCCATGAAACGCCGGATGGCAGCACCTTTGACGGCTTCCAAAGGCATGAGCTCGACGCCGGCGTTTCCCGGAAGCACCCGATACCCCTTCGGAAGCCGGGCCAATGCCTGTTCGACGAGCTGGATTGCGGGTGCAAGCAGTTGCGGTGCTGCTCTTGTATGAACGGCAAGGACCGGCCCCTTGCGCTCGACATAGACCTTGCCGCTGCCCAGTTCGGCCTCGATCTCGTCCGCAAGGGCGGCGATGTCGGCCGGCGCGTCGGCGGCATCGATCGGACCGCTCGGCGTCAGCCGGTGCTCCAGCCCATACAGTCCGGCGATCCGCAGCTTCAGCGGATGGAACAGCTTGTCCACGGCGGGAATCGATCGGCCGGTGATGAAGGCGACCGCACCATCCAGCCGCCGCTCGATGCGTTCGAGCAGATTGCGCAATTCCTCGCCGACGAACACCACGTCGGGATGGGCAGCGTGTTCCAGCAGGGTTCCGTCGATGTCGAGGAAGAGCGCCCATTGCCCTTCCGACAGGTTCAACGCCGGCGGTTGTTCAAAGCTTTTCACGACGCTGCCTTCCGAGCCCGCTCGAACATCGAGATGACGTTGTTGGTGTTCGATGGCGGGCGCTCGCCGGTTCCGGTCACCCTGTCGAGATCGCCGCGTTTGCGCAGGCGCGCGGCGTCCAGCAGCATACTGCCGGCCCAGCGGTAGACATTGTTGTCGCGGACCATCTCGCGCATCGGCCGCAAACGTTCGCGCTGCTCTTCCGGCGTCATCGTCAGCGCCTGCAACAGCGCCTCGCTCATCATGGCCGCATCGTAGGGGTTGACGATCAGCGCCTCCAGCAGTTCGCGCGAGGCACCGGCGAAGGTGCTGAGCAAAAGCACGCCCTGTTCGTCGTCGCGCGCTGCGACGAATTCCTTGGCGACAAGGTTCATGCCGTCATGCAGACTGGTGACCATACAGATGTCGGCGGCGCGATAGACCTCGTAGACCTGCTCCTGCCGATGATGTTCGGCGACCATCAGGATAGGGCTGTATGTCTCGCTGCCATAGCGCCGGTTGAGCTCCTCGGCACAGCGGCGGCATTCGTCGTGGAGTTGCTGGTAGGCGGGCAATGTCCCCCGGCTCGGCGCGGCGATCTGCAGGAAAACCACCTTGCCTATCCATTCGGGATATCTCGTGAACAATTCGTCCAAGGCATGGAAGCGATCGAGAATGCCTTTCGTGTAGTCGAGGCGCTCGACGCCAACGCATAGTTTGGTATCCGCAGACAGGCCGAATCTGTCGCGCACGCTGGCGCGGCACTCCTCCACAGACGGCAGTTTTGCCAGCAATTGGGCCGGCCATTCTATGGAAATGGGATAGGCGTGGACCAATGTGGTCTGCCCACCATAGGAGATTGCCGCGTCTGCCCGTTCGATCCGGCTCTCCAGAAAGCGGTCGACACTTTCGGTGAAGTTGTTGGCATGGAATTGGGTATGAAAGCCGATGATCGAACTGCCGAGCAGTCCTTCCAGGATCCGCTCACGCCACGGACAGATGCTGAACACTTCCGAATTGGGCCAAGGGATGTGCCAGAAGGTAATGACTATCGCGTCCGGCAGGCGCTGGCGAATCATGCGTGGCAGCAGCGCAAAATGGTAGTCCTGCACCAGCACGATCGGCCGTTCGTTGCGGGCTTCGGCAACCACCGTATCGGCGAATTTGCGGTTGACGGCCTCGTAGGCGTCCCAGTCCGAGGCGCGAAACACGGGGCGGGTGAAGGCGATATGGCAAAGCGGCCATAGGCCCTCATTAGCGAAGCCCAGATAATAACCCTGATATTCCTCCTCCGTCAGCCAGACCCTGCGCAGCGTGTAGGACGGATTGCCTGGCGGCACCTGCACCCGGTCGTCCTTGTCGACGGTGAGGCGGTCTGCCGTGCCGCCGCCATAGGCGATCCAGGTGCCGGCACAGGCGCGGGTGATGGGCTCGAGTGCCGAAACCAGGCCGCTGGCCGGCACCAAAAGTTGGACCCCGTCATCCTTGATGTTGTGGATGTAGGGTTCGCGGTTGGACACCACGATGACCTGTGCGTCCGGCAGGTCGTCGGCCAGGATCTTGCGCAAAGTGTCGGGCGACCATGTGACCAGTGCCGCATCGGCCGACTGGCCGTTCTTTTCGAACTCGCGCAGCACCTTGCGTGCCGCTTCCGACGCGACATCCTCGCTCGGCGTGTATGCCGCCGCCGTTGCGCGGCCGCGACGCTGGCGGGATATCGACAGGAGAATGGCAAAAGCGGAAAAGCCAAAACTTGCAATCAGCAAAACCCAGAGCAGGTTTACAGTATAATCTGACATGGAATGTGATCTCGCCTCCGGCTGGCCGATAGCCGTTTTTTATTTGTTTTCTGGTTCGCCGCCGTATGACAACGACAACGTCCGCCGCCCATTTTTGCAACGCACAAAGAGGCTATCGGTTCCGGACGATTGCAATGCCGCGCGTCATTTTCGATGCGCCGCAGCGCGGCGGTATCAAGTGCGCACGATGAGCGGCACCATCCCCTCATACCGATCGGCGAGAAAGGCGACGACCCGGTCGCCGACACGCTGGAATGTGAGGTCGACCACTGTCGAGCCGACACCTAGATGCCGCAATGTCAGCGTGTCGATGCCGATCGGCAGCCTTGGGCGGGTGACCCGGATTTCGCTGTTCCAGCCGTCGATTTCGAGCCCAAGGCAGGCCTGCATCAGCATAAAGGCCGATCCCGCCGACCAGGCCTGCGGCAGGCACGCGACGGGATAGGCGATGGGCGCTTCGCCCGGCGACCGGGTAAAGCCGCAGAACAGTTCCGGCAGCCGCATGTTGAAATGGACAGCCGATTCGAACGTGCCGCTCATCAGCCTGACTACGCTCTCGCGCACCCCATAACGTGCCAGGCCGGCACCGCATATGGCGGTGTCGTGCGGCCAGATCGAACCATTGTGGTAGGACATCGGATTGAAGAATATCGCATCGTCGGCCAGCGTCCTCACTCCCCAACCAGAGTGGAACGACGCAGAGAGCAGCTGATCGGCGACCATCTGCGCCCGTTCCGGCTCGGGCAGCCCGACAAAGAGAAGATGGCCGGCATTCGACGTCCGTACCTTGCAGAGCTCGCCTGCACCATCGATCGCCAGTGCATAGAAATTGAGATCGTCCATCCAGAAATGGCGTTCCACCGCGGCGCGCATGGTTTCGGCGCGTTCCTCCCAATGATCGGCCTTGTCGTCCTCGCCGCGGCGGCGGGCGAGCGCCGCCAGCCCACGGAACGCGGCAAAGACGTAGCCTTGCACCTCGACCAGGGCGATCGGCCCCTTGGGCATGCGGCCATCGGCATGGAAGACGGAATCGAAACTGTCCTTCCAGCCCTGGTTGGCAAGGCCGGTCTCGGCGCCGCGCTGGTAGGTAACGAAGCCGGTCGCGCGGCTTGTCTCCTCCGTCCATTCGGCCGCTGCACAGAGCGATGGCCACAGGCTGTCGACGAACGCCATGTCGCCGGTACGATCCGCATACGCGCAAGCGAGATGAATGTAGAGCGGCGTGGTATCGACGCCGCCGTAATAGCGGCCGAACGGGAGCTCCCGCAGTGCCGCCATCTCGCCCTTGCGGGTCTCGTGCATGATCTTGCCCGGCTGCGAATCGCTGAACGGCGACGTTTCGGTCGCCTGATGCTGGGCGAGAAAGGCGAGTACGCCGCGCGCCAGCCCAGGATTCAACCACAGCATCTGCAGTGCGGAAATCACCCCGTCACGGCCAAATGCCGTCGAGAACCAGGGTATGCCGGCATAGGGGTAAGGTCCGGTTGAAAGCTCGGTGGTCAGCAACGCCACGTCCGCGCGCGCGCGTTCGATCCAGTCGTTGAAGACGCGGCCGGAGCTGTGCACCGTCGCGCCGTGGCGGCGTTTGGCGCGCATGCCGAAGCGAGCGCGGGCGGCGGCAGCCCGAAAACGGTCGCGGTCGGGTGTCTCCGCCACTTCCGGGCCGACCTCGATATAGAGGACCTCGCTGCTGCGCTTCGTCACCGCAACCAGGAAATCCGCGCGGCTGGCGGTCAAATTGTCCGGCGCCTGCGAGAACGAGATCGCCGACAGGCGCACGAGCTGGTCCAGCCCGTCATATCGAAGCACCACGGATGTCGGACTGGTCTCGGCGGCGTGGGCTATTCCGCGCTTGAGCCGGGTCGAACCGCGCACCTCGAACATGTCGCGGAAATCTGCTGCGAAATGCAAGGAAACCCGAATGGCCGACGATTCCTGGCTGTAGTTGGAAAGGGTGATGCGCTCGAACAGCCGGTCCTGCCAAAGCAGCCTGACGCGTTCTATGTGGATCGCGCCCTGCGGAATGTCGCGACCACCGACACTCTGGATCGGCAGATTGGTCAGGTTCGAGGTGAAAAGCACATTGTCCTGGCTGAGCGAGGCGCCGAGCAACGACATTTGCCGGCCACCGACCGTCAGCCGGAATTCCGAAAGCACACGCGTGTCGTCTCGGAAAAAGCCATCGCCGGCGCCGCGGATGTCGCCATAGGCGTCGGCCACCGCGAAGCAGTCGGCTTGCTTGAGGGCGAACAGCCGGTGCGGCTCCCGGGGCGCAACCTCGTCGAGGGAGGCAAGGGCTACGGCGGGATCAAGCTTACGCTCGTCGAGTTGATTCATACGTCACAAGCTCTGTCGTTTCGTTCCAACGTCCACAATAACGCCGATCAGGACGCTCTCGCTTCACCGGGAGTACCGATCAGGCGCGCATAGGCAGCCACATAGTCGTGGGCCATTCTCGTGGCAGAAAAACGGTTTTCGAACACGGCTCTCACCTGTCGCCTGTCGAGGCGCAGCAATTCCGGTATCGAGGTGACTGCGGCATCGACCGTATCGACAAGGAAACCGGTCACACCGTGGTCGATGATCTCCGGCAGGGCACCGCATTTCCAGGCGATTACCGGCGTGCCACAGGCCATAGCCTCTATCGCGGCAAGACCGAACGGCTCCGGCCAATCGATCGGAAACAGCAGGCCGGCCGCCTTGCCGAGGAATTCCGCTTTTCTGTCCTCTTCGATCTCGCCGATATAGTCGACACGGTCGCCGTCGATCAGCGGCTCGACCGTGTCGTGGAAAAAAGGGCGGTCGTCGTCGCCGATCTTTGCTGCGAGCTTCAGTTTCAGCCCGGAGCGCAAGGCGATCTCAATGGCACGCTCCGGGCGCTTGTCGCGCGACAGCCGGCCCAGAAAGGCCAGATACGGCTCGTCCACCTCCGTCTCGAAAGTCGGCTTGTACATGTTGATCGGTAGCCCGTGATGGATGGTCGCCAGCCAATTGGCCCTGGGTAGCCCGGTTCTCTGGCTGCGCGAAATCGAGATCATCGGAAAGCGCGGAAAATGTTCGTAGGCCGGGGCCAGGTCGACATAGTCGAGCCTGCCATGCGGTGTCGTCACCGTCCGGTCGGGCATGTGTTCGAAGAAAGGAAAATGCAGGAAGTGGCTGAGATGGAAATGGATGATGTCGAACTGTTGCGCACGGCTCCTCACCTCGGCGAGCATCGAGAGATGCGCCGCGGTTTCGGATTTGTGCGGGCGCGGATCGAGACGGAGCGCACGCTCGCGACACGCCACCAATTTCGCCGACGTCTTGGTATCGCCACTGGCGAACAGGGTCACGTCATGGCCAAGCTCGACCAATCCTTCGGTCAGATAGGAGACGATGCGCTCCGTCCCTCCATAGAACCGGGGTGGCACGGATTCATGGAGCGGCGCCACATGGGCTATTCTCATGTTTTGGCATTTCCCTCAAAAAGACTGCTCGTGGCATCGAAATGCATCAGCCGCGCTAACGTTCCCGTACAATGGCAAGATGTCACCCAATTGGGGCAAGATGTCACCCAATTGGAGCTGCCGGGCGCGTCCACCGCTGCTCGTCTCGTGCAGCCAACATTTTTCAGGCCAAGCCCTCTTTTGCCGGGAACCAAAGTCGGGTTCGCGAGTTTAGTGGGGTTCGATCGCACGCATCCGGTCGACGGGGAGGAAATGATGGACCGCTTGCAATTCTTTTCGCCCGTGCGGGTTTTGCGCGGACAGGGACAGCCTGTGGAGGAGATCGACAGCGTTGCCGAAGCAATGGCATTCTTGCGAAAATGGCCGGCGGGGCGGCGCGGGCCGGTTTACCAGTGCGCCGTGAATTGCTGCGCTGCGGCCATGGCCGGCCGGATGTCGGCCGAGGAAGCGAGAAAGGCTTTTGCCGGCTTCGCCCGGATCACCCGCCTGCTCGAGGGCGATCGGCCGTTGCCGATGAGCGGCGAGGATCGGCATCGCGATCACGCCTTGAGGCGATAGCGCCGACTGCCGCAGATGGTCCGAGCAAGGGTGGCATTCAGCCGGAGCGCCCGATCGGCGACCGACGAGCAGCGCCGGCAAGGTGTCGTAGAGCGCTGCCCAGTAGGGGGCGTAAAACTCACGCCGGTATTCCGGCACTATCCAGTAGACTGCGGCAATGGTCGTGAGCGTAACGATGAAGCCGATGAGCTTGCGCACGACACGCTCGACTTCAAGCGCTCGCATCGGCTTCGCCTGCAATCCCGTTGAACGCCTTCGAAACGTCTGGAAATAAGCCGTGTCGACCGCGATCATTGCTGCAGTAGTAGCTGCAATGACAGTCATGGCCTGCAAATGCACAGGCCAGCTTCTGTCGGCGAGCATCGCGACGGTGAGCGTAAGACCAAGCAATCCTGCAAGGTCGGTGAGGGGCGCGGTCGCCGATTTCGGTCGGAGCGTCATACTACTACTCCCGTTGTCGTGAGGATCGATCGTCGTTGCCGGCCGCGTGGTCGCCGCCACGGTTCAACTCGAGTGGCGCCGCCACCGGAGCCGCTTGAGCAGCCGCTACACTCCGCCGCTGCCGTTAGACCCGCCGCTGCTTGTTCCGTCGTTGCCGCCACTGGATCCGCTGCTGCCGCTCGAACCGCTGCTGCCGCTCGAACTGGTGGTGCCGCTTGAGCTGCTGGCGCCGCTCGATCCGCTGCTGCTGCTTGAGCCGCCGATGGGCCCCTTGTTGACATTGTGCGGGGAGGGATGGTTGTTAGCGCCCTCGCTTACATTTTCGCATGTGCATTTGCGCTGATATTTGGCGCCGAAGGCACTGCCTTCATTGCTCGCCTTCTGGCAGACCAACCCATGGCAAATCAAAGTCGCTTCGGTTGTCTCGGGGGTAAGCCCGGTGATGACTATTGCGGTTGTCGTGGCCGCCATGGCCATGATCGAGAACCGGAGTAAATTCCGAAAATTTTGCATAGATACCTCGCTTTCTGACGCCTCGCTTCTCGGGCCCGCGCCCAAGCTTCCTGATTGTCGAGTGGGTGTTTGCAACAAGGCCGCACACGGATCGCTTACGCCTCAGCGATCGGGGCTCAGGGGCGGCATAAAAAGTTGGACGAAGCGCAGACAATGGTGCCGCATTGCGGTATTTCGACCGGAAAAGGCCAAAGATGCACTTTTGGGGGAATGGATAATGTCGAAACGGCTTAGACTGGTGCTGGGAACGGTCGGCGCAATTGCCGTCGCCATTGTCTGGGGGATCGTCGCCACGTCGATGGGGGTGCCATCGATTCTGATCACTGTAGGAGCGGTCGCGATCGGCGCGGGCATCTACACCTATGTCGATCGAAGCCGAAGCTGATCCGGTTATCAGGCTACGGGCATAGCGCAAAAATCCCACGGTCGCAGACTGTCTGTGGCAATGCTCAGTGTACGAAAATTACCAACGACAGCGTTCTGTGGAACGAGTGGCCTGCCGAAGCTATTGTGGTGGCGGTCCGAGACACCCCCGCCTCGGGTCATTGGCTCACCCAGCCGAGTGGTCCGCTGCTACCCAATGGCAGCGGACCTTCATCCGGAGGACAGACCCGGAAGACGGACATTGTGCCGAATCGAGGGAGAACGATGGTCGTTGACGAGATTGCCGCGCGGCGCCTGAAAATTCTGCTCGAGCAGTACATGGAGACCAGCAAGAGGCGCCACGATGCGGTTTCCACCGCAGCGGCTGAGATCGCGATCAGGGCCGTCATGCCGAATTGCCCGGCCTCCGGAAAAGCCCTGGACGACATGATTGCGGCATGTGCGTTCGAACACGGGCTGGGGGTACTGTTCGATCGACCTGACGCATGAAGGCCTAAACGCCATGAATCCCAACGCCAAAATCGCACGGTGCTGTCGTGCACAAATCCGACGCTGTTCCTGAGACCGCTTGCGACTAGATAAACCAACCAACCGGAGCAGGCATGCCGAGATATTTTTTTCATTTCCGAAACAATGACGGCCGCTTGACGGAAGATTTCGAGGGGCAGGAGCTGGATGGCCTGTCTGCCGCCCAGGACAACGCCATGGCTTCGGCCAAGGAAATCCTGGCCGAGGGTCTGCTCAGCGGCAGCCCGGTCCTGACAGGTCTTTCCTTCGAAATCTGCGACGAGAACCGGAACCTGCTTTTCCGATTTCCATTCTCGGAAGCTGCCGAAAAGGCTGGCACTCGGCCGTGATTCGCCGAAGGCCCCGCGATGCGGGCGAGCTTTGATCGAGCCTGGCTGAAAAACCGCATGTCGCGGCAAGACGGTCGTTGGTGCAAATCAGCACCATAGGCAAATTAGTAGCATAGCTGCCGGCACAAAGCAAGAACAAATATGGCTTGCCTTGCCGACGGGGGCATTACTTATGTCCCTGCGTGGTGCCGGCCCGGGCTATCGTGCGTTTCAGGAACTCGAGGGCAGGCACGGGTAGGGGGCGCCAAGCGACGTTGCCATTTCCAACCCATATGTCGATTTGTCGGGCCGGGTGTTCGTCAACTTACCGAAACGTCTTCGCAGGATGCTGTGATCAGGAGTTCCTTTCTCCCGCGGTTGCGTTTACAGGACGCTCAGGACAGTGTCGTTTGCGCGCCAGCAACTGGACCGAGTTAGGCCGGGCGCACAGTCCCCCTCCGTCAAGGTAACCAGTCCGGCGCCGTTTTTGGAGAACAATGATTTGTGGTGGTCAAATAAGCAAAAGAGATTCAAGGGAACGTGGGACGACCGACTGGACGGCCTATTCTCAGCAGAGGTCGACTACGCCGGGAAATCCATTCTCGATGTTGGCTGCAACATGGGTGTTGTCGCCTATGAGATATCCAAGCTAGGACCGAGTTCGATCCATGGGATCGACATTCTCAAGCCGCATATCGAGACGGCCAGGATGATCTTCCTGGGTTGTCCGGTCCAAAGCCGGTTCGATTGTCTCGATCTTGGCAGCCGGAAGCTGCAAAATGTTCTCCAACCGCAATACGACATCGTCATGCTGCTGGCAGTCTACCACCACATGCAGTGGAGCCTCGGCGCGGACAAGGCGCGAAGCGTGCTGTGCGATATCGCCGGGCGTGCTCAAACGATCGTTGCCCGCGTCCCTCCTGGCAAGGATAAGGAGATGATCGCGGTGCTTTCGGATGTGGGCTTTTCAATCAAAAGCAATCACACATCGCCTCTTGGAAGCCATCTCATGGTCCTCGCGAAACACTGACCAGGCATAGCGCGGCCGACGACGAATGGCGCAAGAGCCGCGTGGCTGGGGTCCGCTATGCTCGGATGCGAGGAACCGACGGTCATAGGCCGATGACGTGCAAGGATCCGGTTCGGCATTGACTGCGGTCGGGAACGAAGCCACAGACAGGTGATCGAAACCGTCTCGCGCTTCAAGATAACGCGAAGACCGGACGGGATCGCAACGGGCGGCGACGAGATGATTACAAAGAAACGAGTGTCAACGGCCCCAGCATATCCGCTGATCAAGCGTCTGATTGGCGAAAATCTGCCGCCGCACAAGATGCTGTATGTGACAGGTTTGCTGTGCTCGATCGCCGCCGCTGCGGCGACCGGCGCGGCGGCCTGGATCATGAAAGTCATGATCAACACCATCTATGTCGAGCGAGACGCCGCCGCTGTATCGGGTATCAGCGCCGTCATCATCGGCATTTTCTTGGTCAAGGGCATAGCTGCCTACTGCCAGACCATCACGACGGGAAAGATTCGCCGGGCTATCGTTTCGGACCTGCAAAACCGGCAATTTTCCCGAATGGTGTATTTCGACATCAGCCGTTTCGCGAACCAGCATCCGGCAAAATTCATCTCCAAAATCATGTTCAACGCGCGCGCCGGGGCGACCGTTATTCTCACCCTCACGAGCAGCGCCGTCTCTGATCTGCTGACCCTGATTGCCTTGGCCAGCGTCATGGTCAAGCAGGACCCGGTGATGTCGCTGATATCCGTGGCGGTTCTGCCGATGCTGTTCCTGTCAGTCGGCGCGATAACAAGGAAGCTCAAGGCGCTGGCGAGGGGCGAGACGGAATTGGCGGCACAAGTCCAGTCGATCGGCACGGAAGCCGTCGAAGGCATCCGCACCATCAAGTCCTTCCAGCTCGAGGACAAGGCCGTTGCCAGCTTTGCAAAGGCCGTCCGCAAGATGGAAAGACGTGGCATCCAGATCAACCGGACGTCAGCATTGATGAGCCCATTGATGGAGACCGGCGGCGGCGTGATCATCGGGCTTTTCGTTATGTACGCCAGCTGGCAGACCCTCGGCAACGGCAAGACGCCCGGCGAATTCATGGCCTTCATTACCGCGTTCCTGCTTGCCTATGAGCCTGCCAAGCGGTTGGCCCGGGTCAATGTCGACATCCAGAAGCAAATGGTCGCCGTCGAGCAGATGTATGATTTGATCGACACGCCCGAGCAACGGCGACTCGCGATTGCGGGCGAGCGTCTGACCGACGTCGATGGTGGTATCCGCTTTGAAGATGTGGCCTTTTCCTATGACGGCAACAGCCCCGCGCTCGAGGGTGTTTCCTTCGACGTGCGACCTCGTGAGAAGCTGGCGATCGTCGGCCGCTCCGGCGCCGGCAAGACCACCATCGTCAATCTGATCCTGCGCCTGATGGAGCCGGACAAGGGCAGGATCCTGATCGACGGAAAGGACATTTCGAAGATCAGCCTGGCCGACGTTCGCGATAACATCGCACTGGTATCCCAGGACGTCTTCCTGTTCGAAGGCTCGATCCGCGACAACATTCGCGACGGCCGCCCGAATGCCACGGATCAGGAAATCGAGTCTGCTGCGAACCTCGCCCGGGTCACCAGCTTTGCTTCGGCGCTCGAAAACGGGCTCGACACGCTTGTCGGGCCAAGCGGCACCAACCTGTCCGGCGGCCAGAAACAACGCGTTGCCATCGCGCGCGCCCTGCTCAAGAATGCTGCGGTAATCGTCTATGACGAAGCGACATCCGCGCTTGACGGTGAAAACGAACGGGCGGTTATGGAGGCAGCCTTCGACAACACATTTCAGCGCACGGTGATCTGCATTGCGCACAGGCTGTCTACAATCAAGGCGGCCGATCGTATTCTCGTGTTTGACGCCGGACAGCTCGTCGATTCTGGAACGCATGACCAGCTTGCCAAGCACAGCGAGATATATCGTTCGATATTCCACCTGGAGACGCCCGATCCGATGGTCGAAAGCGGCAAAAAGCTGCGGCAGAGCGTATTGCGCTGAAGGCCGATGACCAGCTTTTATCACGGTTCCTATGTCCGGTATGTGATTGGTGGACTGGGCCTTCAGGTGCGCCGGTACAAAAAGGCGGTGCGCAGGTTGTTTTTCAGTCCCAAGCAGCCTCGTTCCATTCTTGAGCTACAGGCCAAGGTTGAGGCCCTGATCGTGCGCAGGGACTGGAAAGGCCTTGAAGCCGGTACCAATGAGATGGCTGTCACGGCCGATCATAATCGCGACCCGGAGCTGATGCAGAAGGCGGGCCAGGCGTTCGAACGCCTTGGCAACTTTGCGCGGGCAGCTGAGCTTCGGCTTTCCGCTCGCCGGCTGCGGAAAGGGAAGAGCGCCAACGAGTGGACCGGCGAGAATCTCGGATCGGATACACTGCTGATCGATCTTGTGGAGGATGACCCGCGCAGCCTTGGCCGGGTTATCCGCCACGCGCGACTGGCCGGCGCTGCCGCTGCCTATGCCCAAAGCGCAACAATTCGGGTCGAGCCGCGCCTGGTATCAATTCTGCAGCGAACGTTCCCGAAGGCGACCGTGGTCCCGGCGCAGCGGGATGTGGTCGGCGACAAACACGCGACTTTCGAAGATCTCGCCTGGGTGTTCGGACGCGACGCCGAAAAGCTTGCTGCCGACTTCGTACCGCTGCGGGCAGATCCTGAACTCGTCGAGGCATTCCGCAAGCGCTATCGCTCGATGACGGATCTGCCGCTGGTCGGTCTCTCCTGGGGCAGCAAGTCCCACACCAAGGACGTGCCTGATTTTCCTGAATGGGCACGGTTCATCGCCCAGACACAAGCGACATTCGTTTCGCTCCAGTACGGACAGATCAAGCCGGCGTTGCGGCGCCTTCGCAACGGCAACGACGCGCGTCTGATCTTTGACGACAGTGTCGACCAAATGGTCGACATGGACCGTTTCGCCGCACAGCTCGCTGCACTCGATGCTGTCCTGACGATCAGCAATACGGCGGCCCATCTTGCCGGAGCTCTTGGCGTGCCGACTGTTTTCCTCATCGACGATAATTTTCAGACGGCATGGCCGGTGACCGGCGACCGGACACCTTGGTATCCGAAGGGCATTGTCATTCGCAAGGAGGGGCGCCCTTGGTCGCTGGTGCTCGACGAGGCCGGCCGGCGGCTCTCGTCGATCCTGACGACGCTTTCCGACGCTCCCCGAGGACGATAGAACATCGCCGTGCAGAACAGACGAACCATCCTTCAGAAGGCAAAAACCGCCGATCTGCGCCCGCAAGGCGCCGTCGGCAAGCGGCTGCAGAAGGTTCTCGAGCGGGCAAAGGAACTTCTTAGACGTCCTTCGCGCCACGCCGACGAAAGTGCCGAAAGGCATATGAGGCTGATGGAGGAAAGCGTGCAGCGTGGTGACTGGCAAACTGCTCGCGACCATGCACTGGCGCTTGGCGTGCTTGGTGAGCAGCTTGGCGATCTCGGCCTGATCAAGAAAGCGGGGCGTGGACTGAGGCGTCTCGACGGAGGAAATCGCATCTGGCAGTTGATGGCGGCGAGCAAGCAGCTGCGCGGCAGGCCCGATTGGGATGGCAGTGATCTTGCGGGTCGCACGCTTCTCGTCGATCGTCGCGAAGGCGACCTAGCGATCTTTTTCCAGTTCGCGTCTTTGCTTGGTCCAGCAGCTGCGGCTGCCGGTCGATGCATCGTTTTCGTCGAGCCCCGACTGGCACCGCTTTATCGCAGAACATATCCTGCGCTCGATGTCAGGATTGAAGGGGAAGAGGACATGGCGGCGGTGGACGCCGATGTCGTTGCCGGTTTCGAGACACTCGCAAAGCATTTCTGGCCGGACGACCCGGCGGCACGCGCGCCCTTCGTTCCGCTGGAGCCGGACCGCCGACTGGTTGCCGAGCTGCGCGGCACCTATCTCGATGGCGGCCCAGGTCCCCTGATCGGATTTGCCTGGGGAAGCCTCAACAAGAGCAAGGATCTGCCGGCCTTGGACGATTGGCGGACGCTGTTCAGCAGCCTGCCGGGGCGCCTCGTCAGCTTGCAATATGGCGATGTCGGGCCGGCCCTCTCCGAGTTCGAGCGCCACGCGCCGGGGCGCATCATCCATGACGCTTCCGTCGACCAGTTGACGGATATGGACCGCTTTGCCGCCCAAATTGCGGCGCTGGACGCGGTGGTGACGATCAGCAATACCGGCGCCAACCTGGCCGGAGCGCTCGGCGTGCCGACGATTATCATGCTCGACGACGGGTTTCGACTGTCCTGGCCTGCCTTCGGCGAGACCGTCGCCGCATATCCGAGCGTTCGACTGGTCAGAAAAGGCGGCCGAGCCTGGGCGTCGGCAGTGCAGGAAGCAGGCGGACGGGTCATGCAAATCATCGGCGGAGCTGGCGATGGAAGGTAGCCTACTTCTCGGCCGGTTGCGCCGCGCTGTCGCGCTTGCAGGCTACAAATACAAGGTCTGGTTCCGACGTCACCGGCGGCAGCTCTTTCTTCGCTGGCGCGACGGCGACATTGCCGATCAGATGGCGGATTATCGGCGAAGCGTCGAGTCCCGCGATTGGCCGGCGGCACTGCCGAAAGCCCTGGCTCTTGGATCCATTGCGAAGTCGAGGGGCGAGGTCCACCTGATCGACGAGCTCAGCAAGGCGCTGATGCGGATGGGCGCTTATGGCGCAGCCGCCGAACTCAGGATCGCCCGACGCCACATCGTCAACGGCCGCGTCGATGGCGAGTGGCTGGGCCAGGATATTTCTGGCCAGACACTGCTGATTGATCTGATGGAAACCGAAAAGCAGGGTCTGGCCACCGCGATCCATCATGCGAGTTCCGTCGGCTGTGCCCTGGCGCGCGCCGCCCGCTCGATCGTGCTGGTCGAGCGCCGCCTGGTACCGCTCTTTCAGCGCACTTTTCCGACCGCCGATGTGCGGCCGGTCGGCGCTGGCGGCAAGGCCGCCTATGCCGAGGCGCAGGCCTTCGCCGGCGTCCAGCATCTGACTGCCGTTTTCGAAACCGACGAGGCGACGATCCGCGAGCATTTCGTGCCCCTTAAGCCGGATCCGGCCCGGGTCGCTGAACTTCGCGCCCGCTACCGGAAGGAAGGATGGCCGTTGGTCGGTATCGCATGGGGCAGCTCCAATCCCGGCAAAGACCTGCCGCCGCTTGCCGCCTGGCGAAACCTGATCGGCCGACCGGACCTCCGGTTCGTCTCGCTGCAGTACGGCCAGATCGAGACCGATCTGAAGATCCTGACCGACGGTGAGCCGGAGCGCATTCTTCATGACAGATCGGTCGATCAGCTCGTCGACATGGATCTTTTCGCCGCGCAGGTTGCCGCGATGGACGCCGTGGTGACCATCAGCAATACCGGAGCGCATCTGGCCGGCGCGCTCGGCATCCCCTCGGTTTTCATTCTGGGCGACGGCTTCAAGCGCTCCTGGCCGGTCGAGGGCGACCGCACGCCCTACTATCCATCGGCCGTGCTGGTCTCGAAACGGGAACGCCCCTGGTCCGTGGTGATGGGCGAGGCCGAGTCCATTCTGGCGCCATGGCTCACAAAAGTGAGTGGCTAATGCATGTCGTCCAAAAGCGCGTCACTGAATACGCTTCGACGCGATGCGCATTAAGGAGTTCGGCCGACGGACCGCGGAATGGAGCGCCCGTGTCGAACAGTCGTCGCAACAGGCCAAAAAACATAAGGCATTCCGAACCGGGATATAGTAAAGGCCAATTCGCCCCGCAGAGGATCGCAATTCTTGCTGGCATTTCTGCCTTGTGTTCGAATTAGCCGTAGGCTTAGGCGCCCAGTAATGGGGTTGGTCTGGCCGGCAGCGGTTCGGGCGCCAGCTCTGATAATCTAAAGGAGGTCTCTCCATGTCCTTTCTAAACATGTCCTTTCTAAAATTTTTCCAGGCCAAAGCGCCGCCTCTTCCTCTTATCGTATCCTTTCCAAAATCGGGGCGCACCTGGCTACGTGTCATGCTGGACGATCTCGGAGTTGAAGTTCAATACATTCACGACGGAACCGACCACAAGTTACTTCGACCGATATCGGGCCTCAAGGAGAATAAATCTCGATACAAGAAGAGAAGAACAATAATGCTTGTTCGCGATCCAAGAGATACGGTGGTCTCAGGGTACTTTCAGGTTCAGAAGCGCCACATGCTTCCAGCGGGATCGTTCAGCGATTTTATCAGAAGCGACAATCATGGGATTGAAAAGATCATCAGATTTAATCTGCATTGGTTCGCGGCCATGCCCCGGATGCGCGAAATCCGGTATCTTCAATATGAAGATATGCATCGGGATACGGCTGGTGTCCTTCGCGCGATCCTTGGATTCCTGAACCAGCAGGCTGACGATCGGACGCTTGTCGAGGTGGCGAACAACCGAACGTTCGACAAGATGAAAGTGAGTGAATCGACCGGTGATCTGTCCGATCGATACGGCAAGATATTACAGCCGCGCGATGCGAATGATCCCGAAAGCTTCAAGGTGCGCAAGGGCAAGATAGGCGGTTACGGCGAATATCTTTCCGAGGACGACGTGGCCTATTGTGACGAGCAGTTGGCTAAGTTCGAATATTGGGAGAAGCTGGACAAGGTTTTTAGCACGAACGGCTTGTGCTACGCTCGCGTCGATAACCGCGTCCGGGTCGCCTTGGGTTAGGGAGCATTGCCGACATGGTGATGCGGACCGGATTCATTTGCGGCTGCGGCCATAGCGGGACGACGTTGATTGCGACGATCCTTGCGTCGCATCCCAACGTCTACCTGCCGCTCCAGGAAACCAACATTTTCTTCAAGTGGACGCCACTGGCCATGTTCCGCTTCTGGAAACTGAAGCGGGCGGCGCTCGATGCTGGAAAGAACGTGCTGCTTGAAAAGACACCGCGGCATATCCGCCGTGTCGCCCGCATTCGCCGGCTCGTGCCCGGCGCGCGTTTCGTCATGCCGGTGCGAGATGGGCGCGACGTCGTAGCGTCCCTGATCAAACGACTTGGCGACCCAACGGAGGCTCTCGACCGCTGGATCAACGACAATGCGCTGGTTCTTGCGGAACGGGGAAAGCCGGATGTGCTGATCTATCGCTATGAGGACCTGGTCGAGAATCCCCCCAAAGTCGTCGAGCAGATATGCGGCTTTCTCGATGTAACCTTCAGCCCGGATCTCCTCGACTATCACAAGAACCCGCAGCAGTGGTTCAAGCCGACCGACGCCAGCGGCGAGACGCCGCATGCGGTGCTCCGGAACCAACAGGTCAATCAGCCGATCTATGACGGGAGCGGAAGATGGCGCTCCGAACTTGGAAACGCCGAGCTACAGGACCTGGTCCAAGGACGAGGTGCCCAGCTTATGAAAGCATTCGGTTATGCATGATGTCGGTTCGGCATCTGCTTGAAATGCCGTCTACCAATCAATTTTGTCGATCAAACCCGTTTTGAACAGGCTGTGAGCTCCTTCGTACAGCATTGACTGTTCGCTCATCGCGCTGAGAGCGGCTTTACCGCTCGATACCTCATGATACTGGCGATATTTGGAAGCGCCGTTCCAATACTGACCTTCCGCCACCGCGACCTGCGCCTTGTCGTTGAAATCGGCGAAGAACTTGAAATGAAGCAGGCCAGCCAATCCCTTTATATAGTTTCGCCAGTAGGGCAGCGGTGAGTGAATCGACGTAAAAATCGTCTGGCGATCAACATATATCAGAGGAAACTTGGTCAACTTGTGCTGCCTGGCGAAAAGCCGGGTTCTCGGGCCGCCTGTGATCTTGAGATGCCGGGGGCTCCTCGTCACCTCATAGCCGCTGCCGTCGAAATGGTCCGCAACTTGCCATGGCGGCACGATGGGATCGAAGGGTACGTCCCAGATGTTTCCGCTCGGATACATGTCGATCATCGGCGCCAGCAGGCGTGTCATTCCGCGCCGCTTGAGCCAGTCGGCCATCGCACCGAGCGGATGCTGATCCATACCGTCATAGACAAGATATTCGTCCGCATCCACGGTCAGATACCAGCGAGGCTGACCATAGATCTGCACAATCCGCTGACGCCAAAGGTTTCCCAGGTCCGACTGCGAATAGGTGATCGGCGAGCTGAATAGATCGACATCTGGCTGCTCGGCCAGAAGCTCAGCTGTTCCGTCTGTCGAGCGGTCATCGAGGACGGCGAATCTGGTGACGCCGAGTTCGCGATAGTGCTTCAGGAACGGGCGTAGCCTGTCCGCCTCGTTGCGGATGACGAGGATCAAAGGCAGGTCATTCGCTTTAAGGGGCGTTATCGGCCGCAGCGATGACACTTCTGCCCGTCTTCCGAAGGTGTGTCTCAGCCGATATATGGCGGTGTCGGTAATCGTCCGGCGGACAATGGCGGGCCAGGTTGCTTTGCTCAAGCCATCGATTCCCCTCATGGCGGTCACCGCCCGGCTGGAGCTGGCGCTGATCCGCTGTTTGCAGTTAATTTCTACATGCAGCACCGTTAGGCAAATCGCAAGCAGTTGCGGACAATGGACACAGGCCTGTTCTGAGTTCCGGCGGGTGAGCTTTCCAAGTGTTGCCGATGCGAGCTGGCCTCTATAGACATCGTCAGATGGCAACAAGGCCGGAGCCCAGACCCCATGTACGCCGGCATTCGTGGCACCGAAATTCAATTCGACAGGCCGCTCCTGTTCGTGCGCCAGCGTTATGCGCCTTTCGGTGGCGGCGAGATCATGTTGGAAAACATCATGGCCGCATTCGCCGCGCGTCAGCGGCGGGTGGCCGTGCTGTCCGGCGACTGGCCGCGTTATGAAGGCATCGAGTTCATCCATTGTGCCGGCCGCCGGTTTCCGCGTTCGCTGCGGGCGACGTCCTTTGCTCAAGCTGCCTGCCGCAAGATCGCCGAGATGCCGCCGGCGCTGGTGCAGAGCAACGATCGCCTCCCGTGCTGCGATGTCTTCCGGGCCGGGGAGGGCGTTCATGCCGCCTATCTTGCCGAGCGGCGGCGTTTCGAGACGCGGCTTGGCAGGGCGGCAATGGCGCTGAGCCCCTTTCACCGCCAGACGCTGCGCCTTGAACGTGCAACCTACGCCAGCCCGAGGCTCAAAGCTGTCATTGCCATTTCGAAGATGGTGGCAGAGGACATTGTCCGTCACTACGATTATCCGGCGGAAAATGTGCACCATATTCCCAACGGGGTGGATCTCGACCGCTTCAACCCGCAGCTGCGCCAGCAGCATCGGGCGACAATCCGCGCGCGGCTCGACGTCGACGAAAACAGGCCGGTCGTCCTGTTTGTCGGCTCGGGCTTTGCGCGAAAAGGACTTCTTGCACTGATGAAGGCGGTCGCTAGGCTCGATGGCGAGCCTGAATTGTGGGTCATCGGCCATGATTCGCGCGCCAACGCCTTCAGGCAGGCCGGTGACAGGCTCGGTCTCGGCGCACGGCTCAAGATGCTGGGGCCGCAGAAAGACATGCTGCCGTGGTACGGCGCGGCCGATATTGCCGTGCTGCCTTCCATCTATGATCCTTTCGGCACAGTGGTCATCGAAGCGATGGCCAGCGGCTTGCCCGCCGTGGTAAGCACCGGCTGTGGAGCGCGCGAGCTTGTCGAGCGGTTCGAGCCGACGCTCGTTTGCGATGCGGCCAGCGAAAGCGACCTCGCTGCAGCGCTCGCGCACGCGCTGCAGTTGTCGTCACGACCTGAGACCGCAGCCCGGGTGAGAGCGGCGGCCGAACACTATGATTTCAATGTCATGATCAAGCGAATGATGGCGCTGTATGAAGGCCTTGATCTGAAATGATTTTCGACTTTGTTGAATTAGGTTAGTACCCTCAGTGTGCTAACGGGCCGGGAGCCGATGCTGCAGATGCATTCGAATGACAGTGGCAGCTTTGATGCCGGAGCATTCTGACCGTGCCGGCGCTCTCGGTCATTATCATCACCCGCAACGAGGAGGCATCCATCGCGCAATGCCTTCGGTCGGTCCATTTTGCCGATGAGATCGTCGTTCTCGACAACAACAGCAGCGACAGAACCAGGGAGATTGCCGGTGCTCTGGGAGCAAAGGTTCTGATGACCGTTGATTGGCCCGGTTTTGGTGCGCAAAAAAACCGTGCGCTGGCCGCGGCAACGGGGGATTGGATCCTCTCGCTGGATGCCGATGAGTGGGTGGAGGCGCCGCTCGGCGCGGAAATAAGGGCCGCAATCGCCGACCCAAAAGCCAATGACGGCTTCGAAATACCGAGAAGATCGCGCTTTTGCGGGCACATTGTCCGCCATAGCGGCTGGTCGCCCGATCTGGTGCTCAGGCTCTTCCGTCGCCGCTCCGGGCGGTTCAGCGACGACACCGTGCACGAGAAGGTATTGGTGAACGGGAAGGTCAGCCGATTGTCCCGGCCGATCGAGCACGATTCCATTACCGACTTGGCAGATGCCCACGACAAGATCGGCCGGTACGCAGAAGCGTCCGCCGCGCAACTGCTTGCCGAGGGCAAAAAAAGCTCGATAGGCAAGGCGGTTTTGCGCTCGGTCTGGGCCTATGTGCGCAGCTATATTTTCCGGCTGGGATTTCTGGACGGTTCCATTGGTGCGATGGTGGCCGCGTATTCGGCCAGCTACACCTATCAGAAATGGGCCCGTGTCGCATTGGGAATGCGAGGCCCAGTCCACCCAAAAAAGCAACGCTGAGGCCAGGACAAATCTGTGAGAAACCGGCTTGGTTGACCGCAATTGTTGCCGAGCCATCGCCAACTAGTTAGTGTACGACCGTAAAAATCGAAAGCCAGGGTAGTGAATATGACTGATGCGTTTAGGGTATTTATCGGATGGGACAGCCGTGAGCCGATCGCGTACGACGTCGCGCGACACTCCCTGCTCAAACATGCGTCGGCGCCTGTCTCCGTCATTCCGATCAAACAGGACGAGATGCGTGCCCGCGGGCTATATTGGCGGGAAAAAGATCCGCTCGCCTCAACGGAGTTCACCTACACGCGCTTCCTCACGCCCTTTCTCGCCGACTACACGGGTTGGGCCCTGTTTTGCGATTGCGATTTCCTGTGGCTTGGTGACGTCGCAGGCCTGCTGAAATATACGGACTCGGACAAGGCGGTCTATTGCGTCCAGCATGACTATACGCCGAAGGCCACAACCAAGATGGATGGTGTGGTCCAGACGTCCTATCCTCGGAAAAACTGGTCGTCGCTGATGCTGTTCAATTGCGCGCATCCTTCGGTCAGATCGCTCACGCCAGAGGTCGTGAATCAGGAAAGTGGCGCCTATCTTCACCGAATGCAGTGGGTTGCCGACAAAGATTTGGGCTCATTGCCGGTAGAGTGGAATTGGCTCGAAGGCTGGAACGAAAAGCCTGCGGTCGGCACACCTAAGGCGGTCCACTATACCAGCGGCGGCCCGTGGTTTGCCGAATGGCAGAATGTCGACTACGCCGATTTGTGGATAGCAGAACGCGACGAGTTCCTGGCTTCCGAACAAGCGGAATCTTCGCAGAGCGCCGTTCGCTAAGAACATCGTGTTTGGCAGGTGACCTGGGCGCTTCCGAAAGTGGCATTGATTTTCGTGTCGCCAAGGGCGCAGCAACCAGCCGTCAGGCGCTGGGCGTCGACAACAATGCGTGTTGCCGCCTGGGGGCGGGACCGGGGCAGATTGCGCCTACGAATCTGGCGGCTCCGGCCGGGTAAACATGCCGCGCTGAGATAAGGATCAGCTCGCGGCAACATGATCGGTTTGGGGTCCGTCAGCTCTTTCATCGGCCTAGCCGGCACGCGAAAGTCGACCATGCCGTCACTGCGAAGACGCCTCGATCGTTTCCTGGAGAACCGCGGGCCTAAAATACCGCGGCTGCAGCTGAACCATGTCGAGCGCCTGGCGCTGGTCCGTCGCCACGGTGATTTTTCCCTTGCCTATTCGACCGCCGTGCAGAAGGGGCTTCACTACTTCGGCGATGCCCAGGGCTACATCGCTTACGGCAGCAAAACGCGACATCATTTCGCGCTCGGTGATCCAGTGGCTGCCCCGGCCGATCGGCGCGACTATATCAGACGTTTCATCGAGGTTGCCGGCAGCCCGTGGTTCGTGCAGATCGGCGACCAGACGGCGCGCGTGCTTGCCGGGCTTGGCTATCAGGTCAACCGCCTCGGCGTCGACACCAGGCTTGTCCTGCCCAGACACGACTTTTCCGGAAAGCGCAATGAGACAGTGCGCTATTCCGAACGCTGGCTCTTGAAGAAGGGTTTTTCCTTCGCAGAGGACAACGGGACTGTCTTCCTCGACGAGATTGCCAGGCTCTCCCAGAATTGGCGGGCCGACCGCATCGTCAAGCGCTGGGAGATGAGATTTCTCAACAGGCCCTTTGCCGATCACCTTGGCGTCGATATGCGCCGTTTCGTCCTGCACGGTCCGGATGGGGAGCTCGTGGCCTTGCTGGATTTCGATCCGCTGTTCAGCGACGGCAAGGTCATCGGCTACACCACCTCGTTCAAGCGCAAGCATATCGATGGCTCGGCGCATGCCGAGATCGGCCTGACCAAATTCGCGGTCGACCGCTTTCGCGATGAAGGTGTTTCCGTCGTCACCCTAGGCCTGTCGCCGCTTGTCGAAATCGGACCTAGCGGGTTTGCCGAAAGCGATTTCTGGCGGCACGCCTTCCAGCGTGCCTATGACTCCCCCTGGGTCAATCGCACCCGCTTCAATCTGCAGGGGCAGGCGGCCTTCAAGCGCCGGTTCCATGGTGTCGAAGAGCCGACCTATCTTGCCTTTCGCAAGGGGACCTTTTTCGAAGCGCTTTCTCTGCTCCGGCTGATCAGGGCCGTCTAGTGCCTAGTGACTGAGCGCTCGTCGTCTCCTAGTATGGTCGACCTCACACCGGTCAGGCTTGGTTGTTTAGGTGGGAAAGAAATGCCGCGGCGGGAAGCAAAAGACCGGCTGCGAACCGCCGGCCCATTCTGCGGCGTCCCCCAGTCCCGCCGGGGCACTTTTGGCAGCCTGAGAACGGCTCCGCGTCAGCGCCAAGGGGTCGGATTCACGGTTGCTGCAGCGTACCGCCAGGAATAACGAGGGTACCCTGGCCTGGCCTTGAGTATCTGAAGCCTATGAAGAACAAAGCAACGATGATCAAACAAATGACGATGACCGCGACGACGCTGCCAGGATCGTGTCCGGTATCTGGCGGTTGGACCATTGCCTTCCCGTATGGCTATCGCCGCTGACCTTCTTCATCTTCCAACCGAGCATGACGACTGTCAATGGATACAGGAGTTGCGCCCGCCATCCAATCAGCCGACTGCAGCGTCGATCACGTTGCGCGCTTGCTGACCGAAGCTGATGATGGACCTAACCACAGCTTGTTCCCAAGCACGCTTCCATCGCTGCGAAGCGTTGAAGGGCGGCGATCCACCGCGGCTTAGTCAGGCCGGAAACAGGAATGCAGCAGCGGGATCGAAAAAGACCTGCCGGCTGCAGGGCCACACATCCTGCGATTGCATGGCGGCGGAGGTCGGCCTGATGTCAACCTCCTGTCCAGCGGCGATGCGCGCGACGATCCGCCGGCGCTCGCCGTAAAATGCGATGTCGACGATCTCGACATTCAGTTCCGCGCTCGCCGGGCTCCGCTCCATGCTAAAGGCTTCGGGCCGGATCATCAGCCTGGTCTTCTGGCCTTTGCCGAACGTGCCGTTGGCCCTGACTCCGGATATGACCGAACCGTCTGTCATGCGGATCGTTGTCGTGCCGTTGGTGGTGCCGAGATGTTCGGCGGCGAGGAAATTCGAATTGCCGATGAAGCCGGCGACGAAATCGGTCGCTGGCCTGAGATAGAGATCCTCGCCGGTGCCGGTCTGCTCGATGCGGCCATCCTTGAACAGGGCGATTCGGTCCGACAGATGCAGCGCCTCTTCCTGATCGTGGGTGACGTAGAGAATGGTGACGCCGGTCTGGCGATGGATGCGGCGGATTTCGCCCTGGATTTCCTCGCGCAGCTTCTTGTCGAGCGCCGACAATGGCTCGTCCATCAAAAGGATCGGAGGATCGTAGGCCAGCGCCCGGGCCAGCGCGACGCGCTGCTGCTGGCCGCCCGACAGCGCATCGGGTAAGCGTCCGGCAAAGCTTTCGAGCCGCACCAGGGCCAGCATGTCGGCGACCTTTTTCTTCACCTCGGCGTCCGGCCGGCGGCGAACCCGCAGCGGAAAAGCGACGTTTTCGGCCACCGTCAGATGCGGAAACAGCGTGTAGCGCTGGAAGACCATGCCGATGTTGCGCTTGTGCGAAGGCACTGCAAGCAGTGATTTTCCTTCCAGCAAGACATCGCCGGAAGTCGGGTCCTGAAAGCCGGCGATCGCGTAGAGCGTCGTCGATTTTCCCGAACCGGAGGGCCCGAGGAAGGTCAGGAACTCGCCCCTGGGAATGTCCAGCGTGACGTCGTGCACGGCGACGATCGCCCCGAACGCCTTGCGCAGATTGCGGATGGAGAGGAAAGGGTGGGTCATGTCCGGAACTTTCGCTGCAGCAGCGCCGTCATCACCATCAGGGCAAGCGTCAGCCCGACCAGCAGGCTGGAGGCAGCGGCGATCACCGGACTGAGGTCCGACCGCAGACTGCCCCAGATCTTGACGGGCAAGGTTTGCAAGCTGGGGCTGGCCATGAAGATCGCCACCACGACTTCGTCCCACGAGGCGAGGAACGAAAAAATCGCGGCGGAGAAGATGCCGATCCGGATCGACGGCAAGGTGATCCTGAGCCTGGCCTCGAGCGGGCTTGCCCCGCAGACGATTGCCGCGTCCTCGATCGACTTGTCGAACCCTTCGAGCGCGGTGGCGATCGGAATGATGGCGAAGGGCAGCGCCAGCACGGTGTGGGCGATGACGAAGCCGATGGTGGTGCCGCCGAGGCCAAGGCGAAGGAAGAAGGCGTAGATGGCGATGGCGAAGACAACGACGGGCAGAACCATCGGCGTCAGCAGCAGGCCGCGCAGGATCTCACGTCCGGCAAACCTTCCGCGAACCAGGGCAAAGGAGGCGAGCAGGCCGATCGCTACTGCCAGGATCGCCGTCATGGTGGCGATCCGAGCGCTGGTCAGCGCGGCGTCGAGCCAGGCCGGATCGGCAAAAAGCTCCTGGTACCATTTGAGCGTCCAGCCGGGCGGCGGAAAAGCCAGCCAGCGCGACGAGCCGAAGGAGAGCAGAACAATGAAGACCACCGGCAACAGAAGAAAGCCAGCGACCAGCGCGGTGAAGCCGAGCAGGGCAACCCGTAGCCAACCCATGCGGTCATAGTCGAGCAGCATCTCAGATGCCTCCGCTCGTGCGCCTGGCACCGACAAGGCGCAGCTGCAGTGCATAGAGAACCATGGTGACGACAAGCAGGATGAAGGCAGCGGCGCTGCCGAGCCCCCAGTTGAGCAGCGACTGGACCATCTGCGCGATCATTTCGGCAAGCATCATGTTCGACGTGCCGCCGAGCAGTGCCGGCGTTACGAAGTAGCCGAGCGACATGACGAAGACCATCAGGCCGCCGGCCGCGACGCCGGGCAGCGACAGCGGCACGAGGATACGGCGGAACGCCTGGAAAGGGCTTGCGCCGCACAGCGACGCCGCACGCAGCGTCATCGGATCGATCGCCCGTAACGTGCCGACCAGCGGCAGGATCATGAAGGGCAGCATGATATAGACCATGCCGATAGTGACGCCGGTGAGATTGTTGATGAGCGGCAGCGGGTGGTCGATGACGCCGATGGTCATCAGCGTCCGGTTGATGACGCCGGTACGCTGCAGGAGCACCATCCAAGCATAGGTGCGGGTGAGCAGGTTCGTCCACATCGACAGAATGATGATGCCGAAGATGATCGAGGCCAGTCCCGAAGGCATGATTGCCAGCATCCAGGCGACCGGAAAGGCGACAAGGACCGTGGCGACGGTGACCAACGCCGCGACCAGGAATGTGTTGAAGAACACCCGCGCATAGGTGCCGTCACCAAGCAGGGCAGCATAGTTCTGCAAGCCTGGCTCGGGCTCCGTGACACTGCGCAAAAGCAGCGCCAGCACGGGGATGACGAAGAACAGCATAATCAGAATCAGGGCCGGCAGCAGGCCATTGAGACCTGCCGGCACCCGCACCGTTCCAAAGTTCCGGCGTGTTTCGACCGACATGACAGCGACCCGGCTACGGGACGAGACGGCGCGAACCGTCTCGTCCATTGCGGTTCAAGGGCGGGCTTATTTCGCCTGCCAGGCATACCAGCGCGCGGCGATGGTGTCGCGATTGGCGGCCCAGTAGTTCATGTCGAGATTGATCTGCCCGCCGACATGAGCGTCCGGCAGCGATTTCACGGCATCGGCCGGCATCTCTGCCTTGGCCTTGGTATTGATCGGCGCATAACCGCTGGCTTCGGCAAATTTGGCCTGGCCGGCGGGGCTGCTCGCCGCGGCGAGGAATTTCATCGCCGTATCCTTGTTCTTGGCACCCTTCGGTACCACCAGAACGTCGGCTGCGGTCAGGTTCTGGTTCCAGGAGACGCCGACATCGGCGCCATCCTTGTCCAGTGCGAAGACGCGGCCGTTCCACAGCTGGCCGAACGTTGCTTCGCCGGATGCGATCAATTGCTGCGACTCCGCCCCGCCGCTCCACCAGACGATGTCCGACTTGATGGTGTCGAGTTTCTTGAAGGCGCGATCGAGATCCAGCGGATAGAGCTTGTCCGCCGGAACACCATCGGCCAGCAGCGCGATCTCGATGACACCGGGCGCCGACCATTTGTAGAAGGTCCGCTTGCCCGGGAACTTCGTCAGGTCGAACATGTCGGCCCAGCCGGCCGGTTCACCCGAAACGGCGCCCTTGTTCCAGGCGAGCACGAAGGAATAGTAGAAACTGCCGACGGCGTGATCGGTGGTGAAGCGCGGATCGAGGTCGGCCTTCGGCACGGTCTTGAAGTCGATCGGCTCGAGCAGACCGTCCTTGGCCGCCTTGATGGCGAAATCCATCTCGACGTCGACGACGTCCCAGTTGACACTGCCGCTGTCGATCATCGCCTTCAGCTTGCCGTAGTCGGTCGGGCCGTCCTGCATGACCTTGATGCCGGATGCAGCGGTGAACGGCTCGGCCCAGGATTTGGTCTGCGCTTCCTGGGTCGTCCCGCCCCAGCTGGTGAACACCATGTCCTCGGCCTTTGCGGCCGTCGTTGCCGGAACTGTCGTTGCAATAAATCCGGCAAGGAAGCCGGTGATGATCAGTTTCATTGTCGTTCTCCTCTGTTGTTTTCGTTGTTGTCTGTTCGCGATCGGTCGTTTTCGCCTTGATCGCGCATCTCCGGCCAGCGGCGGCTACCGCATGACAAAAGGATCGGGAATCGGGTCGTCGGAGGTGCGTATCCACACCGATTTCGAACGCGTGTAGTCGCGGATCGCATCGAGGCCGCCCTCGCGGCCGAGCCCGGATTGGCCGTAGCCGCCAAACGGAACCAGCGGCGAGACCGCCCGATAGGTGTTGATCCAGACCACGCCGGCATGGATGCCGCGCGCCATGCGGTGGGCTTTTGCCAGATTGGTGGTGAACACGCCGGACGCCAGGCCGAATTTCGTGTCGTTGGCGAGCGAAAGCGCTTCAGCTTCGCCGTCGAAGGCTAGCACACAGAGCACCGGGCCGAAGAGCTCTTCGCGCACGCAGGCAAGGGTCTGATCAGGCGCGTCGATAATCGTCGGCGCGTAATAGAAGCCGTCCGCCATGCCCGCGGGGCGAATGCCGCCGGTGACCAGTTGCCCGCCCGCGGCCAGGCTTTCAGCAATGATCTTCTCTATCCATTCGCGCTGGCGCGAGGTGGCGAGCGGTCCCATTTCGATCGCGGGATCCTGCGGATCGCCAATCCTGATCGCCTCGGCTTTGCGCTTGAGCCGGGCGAGGAATTCGTCCTTCACGGAGCGCTGGACCAGCAGCCGAGAGCCGGCGACGCAGCTCTGGCCGGTGGCAGCGAAGATGCCGGCAACGACCGCGTTGGCGGCGCTGTCCAGATCGGCATCGGCAAACACCACGACCGGGCTTTTGCCGCCGAGCTCGAGCGTCGTGAAAGCGAGGTTTTCCGCCGTATTCCTGACGATCTGCCGAGCGGTCGAGGGACCGCCGGTGAAGGCGACGCGGGCGACGAGCCGATGACTGGTCAGCCGGTGACCGCAATCGTGGCCGAAGCCGGTCAGGATGTTCACGGTCCCGGCGGGAAATCCCGCCTCATGGACGAGTTCGGCGAAGGCCAGCAACGGGGCAGGGCCGTCTTCCGATGCTTTCAGAACGATGGTGCAGCCGGCCGCCAGCGCCGGCCCGAGCTTGACGGCGGACAGGAAGAGCTGCGAGTTCCACGGCACAATGGCGGCTACGACGCCAATTGGCTCCGGCCGGATGGTCACTTCCATGTCGGCCTTGTCGATGGGGACAAACGAGCCCTCGTGCTTGTCGGCCAGCCCGCCATAATAGCGGTAATAGTCGCCGACATAGGCGATCTGGGCGCGGGTCTCGCGGATGATCTTGCCGGTATCGCGCGTCTCGAGTTCCGCCAGCCGGTCGGCATTGGCGACCACCAGATCGCCGAGCCGCACCAGAAGCTTGCCGCGTGCCGTTGCCGTCATTGCCGGCCACGTGCCGGAGCCAAGCGCCCGGTGAGCAGCTTCGACGGCGCGGTCGACGTCATCAGACGATGCAGCGGGCATCTTCGCCCATGGCGCGCCCGTCGAGGGATCGATGCTGTCGAAGGTCGCCGCCACTTCGACGAAGCTGCCGTCAATATAGTTCCTGAATTGAGTGGTGCTCATCGCAATCCAGCTTTCGGCTCGGAAAAGGCCGGCATCACCCTGTCGATGAAGAGCTGCAGCGATTTCTTCTTGCGCCGATGGGAAAGGCCGCTGTCGATCCAGATCGAATACTGATCGTAGCCGAGCGCTTCGTAGGCCTTCAGCCTGGCGATCACCTCGTCGGCTTCGCCAATGACCAGGTTCTGCTTGATCTTGTCAGGCGCATATTGCGGCATGGCCGCGATCTCGTCTTCGGTCAGCGCTTCCATTATGCCCTGGTGCACCGGCTTCTTGTTCTGGAACCAGGCGCCGAACTGGCAGTAGAACTGCGACAGATCCTGCGCGAGCCGGTCAGCCTCCGCGGCATCCTCGGCGACGAAAGTATGCATCAGCAGCATGATCTCCGGCCTTGGTACGTCGGGGTGGGCATTACACGCCGCGTTGAAACGCTCCATCAGGCTGGCCACTTCGCCATCGCCGGAGGCAAGCGGCGTCACCTGGACGTTGCATTTGCTGGAAACCGCAAAGTCGTGCGAGTTCGGATCGCGTGCGGCCACCCAGATCGGTGGATAAGGCTTTTGCAGCGGCTTGGGCGACGAGGTGGTTGAAGGAAACGACCAGAACTCGCCGGCGAGTTCGAAATCACCATCCCAAAGGCCCCGGATCGCCGGCACCATCTCGCGCATACGCTGGCCGGCACCCCAGGCCTCGAGGCCTGGGAAAAGCCGCTGGTATTCGTAAGCGTAGGCGCCGCGCGCAATGCCGATGTCGAGACGGCCGCCGGTGACGACGTCGGCCATCGCTGCTTCGCCGGCAAGCTTGATCGGGTGCCAGAACGGCGCGACGATGGTTCCTGTTCCGAGCCGGATGCGCCTGGTTTTGGCGGCGAGCCAGGCGATGTTGATGAACGGGTTCGGCGAGATGGTGAATTCCATCCCGTGATGCTCGCCGATCCAGGCAGTCTCGAATCCTGCCTCTTCCGCCTGCAAAACCAGCTCCTCCAGCTCGCCGACAAGCTCGGAATGCGGCTTTGCCAGATCCGATCGCTCCATGTGCACGAAAAGCGAAAACTTCATCGGTTTCACCCGCGGCCGGAAATAGGAATTTGAGAAGGCGCGGGCTTGGCGAGCGGCCGGACTTCGCCTTCGACCTCGTTGCCGACATAGACGCCGAATGCATCTTCCGTACGTTCGCGCGCATAGCGGGCAAGCATCGAACGCACTGCGGGATCGGCGATCTTCAGATCCGCGATCTTCTCGAGGTCGACAAGCCGCATCTGGCGATCGTCGGAATAGGATCCCTCGACCGTTCCGCGATAATAAACATGCGTGCGCCAGGGTTCGGCGGCATCGTCCCACACCGCGAACAGGAAGCCGAGCTGGGCGTCTATGGCCCTGGCGGCAAGGCGCCCTTTGAGGCTGCGCGCATCGTTGGGCGTGCCCAGTCCGCGCCCCGCAGGCAATTCATAAATCCCGTCGGCTGTTTGGACGAACAGCACACGGCCCTCGTTCTCGAGAATGGCGCCGACCTCCGTATCGGGGGGCGCCGCCGCCAGCGCCTCCTGGCTGAGGCCAGGCGTGACGTAGGTGCCTCTGCAATAACCGAGGGGCTGGGCTCCGTTGTGGCTGAAGTCGCGGACGCGGCCGATGAGGATCGAGTGATCGCCAGCATCGACCAGCTGCTCCATGCCGCAATCGAACACCGCAACGGAGCCGTCGATCAGCGGATTGCCGGTCCGGCCCGGTTGCCAGCTCACGGCCGCGAACTTGTCCGCTGCTTTGGAAGCGAAGATGCCGGAATGAGCCTTCTGGTCCTCTGACAGGATGTTGATGGCGAAACCTCTCGACGTCGAAAAAGCACTGTGCCCCAGCGCCCTCTTGGCGATGCAGACAAGCACCAGCGGCGGCTCGAGTGAGACCGAGGTGAAGGAGTTGGCGGTGAAGCCGCGCGGTTCGCCTTCCGCTCCGATCGTTGTGACGATGGTGACACCGGTCAGGAAGGAGCCGAGTGCGCGCCGGAATTCGCCGCTGTCAAAGACTGCATCCGTCTCCGGCCTCACGCCAGCGTCTCCTGCCGTGTCGAGAAATTCCATGATGTGTTTGGTCACTTTTTCAGGTGAAGCCATTGCCATCATGTGCCTTTCTCCATTGAGCACGAGGCATTGGCTGTGCGGCGCAAGCCTCGCCATCGCCGCCGACATGGCCGGGGTCGAATTGCTGTCCTGCGACCCGGTCATGAACAGGGCCGGTGCGGCAAGACCGGGGAGGGCATCGGCATGCTCGGCATCGGCACGGGCAAAGAGGCGATAGGTGCGCGCGTAGCCTTCGGGGTCGACCCTTTCAAGGGCGGCGCGCGCGGTAGAGGCCGCCCCGATAAGGTTCGCCGGCAGCGGGTCGCCGAACCAGCGGGCAAGCGTAGCCGCAATGGCGGAAGGGTTGCCATGGGTGCCGAGCGCGGCCGCACGCTCGCGTACGGCCTGCGCCAAGGCCGCGGGGCGGCGGAATACCGCATTGAGACAGACGATGGAGCGAACGCGCGAAGGGGTGCGAAGGGCGATCTCCAGAGCGACCAGCGCGCCCATCGAATGGCCAACGATCGACACCGACGCCACGCCAAGATGGTCGAGAAGGCGAACCGCCTGATCGGCGAAATCCGACAGGCTGGCTTCTTCCGGCGGCAGCGGTGAAACGCCGTGGCCGAGCATGTCGATGGCGATCAGGTCATGATGGTCTTTCATCGCCGCGATCTGATCGTGCCAGATCGCGGCGTTCATGCCGACACCGTGAATGAGCAGAACCGGCGCGCCGGAGCCGGCGCGGATGAAGCCGGTGCCGTCCGGAGCCGTGTCCCGGACCCATGCGGTGGCAGCGACGTCAGCCATGCAGGTCGCCGACCTCCTTGAGGTCCTGATAGCGGTCGCCGATACGATGGTGCGGGCGGCCGCCAATCGAAGCGCCAAGCGCCACTACCAGCTCATCGGGCGCGGGCGCGTCGCCGATTTGGAAATGTACGGTCAGATAGTGGGAGCGGCGGCCTTCGTCGTTCTTGTCCATCAGCGGGATCATGATCGGGGTGTTCGGCCCTCCGCGCAGATTGGTGAAGGCGAGATAGGTCTTGGCGCCGACCGCGCGACGGTAATGGTTGCCGAAATGCAGCGTATGGATCAGCGCCGATGCATGCTCGATCTCGCCCGCCGTGCCGCAGACCGCGGCCTTGCCGTAGCCCTCTATCGCGTCGCCGGAACCGGCGACGGCGATGATTTCGCGGGTCAGCAGTTCACCGAGGACGGGAGCAATGGCGCGGATCTCCGTCGACAGGTCGTCGGTGAAACCGCGGCCCGCCCAAGGGTTTGTCAGCACGGCGGCGACGCCGATCAGACGCAACGGTTTTGGGGCTTCCTTGCCGCCCTCGATTAACGTGTTCTCGATATAGGTGACGATCTTTCGAATGGCTGGTTTCATGAAGTCCTCGGTCGCCACGGCGCTGTGCAGCGCCGAAATCTTTACGTCATCTTATGGTATACCATACTATGGAGCACCAGAAGCCTTGTCAATCGGCTATGGAATCTGTTTTGTGGCCGGATCGGGGTAGGGAGAGAAAATGTCAGGCGATACGCTGCGGATCGACCGCTCTGCCAAGACGCTGAGGACGCTGGCGCTGGAGCGCATGCGTGAAGCGATCATGGGCTTCTATTTCCAGCCTGGTGAAAGGCTGGTCGAGCGGCCGCTATGCGATCAGCTCGGGGTGAGCCGTTCCGTCGTGCGCGAGGTCCTGCGGCAGCTGGAGGCGGAAGGCCTGGTGCAGATGATACCGGGCCACGGACCCGCCGTGGCCAAGCCGGATCTCGGCCGCACCGACGAAATCTATGAATTGCGGGCGCTGCTCGAGGGCATCGCGGCGCGGGCTTGCGCCCTAACGGCCACGGACGCGCAGATCGCTTTGCTCGATGCCGCCTTGAGGAACCTGCTTGAGGCGTGGGCGTCCGGTGCGCCTGTCGAGGTGATGCGGGCAACGACCAAGTTCTACGAAACGCTGTTCGAGGCGGCGGACAAGCGCATTGCCTGGGAAATCGTGACGGGGCTGAATGTCCGCATCAACCAGCTCCGCTCAATGACGATCGCGTCGGAGAACCGCCGCGAGCCGGCGATCGCCGAAATGACCGAAATCATGGATGCAATCCGGTCGCGCAAGCCGGACGAGGCGGAGGCGGCGGCGCGGCGGCATGTCGAATCCGCGTGGCAGATCGCCCGCAACACGCTTCGCCTTGGCTGACTGGTATGCCGCCGGCGGTCCATCGTTCCACGGCAGGCATCTAACTGGTGCGTACAGTGACATGTGTGACATGCCAATTTGCTTTCAGTTGCGGCGGCAAAATCGTATATCGGGTCAGTTAGGTGTGCATCTCTTGCCAAATTGCTCTGTCATTCGAACGGAGTATCGGACGGACTGAGACAGAAAAAATAGTAAAATGAATATGTTACGCCACAAAGTTGCCGTGGCGCCGATGATGGATTGGACGGACCGGCACTGCCGGTTCTTCCATCGCCAGCTGACGCGCGAGGCGCTGCTCTATACCGAGATGGTGGTGGCCGATGCGGTCATCCACGGCGCACGCGAGCGGCTGCTCGGCTTCGACGACAGCGAACATCCGGTTGCGCTGCAACTCGGCGGCGCCGATCCGGGAAAGCTGGCCGAGGCGGCGCGCATCGGCGAAACCTTCGGCTATGATGAAATCAACCTCAATGTCGGCTGCCCGTCCGACCGCGTCCAGTCGGGCACCTTCGGCGCCTGCCTGATGAAGACGCCCGTGCTCGTCGCGGATTGCGTCGCGGCAATGAAGGCGGCGGTGAAAATACCGGTTACCGTCAAGTGCCGCATCGGCGTCGATGAGCAGGATCCGGAACCGGCACTCGATGCGTTGGCCGATGCTGTTTTCGCGGCCGGCGCCGACGCGCTGTGGGTGCACGCCCGCAAGGCCTGGCTGGAAGGACTGAGCCCAAAGGAAAATCGTGACATCCCACCGCTCGACTATGACCGCGTCTATCGGCTGAAAGCCAGAAAACAAAACAAATTCATCGGCATCAACGGTGGCATTCAATATCTCGCAGAGGCGCTGACGCATCTCGACCATGTCGATGGCGCCATGCTCGGCCGCGCCGCCTATCACACGCCAGGGATACTGACCGGCATCGATGCCGCGTTTTACGGCAGCACAGCTGAGTCGTTCGATTTTGCCGCACTGATCGATGCCATGGCGAATTACGCGTCACGCCATATCGAGCAGGGCGGACGGCTCGGGCATGTCACCCGGCACATGGTCGGGCTGTTTCACGGCCTGCCCGGTGCACGCCGCTATCGGCAGATCCTGTCCACCGAGGCGACAAAGCCCGGTGCCGGACCGGAGGTGATCAAGACGGCTTTCGCAGAGGTCGATTTCGGCCGGACCGCAGAGGCGGCCTGAGGAAAAACTTAATCCCGCAAAATCATGCGATCGCCGCGTACGTCGAAACCCGATAGTGAGCCGATGAAATTCATACCGAGAAGGCTCTGGCCGAGCGTGCCTGGTGCGGCGATCATGATGGGCATGTCCTTGCGCACGATGCCGCCGATCGACAGTTCGTCGGTTCGCACCGCCGCCGCGCGTGTCATGCCGTTGGCGGTAGAGATCGGTATGGTGAAGCGGAGAGCCGCCGAATTGAACCCGACCGCCAGCGCGTCCTCGGCGGTCAGAACGGTGCTGGTCGCGCCGGTATCGACAACCGTCAGGATCGGCGTGCCGTTGATCGTGACGCGCGCTTCGAAATGGCCGCTGCCGGCCTTGTCCAGGGTGACTGTGGCATGGCCTTCTTCCACGCCCAGCGCCAGCGGACTGCCGGGAACAAGGCCGGCGGTGACGCGGCTGGCGAAATCCTGCAACTCATAGCGGTACTGATAGCCGGCGATCAGCGCCAGCACGATGGCACCCCAGGCGCCGAGGCTGCGGGCCATGGTGCCCAACGGCCTGCCCGATCTGACCAGGCCGGCGCCGACGAGTGCCGCTAAGGCGCCAAGCCAGATCAACTGGCTGAAATCGTAATTCTCGATGCCGAACGTACTGCCGGCGGAATCGTTGAGCATGAGCAGGAGCACACCCGCCCCGATCGCGACGATCAGAATCCACAACAGTCGGTTCATCTCTGCGGCCGGTTCACGAGAGGGCGTCGCGTTCGCGTGCCATGCGGCTGCGACGGGTTTCCCGGCGGGGGCGTCGCTCGACCGTTTCCAGCCTTGCCGGCAGCTCGGCCATGACGCTGCGGCGGGTTTGCGGGGTCATGTCGATCCAGGCGGCGATTTCCTCGCGCGTGCGCCCGCAACCGAAACAGAAGCCGGTTTTCATGTCGATCGAGCAGACCAGGATGCACGGGGATTCAATGGCCGTCATAAGGATTTCCTTGGCTAGCCTCCACATGGTGCAACGACAAAGTCAATGCAAGCCCTCCGGGAAGCGCCGCCAACGAATGCTTTCGCGTCAATACCGCCAAGTTGTACCAGGCCTGGAGGTTGTGCCGGCTTGAGGTTGTGCCGGCTGGCCAAGGCGGCTATGCCGCTCACCAATCCACACGGACGATTGCCATCGACATGACCAGCGCGCTGCCTTTCGACGATTTTCGCGACCTCCTGGTGAGCCTGCCGCCGGGAGATATGGCGGCCAAGGCCCGCGTGCGCCAGTTGTTTGCCAAGGCAGACAAGCCCAAAGGCTCGCTTGGCCGCATCGAGGACATCGCCGCCTGGCTTGCCGGGTGGAGCGGCCGCGCGCCGCCGGCGGTGACGCGGCCATTGGTGGCGATCTTTGCCGGCAATCATGGCGTCACCCGCCACGGCATTTCGCCGCGCCCCGCCGCCGCCACGGCAAATGCAGTCGAGCTCTGCGCCGCCGGCGGTGCAGCGATCAACCAGATCTGCATCGCCAACGATCTCGGCTTGAAGGTGTTCGATCTGGCCCTGCACATTCCGACAGCCGACATTACGGAGGATGCGGCACTGGACGAGCGCGGTTGTGCCGCTACCATGGCCTTCGGCATGGAAGCGATTGCCGGCGGTACCGACCTGCTTTGCCTTGGCGACCTCGGCGTCGGCAATTCGACTGTCGCCGCGGCCCTTTGCACGGCACTGTTCGGCGGCACCAGCGCCGACTGGGTCGGCCCTGGATCAGGGGCGGACGCGGCGATGCAGAGGCGCAAGGCGGAGGTGGTCGATGCCGCGGTCGCGTTTCACGGCGCGAGCCTCAAGGACCCGCTGGAAGCGCTGCGCCGGGTCGGCGGGCGGGAATTCGCCGCGATCTGCGGCGCCATTCTGGCGGCGCGGATGCAGAAGATCCCGGTGCTGCTCGATGGGTTTGCGGTGACTGCGGCCGCTGGTGTCCTACATACCGCCAACCCCGCCGCGCTCGATCATTGTCTCCTCGCAAGCCTGTCGCCAGAGTCTGGTCATGCCAAGGCCGCCGAGCGCCTCGGCCTTCGCCCGCTGCTCGATCTGGGCGTCAGTCAAGGCGAGGGGGTAGGGGCGGCGCTTGCCGCCGGCCTGGTCAAGGCGGCCGCGCTGACCAGCTCCGGCATGGCAGCCGCGGTCCGCGGTTAAGCATTCAGCGCCGGCGCGAGGCAACCGCCTTGGTCGGCAGCGCCGGCAGTTCCTCCATCACCCGGCTCAGCGGGAAGATGGCGATCGCCTCGGTGCCTTCGCGCAGCCTGGAATGGAGCTGGAATTCGCCGCCATGCATGGCCAGCAGGCCTTGCACGATCGGCAGGCCAAGCCCGGTGCCCTGTTCGGCGCTCTTGATGGCGATCGAGCCCTGGCCGAAGGCCGAAAGCACGATCGGAATCTCGTCTTCCGGTATGCCCGGCCCATTGTCCCTGACGGAGAGATATTGCCCGCCGCCCGCCGTCCAGCCGACGCGCACGCGGATTTCGCCGCCGGTGGCGGTGAACTTGATGGCATTGGACAACAGGTTGAGCGCAATCTGCCGCACCGCGCGTTCGTCGGCGAACAAGCGCGGCAAGGCGTTTTCGAAATCCTGGACGATGCGGATGTCCTTGTTGCGCGCCTTCAGCTCCATCATGTGGCAGCAATCCTCGACGACGGAGAGCAGCATCATCGGCTCCTCGTTGAGCTGGTAGCGGCCCGCTTCGATGCGCGACAAATCGAGAATTTCGTTGATCAGGTCGAGCAGATGCTGTCCGGAGTCGTGCACGTCACGGGCATAGTCGCGATAGGTCGGGTTGCTCATCGGGCCGAGCACCTCGTTGGCCATCACTTCGGAAAAGCCGAGAATGGCGTTGAGCGGCGTGCGCAGTTCGTGGCTCATCGAGGCCAGGAAACGCGATTTCGCCAGATTGGCGTCTTCCGCCCGCCGCCGTGCCTCGTCCGACATCGATTTCGCCGTCTCCAGTTCGGCGATCAGCGCATCCTTTTCGGAGCGGAACGACAGCAGCATCAGCGAGGAACGGTTGAGCTGGCGCGCTACATAGGCGAAGAAAGGCAACGAGGCGATCAGCAAGCCTGCCATGATCACTTCGACCGGCATCCATAATTTCGCACTGGCATAAGCATAGATGGCGACCGGGAGGGCGAAGGTCGCCAACAGCGCACCGCGCAGGGACGAGGCCAGGATCGCGGTTGCCGACATGGCGAGCAGCAGCACCACCGCCTTGGCGACCTGGAACTGATCCATTTGGCAAGTTTCGCAGCCGAGCCATGCGAACCAAGCCCAGCCAAGCCCGCACAGAAAATGGCCGATCAGGAAATCCCTATGCGTTTCCAGCGGGTTGAGTTCGGACGCTTGAGTGACGCGTCTGGCCATGAATGCAACGATGGTATAGCAGATGAATGTGAACAGCGCCCAGACGCCGATCTCCTTGCCGATGCCCGCGAGCAAGCCTGCCGCGGCCGTTGTCAGAACGAGCAGCGGAATGACGATCACGCCGCCGGTCATCGAAAGCGCGTGGAGCTTCAACAGCTCGCGGTCGAAGTCGGGATTTCCGGCTTGTTGCGAAAGACGGTCGCGCGTCTTGCGCACCGCGCGCGCGACATCGCTGTTGCGATGGCGTTTCCTGCGGTCCACAATAAACTTGTCCGCCGTGGTCGAGCGTTGCAGGGGCATGAAGTCTTCAATTTACGCGGGCAGCAATTTCAAATCGTTAAGCTACGTTCGAATGATTAACCAACGGTTTGCCATATGAGCCGTTCGTGGTCGCGATGGCCGCGCCAGCGATACTATGCGCCACGTCCGCGAAGCCTGTGGCGCCGACTAATGGACTATGGGCTGACACTCATCGTGCTCGGCCTGCTGATCCTCCTGGCGGCGCGCCTCGACCGGGCGGAGACGCGCCAGACGGAGGGCGTGGCCATTGTCAATGACGGTGATAGCATCACCCTCGGCAGCGAGCGTGTCCGCATGCGTGGCATCGACGCGCCGGAATATTCGCAGATCTGCCGCAAGAACGGTGCCGACTATCCCTGCGGCAAGCTCGCGCGGCAGTCCCTGGTGCGGTTGATAGCCGGCAAAGCGGTCTCCTGCAGCGGCTGGCAGCGCGACCGCTACGGCAGGCTGCTCGGCGACTGCAAGGCCGGCGGCAAGGATCTCAACCGCGCACAGGTCGAGGCCGGCTGGGCGGTCGCCTTTGGCGACTTCGAGACCGAGGAAGCTGCTGCGCGCGCGGGCAAAGCCGGCATCTGGGGCGGAACTTTCGACGAGCCGAAGAACTGGCGCGAGAGCCACGGCCACGAGCTGGTCGAAAGAAAGCACGGCACCTTGGCGTCGATCGGCGATGCCTTGCGTGAAATTTTTCGCTTCTGGTGAGTTGTGCTTATGGTTCGTCGGGACGGACGAGGAGGATGGAGATGAAGCTGTTCGACGGCGGGCGCGCGCCCAATCCACGTCGGGTTCGGATTTTTCTGGCCGAAAAGGGACTTCAGGTTCCGTTGGTGCCCGTAGACATGGGCGCGCTGGAGCACAAAGAGCAGCCGGTCAGCTCGCGCAATCCGCTGAAGCGTCTGCCGGTGCTCGAGCTCGATGACGGCACCATCATCACCGAATCCGTCGCAATCTGTCGTTACTTCGAGGAACTGCACCCCGAGCCGGCTTTGTTCGGGCGTGGCGCACTCGGCAAGGCAATCGTCGAGATGTGGCAAAGACGTGTGGAGTTCAATCTGTTCGGCTGCGTCGCCGCGGCGTTCCGGCACATCCACCCCGCAATGAGGGAATGGGAGATCCCGCAAATCCCCGAATGGGGCGAGGCCAACAAGCCGAAGGCGATCGAATTCCTGAGATTTCTGGACACTGAGCTCGCCGGCAGGGAATTCGTCGCCGGCGATGCCTATTCGATCGCCGACATCACCGGGCTGGTCGCCATCGACTTCATGAAGCCGGCTCGCATCAAGGTACCCGAAGAGTGCACCAACGTGCTGCGCTGGCATCAGGCAATCTCGAGCCGGGCGAGTGCCGCCGCCTGACAATGAATTCCGAATGAGCGAAGAGTTGGAAACCTTGACGGCGCGGGTACGCGCCTGCCGCATCTGCGTCGATAAGCCGGCCGGCAGGCCGTTGCCGCACCAGCCGCGTCCGGTGCTCAGGCCATCTTCGAGCGCCCGCATCCTGATCGCCAGCCAGGCGCCGGGTACCAAGGTTCACATCACAGGGATGCCGTTCACCGACGCCTCCGGCGACCGGCTGCGAAGCTGGCTGGGCGTCGGCAGCGAGGAATTCTATGACACGGAGAAGTTTGCCATCGTGCCGATGGGCTTTTGCTTTCCCGGTCAGGACGCCAGGGGCGCCGACCTGCCGCCGCGCCGCGAATGTGCGCCGGCATGGCGCACATCGCTGATGGCGCTGATGCCGCAAGTCGATATGGTGCTGACGATCGGCATCTACGCGCAAAGCTGGCATATGGGCGCGGCGCGCCGTCCCTCGCTGACGGAAACGGTCATGGATTGGCGTGCCATCTGGGCGGCGGCAACCGACCCGAAAGTCCTGCCGCTGCCGCACCCGTCCTGGCGCAACACCGGCTGGCTGAAGCGCAATCCATGGTTTGAAATGGATTTGCTGCCCTTTCTGAGATCGGAAATCCGCTATCGCCTCGGCTAGGCATTCAGCAAGAAATCACTCGCTTTCGCACTATGCGGCAGAATTTCTTTCTTGTAATAGGCTCGAGCAAGAGGGATTATGGTAATCCATTCCTCGAAGCGCGCCGCGCATGAGGGGACGCGCGTTAAATTCTTGTTTTTATGCATGTCGTTGTGCCAAGGCCGCTGCGCACTTGGACGACTTGCATCAGGGGAGCACCCAATGGACCGCCTTGATAGAAAAATTCTCCGCCTCCTGCAGGAGGATGCGACGCTTGCAGTCGCCGACGTCGCCAAGAAGGTCGGCCTGTCGACGACGCCGTGCTGGCGGCGCATCCAGAAGCTCGAGGAAGAGGGCGTCATCAAGCGGCGCGTCGCCATCCTCGATCATGAAAAGGTCAATGTGCGGGTCACGGTGTTCGTCTCGATCCGCACCAATTCGCACAGCCATGAATGGCTGCGGCGCTTTTCGGAGGTCATCCAGGAATTCCCGGAAGTGGTCGAATTCTACCGCATGAGCGGTGACGTCGACTATCTCCTGCGCGTCGTGGTGCCCGATATCGCCGCCTATGATGCCTTCTACAAGCGGCTGATCGCCAAGATCGAGATCCGCGACGTGTCGTCTTCCTTCGCCATGGAGCAGATCAAATACACGACCGAGATGCCGCTGGATTACATGATGCTCGACAAGGAGTCCGGCGCCAACGCCGCCTGAGATTCTTCGGCTTAGTTCTTCTTTTTGTTGAGGAAACTCCAGGGCGAGTTGACCGGCAGCGTGATCGTGTCCGGCACGGTGTCGACATTGACCACCTCGGCCTTGCGCACGGTGTAGCCCGACTGGATGACGCTGATGCCGTCAAGGATGAAAAGCTGGCTCTTCTCCATGCCCGGCCGTAATGCGCCGGTCACCGAAACCGGCTGGTAGGCCTCGGACATCCTGTAAGGGTGTGCAGGCGTGACGAGGACGATCTGGTTGGGCGGCGGCGTCGGCATGTGGCTGCAGGCTCCCGTCCACGGCACCAGCAGGAATTGGTAGATGAGATCACCATCGCGGTCGACTGGCAGCGCATAGCCTGCGAGTTGCACGGTCTTGTCCTGCAAGTTGAGTGAGAGCGTCTCGCCATGATCCGGCATTTTGGCCGCGATCATTGGCAGTCCGACGCTTTCGGCGGCTGCCTGGGTCGCCGGGCGCAGATCCTTCCAGAAAATATGCATGGTTCCGGCGGAAGCGCTTGCCGCGATCGCGGACGCCAACAAGGCAGTTGCCATGATCGTGCCTGATTTAAAACGGTTGCTCATCGCTGCTCCGCCGTTGAGCCTTGATCTGCGGACATCAAGTAAAGCTGCCGCTGCCTCACAGGTCAACGTTCAAGCCGCATCACATGCCGGCGCGAGCCGGTCATGCCGATCTCGCGAAAGCCGCGGGCGGCGAACATGTCGCGAAAACCCATGAAGCTGTAGCTCGGCGAAGCCTGGTCGACGGGATAGGCTTCGATCGTCCTGGCGCCTTTGGCAAAGGCGTGATCGATGGCCGCGTTGAGCAATGCGCTTGCCAGCCCGCCGCCGCGCAGCGCTTTCGGTACATAGAAGCAGACGATCGACCAGATGCCCATCTCGCTATCGTCCTGCTGCCGCGACAGCCTGCGATAGGTCTCGCGCGGCGCAATCGAGCACCAGCCGACGGTCCGGCCATCGATCTGGGCGACAATGCCGACCGGCGTGCCGGCGTCGATCAGCGTCATCATCGCGCGTTTCTTCTCGTCGTTCTCGACATGCTCGCGGCGGTCGAGATTGCGCCAAGCCATACACCAGCAGTATTTCGGCCCGCCGGATTGCTCGAACAGGTTTTCGAAATCGGCGCGCGTCGATTGCGTCACCTCCGTGAAGCGCACTTCGCTCAGGTCAAGCTTTTCTGGCGGCGAGCCGCTCGAGCGTCTTGGCATCGGAAAGTTCCTTCACGGCGCCCTTGCCGATCCAGCGTGCGGTCCTGTCTGTCGAGGCCGCCAGTTTTAGCGCCACGGCAAGGGCAGGGCCGTGCAAATTCATCGATCGCTTGCCGATCGAACGAAGCGCCCAGTTCACGGCCTTCTTCACAAAATTGCGGCCGTCGGTCGCATGCGTCTCGATGATCGACAGGAATTCGAGGAAGGTCGTCTCGGGTTCCTTCTTCCGGTGGACTACCGACCAGGCCATCATCGCAAAAGCCGTGCGTCGAACGAATTCCCGTTCGTCGACCGCGAATTCGGCGATCAATTCCTTCCAGCAATCCGTATCGACAAAGAGATCGGAGACCCCGTCGACGATATCCCAGGAATCGAAAGTCGCCACCCATCGTCTTGCATCCGCGGCGGAGAACCGCTCCGGATCGGCTGTCACGGAAGCGATGAACTGCGCCTCCATGATGCCTGTCTGCCAAAGCTCGAAGGCACGTTCATGGTTGCGCTTGATTTTCTTGGCAATCTGCCGCTGCACGCCATGCGAGATACCGAGCGCACGTTCGATCTTGATGCCGTAGCGCAGCATGCCAAGTCGATTTTCCTCCGAGGCGATCGAGCGCAGATGAGCGACGATTTCATCGGCGCTGGATTGAGGCGAAAGCTCGGCCACGGTGAAATCCTATTTCTCCAGCCGCGCCAGCAGCGAGGACGTGTCCCAGCGCTTGCCGCCCATCGCCTGCACGTCCTTGTAGAACTGGTCGACAAGTGCCGTCACCGGCAGTTTGGCGCCGTTGCGGTCGCCCTCGGCGAGGCAGATGCCAAGATCCTTGCGCATCCAGTCGACGGCGAAGCCGAAATCATATTTGCCGGCATTCATCGTCTTGTGGCGGTTCTCCATCTGCCAGGAACCGGCGGCGCCCTTGGAGATAACCTCGATTACCTTTTCGATGTCGAGCCCAGCCTTCTTGCCGAAATGGATGCCCTCCGCCAGGCCCTGAACGAGGCCGGCGATGCAGATCTGGTTGATCATCTTGGTGAGTTGGCCAGCCCCGGCCGATCCCATCAATCCGACCATGCGGGCATAAGCATCTATGACTGGCTTGGCCCTGTCGAAGGCGTCGGGCTCGCCGCCGACCATCACGGTCAGCATGCCGTTCTCGGCGCCTGCCTGACCGCCGGAGACCGGGGCGTCGAGGAACGCAAACCCGCACGCTTGCGACTGCTGCGCCAGTTCGCGCGCGACCTCCGCCGATGCCGTGGTGTTGTCGATGAAGATGGCGCCTTTCTTCATGGAATTGAAGGCGCCTTCGGCACCGGTCGTCACCGAGCGCAGATCGTGGTCATTGCCGACGCAGGAAAAGACGAAGTCCTTGCCCGCGGCCGCCTCTGCTGGTGTCGCGGCGAAGCTGCCGCCATGCTGGGCAACCCACTGCTCGGCCTTGGCCCTGGTGCGGTTGTAGACGGTGACGTCGTGACCGCCCTTGTTCTTGAGATGTCCGGCCATCGGATAACCCATGACGCCAAGACCAAGAAATGCCACCGAAGCCATGTTTTCGAATCCCTTGGAAGCCTGCTTTGCGGTCTTCTTACCGGATCAGGCAAGGCGATGGGAGTCAGCGGTGTAGATGGATGGTGATGCGCCGTTCGATCCACTCGACGCCGTGGCGCAATGTTTCCACGATGATCAGATAGATGATCGCCGCCCAGATATACGACTGAAAGTCGAAGGTGCGCGCATAGGTGAGCCGGGTGATGCCCATCAAATCGTAGACCGTGATGATGGCGACGATTGCCGAGCCCTTGATCATCAGGATGATCTCGTTGCCATACGGGCGCAACGCGACGATCAGCGCCTGCGGCAGGATGATCTTCCACATCGTCTGCAGTTTGTGCAGGCCGAGCGAGGCGGCACCTTCCCACTGTCCCCTCGGCACGCTCTCGATTGCGCCACGCAAAATCTCGGCCTGGTACGCGGCCGTATTCAGCGAAAAGGCGAAGATCGCGCAGTTGAACGCTTCGCGGAAGAAGCCCCACAGTCCGACCATCTCGAGCTCCGGCCGGAAGGAGCCGACCCCATAGTAGACCAGGAAGGTCTGCGCCAACAGCGGCGTGCCGCGAAAGAAATAGACATAGGCATAGGCGAACCCCGAAAGGATCGGGTTCTTCGACATGCGTGCATAGGCGATCGGCACCGACAGGATCGCGCCAAGCACAATCGAGATGGCAACCAGCAACAGGGTGATGCCGAGGCCGGATATGTAGCCGGGTGCATATTTCTGGAAGAACTCCGGGTTCCACGCAGCGATCAGGTAGACGACCATGCCAATGCCGAGAGCGATCCACAGGCCGACCAGGACATGGCCGAGGATGCGTTGACGCGACCAGCCGCGTGCGGGCGGCGGCGGCCGGTCGACCTTCAGCGTGTCGGTGGCCAGGCTCATCTCTTGACCTCGCTGCCGCCGACCGCTCGTTCGATCGCATTGATGCCGAAGGAGGAGACGATCGCCAGCAGGAGATAGATCAGGCCGGCAAAACCGTAAAACAGGAAGGCATGCTTGGTGACGCGAGCGGCAACCCCGCTCTGCCGGAGGATCTCGTTGAGGCCGACGGCCGAGACGAGCGCGGTGTCCTTGAGCAGGATAAGCCAGAGATTGGCAAGTCCGGGCAACGCGATGCGGATCAACTGCGGCAGCACGATCAGCCGCATCGTCTGGCCGCTGGACAGGCCAACCGAATAGCCTCCCTCATATTGCCCTTTTGGAATGGCGCGGAAGGCGGATAAAAACACCTCGCTGGAATAAGAGGAAAAAATGAAGCAGAGCGCGATCATGCCGGCGACGAAGCTGTTGACGTCGGCGGACGTTCCGGGGCTCACCAGCCGGACAATGTACTGCAGGATCAATGGGATGCCGAAGAAGATCAGAAACAGCGTGAGCAGCTCGGGTATTCCGCGAAAAATCGTGGTGTAGATGTTCCCGGCCAGTCTCAGCGACGGCTCTTCCGACTGTTTGGCCAGCGCCACGAAAAAGCCGAGCGTCAGCCCGAAGGGCAGAGTGGCCAGCGCAAGACATACTGTGACAAACACACCCGCGGCGATGTCGTCGAGCCAGCCTTCGGGTCCCCAACTGAGAAGCGTCAGTGCGCTCTGCATCCGCCTGCCTGTTCTCCTTGAGGCTCTTTGAGACCCGTGCCGCGTCACCCCTCGTGCGCGGCATCCTTATAAGAACGGCGGGAATCTCCCGCCGTTCAAGTCCTCGTATGTCGGTCGATCAGGACTCGCCGCCATAAACATCATATTTGAAGTATTTGTCGTTGATTTCCTTGTACTTTCCGTTTGCTCGGATGGCGTCGATCGCCGCATTGAACTGGTTGACCAGATCGGTCTCGCCCTTGCGCACGGCAATGCCGGCGCCCGGACCGTGGATTTCGATGACCGGCTTGATTGTGCCGACCAGCTTGCAGCAGGCGCCGTCCGGCGAATCCAGCCATTGCTGCAGCACGACGATGTCGTCATTGGCGGCATCGAGCCGGCCATTGGCCAGATCGAGCTGGTATTCCTGTGCGGTCGGGTACGGCTTGACGGTGCTGTCGGTATAAGTCTTGGTCGAATAGTTGAAATGCGTGGTGGACGCCTGCACGCCGATCGTCTTGCCGGCCAAATCTTCCTTGGTGACACCCTTGATGTCGGTGTCCTTGGGCGCGGCAATCGCCGGCGGCGTATTGTAATATTTGTGGGTGAAGTCGACCTTCTCGGCGCGTTCCGGCGTGATCGACATCGACGCGACGATGGCGTCGAACTTGCCTGCCTGAAGGGCGGGAATGATGCCGTCCCAGTCCTGCGCGACAAAGGTGCACTTCACCTTCATCTCGTCGCAGAGCGCCTTGGCAATGTCGATATCGAAGCCTACGAGCTGGCCGTCGGCTGTCAGATTGTTGAATGGGGGATAGGCTCCCTCGGTGCCGATCCTCAAGGTCTTTTCCTGGGCCTGGGCAACGCCAAGCGTCAGCAGCGCAGCCGAAGCGGCAAGCGCGATACGCAGTGCAATACGCATAATGGTCCTCTCTGTTGGTCCCGGCCGTCGTTCCCGAACGGCTCTGTGGGCGGTGCTTTTGACCGCCCGCTGATGCGATATTCCCATTCTTTCCCAAGAAAAAGCAACTGCAAAACCGTCGCTTGAGGGAAGGTCATGTTCAGAAAGCGATGACGCTGGGTCAGACGCCTAAATTGGAAAGCAAGTGGGCGGAAACTGTCTTCTGCCGCATTTTCAGCGCGACAGGCTTGTGGCGCGCTCGATGAAGTCAGCTATCGAATTCGTGTCGTCGAGATCGAAGGCCGGCAGGTCTTCGCCGACAATGGGGAAGTCGGAGGCGATGGCGACAATGTGTGGATCGCCTGCCGAGAGCGGTGTCCGGTCCTTGGCCTCGAGCCGTCTCGTCTCGATTTTCTTGTGCGCTTCGCGCTTGTAACCCTCGACCAACACGATGTCGCACGGTGCCAGCCGTGACAGGATCGCGTCTAGCGTCGGCTCGTCCTCGCCGCGCAATTCGTGCATCAGCGCCCAGCGCCTGCCCGACACGACCGCGACCTCCATCGCTCCCGCCTGCCGGTGGCGAAAGCTGTCCGCTCCGGGTTTGTCGATGTCGAAATCATGATGGGCGTGTTTTACCGTCGACACTTTCCAGCCGCGCCGGACGAGTTCGGCTACCAGCTTTTCGGTCAATGTCGTCTTGCCGGAGTTCTTCCAGCCGGTGATGCCGAAAATACGTCTTTTCATGGCTCGATGCTCTGCAACAGATACACGGCCTGGGCAAGGTCGTCGGGAGTGTTGATGTTGAAGAACGGATCGATCTCGGCCCCGCCGGATTTCAGGATGGGAAATTCCACCTCGACAAAACCGTGCCGGTCGATGAACGCCGCAACGCGCCGGTTGTCTTCCTCGACGAGAAATTGTCGCAAGACCTGATCTAACCCTAGCGGCCAGAGTGCAAAGGTCGGATGCCGTTTGCCGCCGGAACAGGCGACCGCAATCGAGCCGGGGCGTTCGTCGGCTGCCGCGAGCAGCCGCTCGACCATATCCCTGGGCAGGAAAGGCGTATCGCCGGCAGCCGTGACCAGCGCCTGGCAGGTCGTGTCGGAAGCCCATTCGAGGCCGGTCAGGATCCCGGCAAGCGGCCCGGCATAACCTTTGACAGTGTCGGCAAGCACCGGAAGCCCCGTCGCGGCAAACCGTGTCGGATCGCCATTGGCGTTTAGCGCAAGCGGTCCGACCTGCGGGCCAAGGCGCGAAACGACACGGTCGAGCAGGGTACCGGCGCCAAGCGCAAGCAGCGTCTTGTCGCCGCCACCCATCCGGCTCGATCGGCCGCCGGCCAGAATGATCCCTGCGATATGTCGCCCCATCGTTTGCTGCCTAGACCCAAAATCCAGTTTTCAAATCAGACAGTCGTCGACAGTCACTCTAGTCGACAGTAACTCTATATGCCGTCCGGCGCCATGTCCGGTCCAGTGCTTTCGGCGGCTGTTTTTCGCCGTCCGACGATCCGTTCGCGGTAGAGCGCATAGAGGCCTGACGCGATGATGATCGTGGCACCGAGGATCATCGGCAGATCGGGGACATCGCCGAAGATCGTGAAGCCAAGCAAGATCGACCAGAGCAGGGCGGTGTAGCGAAACGGCGCGATGAAGGAGATATCGCCCACCCGCATCGCCGTGATGATGAAGTGATAGCCGATGAGCACGAGCACCGCCGCCAGCGCCAGGAACGCCGTGCTTTGTCCTGTCATCGGTGTCCAGCCGCCCATCGGCGAAAGCAGTGCCGCGCCCAGAACTGTCATGGCAAGGGCGGTGGCGCTCGACACCAGCAAGGTCGGAATTGCCTGCGGGATCCGCTTGGTAGCGAGATCGCGCACCGCGCAGCATGCGACGCTGGCCAGCGCCAGCAGAGAAAAGACGCTGAACCCTTCGAAGCCGGGCCGCACGATGATCAGCACGCCGGCAAAACCGGCGGCAATGGCCAGCCAGCGCCGCCAGCCGACGCCCTCGTTGAACACAAGCGCGGCGCCCATCGTCACCGCCAGCGGCAGCGCCTGCAGTACGGCGGAGACATTGGCGATCGGAAGATGCGCCAGAGCAACCAGGAACGACACGGTGGCGCCGGCCTCGCCGGCGACGCGCAGCGCAACGGTCGGCTGCAGCATCGAACCTGGCCGGGCAAGCGCGCCCCGCTGCCACGCAAGCAGGCCAACGAAAAGCGAAGCGAAGGCGCCGCGGATCAGCATGACCTGCGCCATGTTCATCGATTCCGATGAGAATTTGGTGATCGCGTCGTTGAGAGTGAAACCAGCCATGGCCACCATCATGAACAACGCGCCGCGGAGGTTTGGCGAAAGAGGCAAGGCGGTTACCGGGTGAGTCCTGCAGCAAGCGTCTAGCAGGCACCCACAAGACAGCAACGTCAAAGGGCTGGGCCACAGCCTTTCTGTGGCCCGTGACATCTGCCGCGCAAGAGCGGCAGGGCTTATTTGGGCGTCAGTACCTCGGTGCCGTTGCCTTCCTTGCCGGCAATCGTCCACAGGCCATGCAGCGAGCCGTCTTCCTGCACCTTGTAGACGACTAGACCGACCGCCTTGCCCATGACATAGCCGGCGGAGAAGGCATCGTCGTTGCGCATGCAGATACCGTCCGAGGACGAGCCGCCTGTCTCCCAATGGATCGTGCAGGTCGTCTCGCTGGTCAGCGTGATCGTGGCGTCGCCACCATAGGACGACCCATCGAAATTGGTGCCGGCCACGGCATAGGTGCCGCCGATCGACTGAGCCGCCGCGGGCAGGGCCGCGAGGCTGAGCAATGCAAGAGAAAGAATGAGTTTGCGCATATCGTATTCCCCCACTGGGCGAAGAACCGCTCCAGAGCAGAGGCTAGGCCCGAATGGGCTTGCGGTAAATCCGATGACCGTTTGCGGACAAGACCTTTTCTGGGTGTTACCCCAAAAAAAGGTGCCGTTCTAAAGGATGGGTTCGGAGGGCAAATTTATCACACTGCGGCTCGAGGAAAATTTTTCGACGAGATCAAATTTGCTCGGCAAGATTCACCAAATTGGTCATTGTAAGCTTCTGATCGTATTGGGGAGATGGTCCATGATGAATGCACGAGGCAATGCGGACTGGCTTGGCACAGGCAGCAGGCGGCATGTTTCGTCGGCTTTCCGGTTCTCTTCTGCCCTGGCGGTTATCCTCATGGCGATATCGCCTGCGTTCGCCGAGAACGGCGCTTCGGCGTCGGCAGTCGAACGGATGTCCACGCCGGGTCACGAAGCGGATGAGCTCGCTCGCCGCGTCGGGAAATGGTCCGTCGTCAACACGATCTGGCCAACGCCCGGTGCGCAGCCGATCATCATGACCGGGCTGGTGGCCGAGCGCACGATGATCGGTCCTTCATGCAGGAGGTGATGCGCCCGGCGCCCGGGTCGAAAATGCCGGACTTCCAGCGGATAGCCTATTTGAGCTATGACCGGGTGGAGGGCCGCTGGAAGTATGTCTCCATGGACACCCGTTTCCCGGCAGGGATCATGCCCGCCTGGAGTTTTGGTGGCGAGGAGGACGGCAAGATTTCACTGCTGTTCCAGCCGCTTGGTTTCGTCGGCTTCGGCCCCGAGGTCGAAGGGCGGTTCACGGCCTCCGATTTCGTCATTTCCAGGGACGGCGACAATCACGAAGTGGCCGAGCAACATTTCCTCCAGGCCAATGGCAGCGGCAAAAAATGGCTTGCCGTACGATATGACTACACGCGCCAACAACCGTGACTCGCTAGCAAAAACAATAGGCTGCCAATAAGTTCTGACGTCGCCGGATGCTCACGGTCCCCTGAGGCTGCCGGCGATCGCATCGACGAGCGGGTCGTATTTCGATTTCAGGGCTGGCGGGTAGTCGATCCAGACCGTGCGGATGACACCGTCTTTTCCAAACAGGCGGCGTTCATAGAAGATGTTCCCGCCTTTGATGCCCGACAGCACCGCCCAGTCCTTGCCGGTCTTGCTGTAGGTGATCCTGTAGCCAGGTTCCTTGCTGGCCCTCTCGGCGGAGACGAAGGCTGTCGGGGTGTCATCATCGATGTTGAGGATACCCGAACAGATCAGGCTGGCGCCATCGGCAGTGAGCCATTGTTGTCCATCGCCATTGTCCGGCTCAGGCTGGCGAAGAGTGAAGATTTCATCCGGATAGGTGCAGATGGTACCGAAGCGCTCGTTCGTGTAGGTAAATGGCGCGGCAACTGCCGTGGTCCCCGCCATCACTCCGAAAAACGTCAGGACTGCAAAAAACCGCTGCACGCCTTGCCTCGCGCCGATACCAAGGTGATTATTCTTGCACGAAATCGGCGAAAAATCAGCCGCCGGTGACGCTCATATGCCGCGACACCGACGGACGGTTGGTGCGGCGATCGATGATGAAGTCGTGGCCTTTGGGCTTGCGGCCGATTGCTTCGTCGATGGCATCGGCGACCAGCTCGTTGCCTTCCGACGCACGCAGCGGCGCGCGCAGGTCGGCCGCATCTTCCTGGCCGAGGCACATGTAAAGGGTGCCGGTGCAGGTCAGCCGGACCCGGTTGCAGCTTTCGCAGAAATTATGCGTCATCGGCGTGATGAAGCCCAGCCGTCCGCCGGTCTCGGCGACTTGGACATAGCGGGCCGGGCCACCGGTCTTGTAGGGAATGTCGCTTAGCGTGAACTGGCGTTCGAGAGCCGCGCGCAGCAGCGACAGCGGCAAATACTGGTCGGTGCGGTCGGCGTCGATCTCGCCCATCGGCATGGTTTCGATGACCGTCAGATCCATGCCGCGGCCATGCGCCCAGCGCAGCATTTCCGGCAATTCGGCGTCATTGAAGTCCTTCAACGCCACGGCGTTGAGCTTTACCTTTAGCCCGGCCGCCTGCGCGGCGTCGATGCCGTCCATGACCTTGTCTAGATTGCCCCAGCGGGTGATCTGGCGGAATTTGTCGGCATCGAGGGTATCGAGCGAGACGTTAATGCGCTTGACGCCGCAGTCGGCGAGCTCGGTGGCAAAGCGGGAAAGCTGCGATCCGTTGGTGGTCAGCGTCAGCTCTTCCAGTGCACCACTCTCGAGATGCCGCGAAAGCTGGCGTACCAGGTGCATGATGTTCTTGCGCACAAGCGGCTCACCGCCGGTGAGGCGGAGCTTGCGCACACCCTTTTCGATGAAGACCGTGCAGAGCCGGTCGAGCTCTTCCAGCGACAGCAGGTCCTTCTTCGGCAGGAACGTCATGTCCTCGGCCATGCAATAGGTGCAGCGGAAATCGCAGCGGTCGGTGACCGACACGCGCAGGTAGGTGATCGTGCGACCGAAAGGATCGATCATATCCATGCTTGTGCGCTTCCCGTGGGCGTGAACGGCTTCGTTATATATGGCTATGTGATACGAGCCAACTTGGCATTCAAGATAGAAGCTCGCGATCATCGGTAACATTCCGACGCCGACAGATCATGTCGGAACTTTCCATGCGGCCTTTTCCCTCGACGCGAAGCGGCGTAGGGAAGGGCAGTTCTCCGCAGGATCCACCACCATGACAGCGCCAAAAGAACTTAGGGTCTCGAAGGACCGCAAGCTGCTTTCCGTCACCTTTCCGGGCCATCAGCCGTTCGAATTGTCGGCCGAGCTGCTACGCGTCGCCTCGCCATCGGCCGAGGTGCAGGGCCATTCGCCCGAACAGCGCGTCACCGTTCCCGGCAAGCGCAATGTAGCGATTCTGAAGATCGAGCCGGTCGGCAATTATGCCGTGCGCATCACCTTCGACGATTTCCATGATACCGGCATCTTCACCTGGAATTACCTGCATACGCTGGGTCATGAGAAGGATGCACGCTGGGCCGCCTATCTCGCCGAACTGGAAGAGAAGGGGCTGAGCCGCGACCGTTGAATGGATCCCGCAGGACTCTCAGGTCAACGCAGGATCGCCAGTATCTCGCTGGTGTCGTAATAAAACGGCGTGCCTTCGATCAGCCGGTCATCCTTGAAGCGCAAGACTTCGGCAAACGGCTGTTTGATGGTTGCACCATTGGCCCACGATGTCAGCGAAAGCGAGCAGCTCATGAACACCGTGTCATCGTTTTGGGCGACCTGAAGGTCCTCCACCGCCACGTCGCTCCAGATTTCCCGCATTTTGCGGAAAAGGGCGCCAACGCCGTCGAGGCCGTTCCAGTCACCGGCATAGGGCAGGGAGCGCGGCTCATGCACGACAATGTCGGCATGAAATGCGCCGGCAAGCACATCGAGGCTCTCCGAGCCTGATTGCAGGAAACGCATTTCAACATTGAACATGTTTTCAATAAGTTCCATGGCGGTGCGTCGCCGGTCGAGCGGTTTATCCATTTTTGACCTCCGTATCCGTTGGCACGATCATGCAGGTAAAGCGGTTTGCCCTTGTTTGCGTTGCCTCGACACCCGTTTCCTGATGACCGGCAAACGGGCACTTGTCGTGAAAACGTCATCCATCTGGAGTAGCGCCGGCAAAGCTTTGGAGACGAAAACATGTCCATGATCACCAGCATCGAACAGCTTGAAGCGCTCTATGGCCCGCCCGGCGAGGCGTCGGTGGTCAAGGAACTCGACCAACTGATTCGCGAATACGCAGCTATCATCGAGGCTTCGCCGTTTGCCGCGCTCGCAACCTGCGGGCCAGAAGGGCTGGACTGCTCGCCGCGCGGCGATCTCGCCGGCTTCGTCCGCATCCACGATCCGAAAACGCTGATGATGCCGGACCGGCGCGGCAACAACCGTGCCGATTCGCTAAGGAACATCCTTCGCGATCCGCGCGTCGCGCTCCTGTTCCTGGTGCCGGGTTCCGGCACGACGCTGCGCGTCAATGGCCGCGCCCACATCACCACCGATACCGGGCTCTGCGCCTCGTTCGCCGTCGAGGGCAAGCCGGCGCGCTCGGTGACGATCATCGAGATCGATGCGGTTTATTTCCAGTGCGCCCGCGCCATCCACCGATCGGAACTGTGGAATCCGGCAAGGCATGTCGACCCGAGATCGCTGCCGACTCCCGGCCAAATCCTGGAAATCACCAGCCGCAAGAACATTGACGGCGAGGTCTACGACAAGGAATGGCCCGAGCGCGCGAAAAAATCGATGTGGTGAAGCATTTGGTGGTGGAGCACTGGGCTGTCAGGCGGTCTTCAAAACCTCGGCAACCCTACGCATCTGTTCGCCGATCATGTCACATTGTTCCGGCGTCGACTGGCTCATCGCCTTCTCGATCAGCGCCATATGGACCTTCAGCGCCTGCATCAGCAGTGCCTCGCCGGCCTCTGTCAACGTCAGCCTCAGCACGCGCTTGTCCTTCTCGTCCCCCTCGCGGCGCAGCAGGCCACGGGTCTCCAGCTGAGGCAAAAGCATGGTGATGTTGGAGCGACCGACCAGCAGCCGACGAGCAAGGTCGTGCTGCGACATGCCGGGATGACGGTAGAGGTTCATCAGCACGTCGAGCTGCGCCGGCTTCAGGTCGAGCGGCGCAAGCTTCACCGCCAGGGTGCGTTCCACCACATGGCAGGCGCGCGCCACCGCGACCCAGTTGCGAAAACGCGGGTTGTCCCAGGGCAGGTCTTGCTTAATGTTCATGTTTGAACTATTATGTTCATGCTTGAACCAATGAATGGATCGCCACTATGGCATCATTTGGACTGAAGGTCATCCGCGGCACGTTCGGCGTGGCTGAGCATGTGGCACCGCGACTCACCGGGCGTGCTGCATTCGAGCTGTTCTGCCGCACGCCGCACGAGAAGAGCTTGAGCGAAGGCGAGCGCCGCGCAATTGATCGCGCCGCCGATTTCATGACCCAGGCACGCCATCACCGGCTAAAGACCAGAACCGGCTGCGTCATGGTGCATGAATTCCGGCCCGAGCCGGGCAGGGCGACTGCCGGCACCGTGCTCGTCATCCATGGTTGGCGTTCGCGCACCGAATACATGCGCGCGCTGATCGAAGCCTATCGCGATGCCGGCTACAAGGTGGTCTCGCTCGATCTGCCGGGCCACGGCCAGTCGCAGGGCCGCCGGCTTACCCTGGTCAGTGCGGTCGATGCGGCACGGGTTGCCGGCGAATGGTTCGGCCCGTTCGCGGCCATTGTCGGCCATTCCTTTGGTGGTGCCGTTGCCGCCAACGCCGTCGCCGGTTCGATCAGGAACATCCCGCGATTGGCGGCCGGGCGGCTGGTGCTTATCGCCGCGCCGAGCTCGCTGCCGGCGATCTTCGCTGATTTCAGCCGCATGCTGAATGTCGGCTCGCGCTCGCAGGCCGCCATGGCCGACCGGGTCGAGCGCATCGCCGGCCGGCCGTTGCACGAGTTCACCGGTGACCGCCAGCTCGCAAGCACGCCGCTGCCGACGCTGGTGATCCACGCGCCGAACGACCGCGAAGTGTCCGCCGAGCATGCAAGGCTCTACGCGCGCGCCGGCGACCATGTGCGGCTTTACTGGGCCGACGGGCTCGGCCACCGCCGCATTCTCGCCGACAGGGGTGTGGCGGAGCGTGCCGTTGGCTTCGTTGCCGGCAGACTGGAGCCGTCTCTGCAGTGACCTGAATATCGTTCTTGTCAGCCGGTTTCGACCGTCACGCCGCCCCGGTGCTGGCCATCGCTATCCAAGCTGCCATCGCCCCGGCCACCGTCGCCAGAAGAGCCGAGCGCGACGCGCCGTCGCGCGCCTGGATCGACATGCCGTGCTGCACGGTCGCGTAGAAGGTCGCGGCCGTACCGCAGTCGAAATCGGCCGGCAACTCTCCCTCGGCCACGCCACTCTCGAGGCGTCTCAGCAAGGCTTCGCGGTTTTCGGCGCGGCGACGGCGCAGATCATCGCAGATGGCGCCGCGGCTTGAATCCTGGTGCAAAGCGCCGAGCGCGATAAGGCAGCCTTGCGGGCGACCGGTCTGTGAATAGGCCCTGGCCGTCTGCCGCAGGAACCGCTCGACCGCCTGGCGCGCGGTCGGCGCCTTGTCCAGCGCGGACCAGATCTCGGTTCCCTCGACCCGCGTGTAAAGCTCGGTTGCCTCGAGAAACAGCGCTTCCTTGCTGCCGAAGGCGGCATAGAGGCTGGGAGAGTTGATGCCCATTGCGGCGGTCAGGTCGCTTATCGACGCGCCCTCATAACCCTTGGCCCAAAACACTTCCATTGCCCGCCGCAAGGCGGCGGCTCGATCGAAGGTGCGGGGGCGGCCTCGTTCCGGCATGGCATCCTTTCTGTATTGATCGATACATAATTTGGTTGACGCGGTTCAGCAAGGCTGGCAGATATTTATGTATCAATCACTACAAAATGGAGAAGCAGGTGTCATCCAGAAGATTGAACGGCAAGGCCGCCCTCGTCACCGGCGGCAGCCGCGGCATTGGTGCGGCGATCGCAAGAAGGCTCGCGGCCGACGGCGCAGGCGTGGCGATCACCTATGTGAATGGCGAGGAAGGGGCGCGTGCGGTGGTCAGGGAAATCGAGGCGGCCGGCGGCCGGGCCTTTGCCATCAAGGCCGACAATCGCGATGCTGGGGCGATCGAGGCGGCAGTCGATGAGGCAGCAAAAGCCTTCGGACGGCTCGACATCCTCGTCAACAGCGCCGGCATCTGGCGCGCTGCGCCGATCGATGCCCTGTCGCTTGCCGACTTCGACGAGACGATGGAGGTCAACCTCAGAGCCCCGTTCGTCGCCGCCAAGGCGGCAGCAGCGCATATGGGTGAGGGTGGCCGGATCATCTCGATCGGCAGCAATCTGGCCGAGCGTGCCACCGACGCCGGCCTGTGCGCCTATTCGGCCAGCAAGGCTGCTTTGGTTGGCCTGACCAAGGCCTTTGCACGCGATCTCGGTCCGCGCGGCATCACCGCCAATGTCGTCCATCCGGGGTCGACCGATACCGACATGAATCCGGCAGGCGGCCCGCACGCCGAGCATCAGCGCCAGAAGATGGCGATGCCTCGCTTCGGCACGGCCGACGAGATCGCCGGCATGGTTGCGTGGCTTGCCGGCCCCGAAGGGCGCTTCGTGACAGGCGCGGCATTGACCATCGACGGCGGCGCCAACGCTTGAGGTTTGGCTCACGGGCACTACCATTGGTCGGGAGCGACGGCGGATTCGCTCCCCCGTCACGACGTTGTGAAACCGTTCTGCAACAGACGTTCCGAAATTTATGAAAGCTTAACGAAATCAGTATGAATCAGTGTAGTCACGCCTTACATCCGCCATGCGGTGGGCGAGACCGTGAAAGCGGTGCGGAACGGGATCCGGTTCAACCGGAGCGGGTGATCCATGAAACTCCTTGGAAACAAAGCAACCGTGCTGCCGTTTGCGGTCGCCGCGGCAATGCTGGCCTTCGGGGCGCCGAAGGCTGAAGCGCAAGGGTTCTTCGACATGCTTTTCGGCGGCGGCGTCAAACACGCGCCGCCGAAAGGTAACTTTCCGCCGCCACCGTCAAAATACAAGCCGAAGCCCAAGGCGCCGGCCGCTTCCGGTGGTGGGGGCGGTGGTGGTGCGCAAATCAGCGGCCCGTCCTATTATACCTACAAGAGCGATCCGCTGGTGCGCGTCGATTTTTCGGCACTGTCGGCAGCGCCTGAACCAGCAACGCCTCAGGACGCTGCTTTCGAGCCGGCGGCCACCGGGGCTGCATTCCGCGAAGCCATTGCCGGCCTCGACGGCTATGATCTCTACGCCGAGAAGGACATCGCCAAGGCGCTGATCGCCTATTACTCGGCCAATCCGGATTTCATCTGGGTGACGGGAACCAGTCCCAGCAGCCGTGCCCAGGATGCCGTGCGGGTGCTGGGCGAGGCCGCGAGCTACGGCCTGACGCCCGCCGACTACACCGTCGAAGTTCCGGCAGCAGGCACATCGGCGGGCAATGTCGATGAACGCCTGAAAGAGCTGGTCCGCTTCGAGATGGCGCTGTCGGCGCGTGTCCTGCGCTACGCCCGTGACGCACAAAGCGGCCGCGTCGATCCCAACCGAATGACCGGCTACTACGATCTTCCGCCGAAGCCGCTCGACATGGATGGGGTGCTGAAGACGCTGGCCCATACCCAGCAAGTGCGCACTTATCTCGAGTCACGGCATCCACAGAATTCCGAGTATCAGGCGCTGCGCGTCGAACTGGAAGCGCTCCAGGCCAGCGCCGAAGACGAAATCACCATCGATCCCAATCTGCTGTTGAAGCCGGGGCAGACCAGCCCCGAGCTGCCGAAGCTTTTGACAAAGATCGCGCGCAATCTCGATGACGAGATGGGCGGCGCCTATGGCGAGGTCCTGGCGAGGCTCGCTACCAGCGAGGTCTACGATCCGGAGCTGGTGCCGGTGATCAAGGCGGTGCAGAAACGGGCCGGCATGAAAGGCGACGGCGTCATCGGCCCGCGTACCGTTGCATCGTTGGCCGGAACGTCCAAGGCCGACAAAGTTCAGAAGGTTCGGGTTGCGCTCGAAGAGTTGCGCTGGTTGCCTTCCGACCTTGGCAGCCCGCGCGTCTTCATCAACCAGCCGGCTTTCACCGCGAGCTATATCGATGATGGCGAGGAGAAGCTGAAGACCCGTGCCGTCGTCGGCAGGCCCACCAACCAGACTGCTTTCTTCTATGATCAGATCGAGCAGGTCGACTTTCATCCCTATTGGGGCGTGCCGCAGTCGATCCTGGTCAACGAGATGCTGCCGCGGCTGCGCCGGGATCCTGGCTATCTCGACCGCGCCGGCTACGAGGTGGTCAATGCCCGCGGCAAGCGCATTCCCTCGTCCTCGGTCAATTGGGGCGCCTACGGCGCAAAGATACCCTACGGCGTGCGCCAGCTGCCGAGCGAGGCCAACGCGCTTGGCGAGCTGAAGATACTGTTCCCCAACAAGCATGCAATCTACATGCACGATACGCCGCAGAAGTCGTTTTTCCAGCGCGACATGCGTGCGCTCAGCCATGGCTGCGTTCGCTTGCAGGATCCGCGCGGCATGGCCGCTGCCGTGCTCGGCACCTCGGTCGACTACATCGAGGACAAACTGAAACACGGACATTCGACCGAGGACGTGACACGCAAGATCCCGGTCTATGTCGCCTATTTCACCGCATGGCCGGACCTGTCCGGCAAGGTCGAATACTTCAACGACGTCTACGGCCGGGATACAAGGCTGCAGCAGGCGCTCGACAGCACGGAAGCGGTGCGTTCGCCGGCAAGCTGACGAATGCGGTTCTAGCGCTGAAACAGCGGACGCCGGAAACCGGCATCGCGTCCGGCGATGAGCCAATAGACCAGGCCCGCGACAACGCCTGCGGCGGCAATGATGCCGATATCGGCCCAGCGCTCCGGGTTCGTGTCATCCGGTACACTGGGCCAGATCAAGGCGAAGCCGCCAACCGCGGCCGCCGCGCCGAGACCATGTGCAGCCAAAAAGTGCGCAGCGAGAAGAACTCGGCAATCAGTGCGAAGATCAGCGTCTGCAGGCCGGTCAGCACGATCGTCAGAAAATAGATGAACATGCCGAGCGGTGGCAATAGTAGCACTGCGACAGGTGTGACACCCATGACGTCGAAGTAACTTGGCGCATTTGGCAGCGAGCTCAGCCCGCCATAGATCGCCGCCACCGCGATCAGCCCAACCAGTACCGCTATGAAATAACCCGCGAACATCATCAGAAAGCGTTTCAATACGTGCCTTACCGTCGCCATGCCCACCCCCGCGCGCAATGATAGCACCCAGTCAGCCATCAAAGTCATATCTACGCAAGGGTGTGCCGAAGGCCGGGGCCTTCGAGGCGCGCCATTTTTTAGAATCTGGACCGTTGGCGGCCAGCTTCATTTCGGCGCGGCTGTCACCGGATCATAGGTGATTTCGACTTTCGCCTTGTCGCTCGTGTAATAAATGACGGTGTAGCCATCGCTGTCCCAATCGATTTCCTTGATGTAGCGGAAGTCGTCGCGCTGCTCGACCTTGGCGATGATTTCCGACAGCTTCTTGGCATTCTGCGGCGGCACCGGATTTTCGTCCGCGGCAAAGGCCGATCCGCCGACAAGCAGCACGGCGGCCGCCAAAACAAGTCTGGACATGGCTTTCCCTCACATTTCGATGAGCAGAAACTCGTTTCCATGCAGGTTTGTTCCAGGATAGCGGACCGTTGCGCAACAAGGAGGCGCCGTCCGTACCTGATTTATGGCTGCCGAAAGAACACGGCGACTGCTTAAAATCATGATGCGTCGCCTCAACATCGCGGCCGTAATAGTGCCGGTGGTCATTCGGGTTTTACATGCAAATGCGTCATGCCATCATATTTGTACTTTTCATATTTTCCATTCCGGCCATTTCGATGCCTGTCCAGAAAGCCGAGGCGCCGGAACCTGAACGCTATACGGTCTATTGCGCCGACGACCGCATCGAGGTTTCGTTCTGGGATATCGAGCAGATGAAGGTGCGAGCCGGCTCCAACGTTTGCCAGTTCCGAGAGCTATACGAGCTACACCAGCGCTTTGAATTTCGCCCAAAAGAATTTTGGCGGCGAGGGGGGCTACCTGCAGCTGCTAGTGGTAAAAATCTGACGCTTGGTGCCCGATGCGGATTAACTGTTCCGACCCTTTCCGGTCGTACAGACGTGGCAATGCTACGGCGTCAGTTGACCCGTTCCGATCATTGGCCATCTTGCAACCGTTTGAAATCTGGCGCTAGATGGGACATGGGACCATTACTGCGCGAGGTCTCTATGGCAAACACAGAAGAAGGAACGCGCGTAGCAGGAGTTTGGCTTGCGATCGCCTCTATCCTGCTGGCAGGCGCGCTGGTCGGCCATGGTCCGATCGATCCCGATATGGGTCGCCAGATGGGAGTCATCACCGACGACCCTGTCCGATGGGCGATCATCCATTGGGTTTCCGCGGTAGCGCTATCACTGTTCGTCCTGACAGGTCTGATCGTGCTGGCGGCCAGATCGCGCCTCACCGAGGCGTGGTGGACGTTGTCTGCCTGGGGTGTGCTGACTGTCGGCGCCCTCTGGACCATGACGACCGCGGTGGCCGGGGCCACCGTGGTCTCCGCCGCTGCTGCCGCCGGGGACACGGCAACTTTCGAGGCCTGGTGGGCATTTTCCGAAGGAAAGGCTAACGGCTTCATGTTTTTGGCGTTGGCCGTTGCCGTGATCGCTGGCAACGAGGCGCAGACCACTCACCGAGCCACGCCGGTCTGGGCATCGTACATCGCAGTCGTGGCCGGAATTGGAGCCTTCCTCGGTTGGCCCCTGGGCATGTGGCTCGGAGTCACCCTGGGCAGCTTCGTCTGGGTCGTGGCATCACTGGTGATGTCCCTGTGGACACTTTGGTTCGGGTTGGGTTTAGCGCGGACCGTGATCGGGCTGCGGCCTCACAATGGGTGACATCGAGTCCGTAGCGGGAGCGTAGCGAGCGACCGCTTGATGACCGCGACGGGCGCTCCAGCCGCTCCGAGGCGGCGGGGATTGCTTCGCGCCGCTGAAAACGGCCTCGACGCGCGAGTTTGCCGAATGGGCAATATGCTTGCAGTAGGCGCGATAAAGCCGCGTCAGCAGCCGGAGCGAAAGGCAGGTTTACCCAGAGCGGGCCACTGCTTCGGCACCAAGCGTCAGATTTTGACCACTAGCCGCTCTGATTTGGAATTGATTCAGGAAAGCAAATGGTGGGCGATGCAGGGATTGAACCTGCGACCCCACCCGTGTGAAGGGTGTGCTCTCCCGCTGAGCTAATCGCCCGCTCGTTGCCCGAAGGCCAAGCGCGCCGCGATATAAGGGAGGCCGGCCTGCTAAGTCAACCACTTGTCGGTCGGCATCTGGCGGTCCGCCCGATGGGCAGCTTTCAGCCTTCTGCCGCGGCCATCAGCCCTTGTACCAGATCGAGCGTCAGCGAATCGAAATGCGAGATCACCGCCGACGGTTCGAACTCTCGCACATGGCGATCGGTGTAGCCGAAATCGACTGCCACCACCGGAATCCCGGCGGCTTTCGCCGTGTCGATGTCGGTCTGCGAATCACCGACCATCAGTGCACGATGCGGGTCGCCACCGGCGCGCGCGATGGTCTGCGTGAGATGGCGCGGGTCGGGCTTGCGGAACGGAAAACTATCCTGACCGCAGATCGCCGCGAAATGCCTGGTCATACCGAGCGCCTCGATCAGCGCCACCGAATTGGCCTCGTATTTATTGGTGCAGATGGCCAGCAGGTAACCGGCTGCCTCGAACCGTGCGATCGCCTCCGGGACGCCGGGGTAGGGGCGCGATTTGCCGGGGATGTTAACGGTGTAATGGTCCAGAAACAGCTTGAGCAGGCGGTCGTGCTCCTCCACTGCCAGCGACCTGTGCTGCGCGGCGTGGGCCCGCTCGATCATCACCCGGCCGCCATGGCCGACGAAGCGCCTGAAGCCGGCTTCGTCGACGGCCGCGAGTTGGCTGGCGGCAAGGCTGTGGTTGAGACTGTCGAGCAGGTCCGGCGCCGTGTCGATCAGCGTCCCGTCGAGGTCGAACACGATGATCGGTCGGGTCATGGCCTGTCCTGTGACGATTTTGATTGCCGGCAGGCGATAACCGCTGCGGCCCGTTCAGGCAAGCCGGCTTGTCCACCGCGGGCAAGGTCCTTTGACCAGCCCGGCAAAAATGCTACGAGCGCCGAAACAAATCTCGGGACCCGGCATGGATGCGAGGCAATTGAAGGTTGAGGCCGCGCGGGCAGCGCTTGCCCATGTCACGGATGGCATGCGGCTCGGCATCGGCACCGGCACGACGGCGGACGAGTTCGTGCGGCTGCTCGCCGACAAGGTCGCCACCGGCCTGACTGTCATCGGCGTGCCGACCTCGGAGCGCACCGCGGTCCTTTGCACCGAGCTTGGTGTGCCGCTGTCCACCCTCGAGGAAACCCCCGAGCTCGATCTCACCATCGACGGCGCCGACGAGATCGATCCGGCGCTGACATTGGTCAAGGGCGGCGGCGGCGCGCTGCTGCGCGAAAAGATCGTCGCGGCGGCCTCCGCCCGCATGATCGTCATCGCCGACAGCTCCAAGATGGTCGAGATGATCGGCCGTTTTCCGCTGCCCATCGAAGTCAACCGGTTTGGCCTGCGCGCCACCGAAATTGCGGTCGGCGCGGCGGCTGCAAACCTTGGCCTTTCCGGCCCTGTTACATTGAGGATGACGGGGAGCCAGCCATTTGTTACAGACGGCGGCCATTTTATCCTCGATGCATCTTTTGGCCGCATTCCGGATACAAGAGCGCTTTCGAATGCTCTCCACGCCATTCCGGGCGTGGTCGAGCATGGTCTTTTCATCGGGCTGGCATCAACGGCCATCATAGCCGGCGGCGACGGCATCCAAACCGTCCATGCCGCCCGAAAATCAGGGAGTTTTACCGATCATGATGTTGCATAACCGGGTTGGCCGCTTTTTTGCCATTCTGGCGGCCTCGGCCGTTTTCGCGTTTTCGTCGCCTGCGTTTTCGCAGGACGTCACCGATGCGCATTTGAAGGCGGCGCGCGCCGCCGTCGCGGCGATCCATGCGACGGATACGTTCGACAGCATCCTGCCGCAAGCGGCCGCGGCACTGGAGCAGCAGCTGATCCAGAAGAACCCGGACATGCAGGAACTGATCGCCAAGACGATCAACGAGAAGGCGATGGCCTTGGCATCGCGCCGCGCCGACCTGGAAAAGGAAGCGGCGCTCGCCTATGCAAAGGTGTTCTCGGAAAAGGAACTCAATGAAATCGCCGCCTTCTACAATTCCGATTCCGGCAAGAAGCTGCTCGACAACGGCCCGATCGTGACGCGCGAACTGGTGAAGGCTGCCGAGATCTGGCAGAACGGCCTGGCTCGCGATCTCGCCCAGCAGGTCGGCGAAACCCTGGGTGCAGCCGCGAATGCCAAGGCGCCGGCTGCACCTGCCGACGGTACCGCTCCGGCCGATGGCGCAGCTCCCGCGGACGCTACACCGAATTGATTGCGGACTTCCGAGCCGCCTGACCGCCACTGGACCAAAAGCCCGGCAAGTCCGGGCTTTTCTTTTGATAGTCGGCAGCCTACCTGTCTCGGGGTTTGAGGGGCAAGGAGTTCAGCCATGGCCGGTTACGACTACGATCTTTTCGTCATCGGCGGCGGCTCCGGCGGGGTGAGGGCGGCGCGCGTCGCGGCAGCACTCGGCAAGCGTGTCGGCATTGCCGAGGAATACCGCTATGGCGGCACATGCGTGATCCGTGGCTGCGTGCCGAAGAAGCTCTATGTCTACGCCTCGCAATTCCCCGAGCATTTCGCCGACGCCGTCGGTTATGGCTGGACGGTGCCTGAGGCGCGTTTCGACTGGCAGACGCTGGTCGCCAACAAGGACCGCGAAATCAGCCGGCTGGAGGCCATCTACAAGAAGAACGTGCAGGGCGCCGGCGGCGAGGTCTTTCATTCGCGCGCCACCCTGGTCGATCGGCATGTGGTGCATCTTCTTGGTGAGGATCGCACCGTTACCGCCGACCAGATCCTGATCGCTACCGGCGGGCGACCGGCGCCGCATCCGGCATTGCCCGGCCATGAGCACTGCATCTTTTCCAACGAGGCCTTCGACCTCAAGGAACTGCCGAAGGCAATCATGATCGAGGGCGGCGGCTATATCGCCGTCGAATTCGCCAACATCTTTCACGGCCTCGGCGTCGACACGACGCTGGTCTACCGCGGCAAGGAGATCCTCAGCCGTTTCGACATGGACCTCAGACGCATGCTGCACGACACGATGGAAAAGAAAGGGATAAAAATCCTCTGCCACGCCGTGTCCGAGTGGGTCAGGAAGCGGCCTGACGGCCGGCTCGACGCGCTTGTCACCGGCGGCACGGTGCTGACGGTCGACCAGGTTATGCTCGCCATCGGCCGCATTCCCAATACCGAGAACATGGGCCTGGAAGGCGTCGGCATCGAGATGACCAAAACCGGGGCAATCCACGTCGACGAATACTCCCGCACGAACATCGACAACGTCTGGGCAATCGGTGACGTCACCCATCGCGTGCAATTGACGCCGGTGGCAATCCACGAGGCGATGTGCTTCGTCGAGACCGCCTTCAAGGACAAGCCGACGGCGCCCGACCATGACACGATCGCTACCGCAGTCTTTTCGCAGCCCGAGATCGGTACGGTCGGCCTGTCGGAGGATGAGGCGGCAAAGCGCTTTTCGGATGTTGAAATCTACCGCGCCACCTTCCGGCCGATGCGGCACACACTTTCCGGCCGCGACGAAAAGATGCTGATGAAGCTGGTCGTCGACGGCGCCTCGAAAAGGGTCCTCGGCGCCCACATTCTCGGGCCGGATGCCGGCGAAATGGCGCAGCTTCTCGGCATACCGCTGAAGGCCGGCCTGACCAAGGATGATTTCGATCGCACCATGGCGGTGCATCCGACCGCCGCGGAAGAACTCGTCACCATGTACAAGCCGACTTACCGGGTGAGAGATGGTGAGCGCGTCTGACGCGACGACAACCCATCGCGGCAACGAAATTGCCGCGATGGAAGTGCGTGAGTTTTCTTACAGCAACGTTCCGCGCAGGATCACCAGCGCCACAGAAAAATAGATCACCAGCCCGGTGACGTCGACCAGCGTGGCGACGAACGGGGCCGAGGCGCTGGCCGGGTCGAAGCCCATGCGCTTCAGGGCGAACGGCAGCATCGATCCAGACAGCGAGCCGAAGGTGACGATGCCAACCAGCGTGGCGCCGATCGTCATTGCGATCAGCGGCCAGTGCGGGCCGTAGTCGTAGAAGCCGAGATACTGCCAGAGCGCGATGCGGCAGACGCCGACCACGCCAAGAATCGAGCCAAGCACCAGGCCGGTGGGCAGCTCGCGCAATGCCACCCGCCACCAGTCGCCAAGGCCGATCTCGCGCAGTGCCAGCGCCCGGATGACGAGCGAGGTCGCCTGCGAGCCGGAATTGCCGCCGGAGCTCATGATCAATGGAATAAATAGCGTCAGCACGATCGCCTTTTCCAGCTCGCCCTCGTAACTTTGCATCGCGTTGGCGGTCAGCATCTCGCTGATAAACAGCGCGCACAGCCAGCCGCCGCGTTTCTGGATCATCGCCAGAAAGCCCATCTTCATATACGGCTCGTCGAGAGCCTCCATGCCGCCGAAACGATGCACATCCTCCGTCGTTTCGTCGATCATCGTGTCGATAATATCGTCGATGGTAACGATGCCGAGCAGTTTGCCGTTGTCCACGACCGGAACGGCGAGCAGATCATATTTCGAGATCAACTGAGCAACCTTTTCACTATCGGTCAGCGGTGAAACGGTGATAGGCGCACGATCCGGCGCGATTGCCATGATCAGCTCGTCGGGCCCGCCAGCGATCAGTCGACGCAGGCTGGTCGAGCGCAACAGGACATGCGTTTGCGGATCGACGATGTAGATCGCGTAGACGGTTTCGCGAGTCCGCTCCACCTTGCGGATATAATCCAGCGTGCGGGCCACGCTCCAGTCCGGCGGCACGCTGACATATTCGGTCGTCATGAGCGAGGCGGCGCTGCCCTCGGGGTAGCCGAGAATAGCAAGCAGCGTCGCGCGCAGCGGTGGCGCCAGGCCACCAAGCAGTTCGGAACGAGCCGGCTCGTTCAGATCGCGCAGTATGTCGGCGGCGCGGTCGACCGACATGGCGGCAAGCAGTCTGCCTGCCTTGATGCGGGGCAGCGCCTCGACCAGTTCGGATGCGCCGTCGAGTTCAGGCTGGTCGAAGATCTCGACCAGCCGCTCGAACGGCACTTCGCAAAGCAGCTCCGATGCCGTCTCGCGGGGCTCCTGGTTCAAGGCCTCGACGATGTCGGCGACGTGGTCGTTGGCAAGTACGCGAGCGATGGCGATGGCATCGCCGCCCGCGACAGGGGAAAACTCGTTCATGGCTCACTCCTTGCCGTCCGGCAGGACGTGAGCCTGTCAGGTCACGTCAAGCGGACGGCGGTTGCGTTCGACTGTGACTGTCGCCAGGCATGGCGCGGTGACCTTTCTGCTCGCGGGTTCGAGTTGAGATTCTGCAAGCCGGCGCAACATAGGAGCGCGCCTTGCCGAGTCAATCGCGAGAGCGGTTAAAGCGGCGGCAAACCGACTGGATCGCGAGACTGTGATCGGGCGACGTGGCAGGCTGGCTGGATGCCGGCAGTGGTGCCCGCGGCTATCTCTGCTTCAGCCGGCGGGGAAAGCGCAGCCATTTGTCCTCGGCCGGCCGCGTCGGCTGCGTGAGGATGGTGGTGAGCTCTACCGGCAAGCTCGGAACCAGCGGCTTCTTGGTGGCGACGCCGTCGGCGATCGCAACCACGCTGTGGTAGAATTCGGTGCCCGCGAGCGATCTCGGCGGCGTCGCCTCATGCATGATCGAGATCACAGTTGCATCAGGGCAATTGTCCTTGATCGCCTGGTGGAAGGCGATCCGTCCATCGGGGTCGAGCGCGCCGGTGGCTTCATCGAGGAACAGCAATCCCGGCTGCTGCAGCACGATACGGGCGACAACCAGCTTCTGTTTCTGCCCACCCGAGAGAACCTGATCCCAGATCTTTCCTTCACGACTCTCATCGGCCAAATGCTCGATGAAATCGCCGAGGCCGGCCTTGTGCAGGGCGGATGCGACCTGCAGGTCGGCGTAATCACGCTCGGAACCGGGCAGGCAGACCAGTTGCTTCAACGAGACCTGCTGCAGCTTCACCTCCTGGGCGGCGTAGAAACTCCTGACCCCTTCCGGGAAGACGATGGTACCGCGGCCATAAGGCCACAGCCCGTTGATCGCCTTAATCAGCGAGGTCTTGCCGCAGCCGGATTCGCCCTTGAGGAAAGTCCACTCGCCACGCCGGAAGCGCAAATTTGCAGCACTCAGGAAGGGCGTTGCGTCCTCGCCCTGATGCGCCAGTTCGAGCTTCTGGATGGTCAGGCCGAAAACCGGGTTTTGGCGGTCGTAGCGAAAATCGGAGCGGCCGGTCTGCTGATAAAATTCCTGCGGGTGCTGGACGTTTTCGATCGCCTGCGCCAATTCAATGACGCGCAAGCTGTTGGCGCGCAACGTGGCAAGACTTGGCATGACATGGATGAACCACGAACATTTGCTGATCAGCGCGTTGACCTGTTCGGAACCTGTTATGTAACCCTTGAGGTCGAGGCCGTTATGGATGAACGGCACAAGGCCAGGCCCGAAGGCGACAATTTTGGCACCGACAAAGTTATAGACCGATTCGAATCCCGAATAGATGGTGTTGACGATGTTGAACTTCGACCAAGTCCTATCGATGTCGAGATAGAGCCGGCTATGTATCGTCTTCTGCACGACTTCGCCTTGCGAGGCCGCCACATGAAAGCTGCGGCGCAATAACGTGATCAGTTCGCCCCGATAGCTGCCTTCAGCCTTCTGCATCCTGATGTTGAGCCACTCCAGCATTCCGCCGATTTTGACTGCGATCCAGGTGTTGAACGGCACGTAGAGAGCGACCGCCAGCAGAGCAAGCACGACACTCCCGTAGCTGCCGAGGAACTCGAGTCCTTTTACCTCCACAGAATTTGCCAACAAAGCTCCACCGACAAAGTAGAGCGAGGTAAAGACACTGAATACCCCCATGGCAAGCCCAATAGCGCCGCCTGTCATGTCCTTGATCGATTCCTGCACGCGCTGGTCGATGTTGTCGGGCGCTGCCGTGCCGGACGAGCCATGCTGGGCGTGGTAGTGTGAATGGTTGGGGTCGAGTAGCGCCGCATTGAAACGGCTATCTAGCCAGCCGCGCCATTTGCGATGCAATGTCGCCGATACAAACTTGCATGTACTGGTAATGCCCATGTCCTTGAGCACGACCAGCAGCACGAGCAGGCCGGCATTGGTCAGCAACGTTTTGAGCGGCGTGGTATTCGCGGCGTCGTGAAAAAAAGCGATTGAGGTATATAGTTCAGCCGCCGCCACGGTAAACCAGACGTCGGCTTTGCTGGAGAGCCCTGTCAGCAAGCCTATTACCAAGGTGAGCGTCCAGGCTTCGACCCACTTGTCCGAGAACCAGTAGGCCCGCATCAGTCCCCAGAAGCTGCGCATCGACGATACGGGCGTCAGGGGCGACTGCCTTGCGGCACCGCGGAGCCATTTTTCCGATATTGAATGTCGCGTTGGTCTATCGACCCGAATCACTATCCCGCCCAAACGATTTTTCTTTTGTTACGGACAGTAACACCAATTGATCATTTTCCATTAGCTTTTCACCAGTCGCAGGTGGCTTAGCTCGCCGGCCGTTGCAGTGGAGCAACAGAATGAATGATCATGGCGCTATGCCGTCATGCTTCGAGGGGCGGAATATCCACGCAATTTCAATTAGTTACTTGCCTGTGCCGGAGCAAGTAGAGACCTTCCCCAAGGGAAGGTCTTCACACAGCTTTGTGAACATAGAAGCGCCGTCCAGCGGTCGATCTTCACAGCCTGAATCGCCTTCACGGCCAGTCCGGCCTCGTCGGCGGCCAGGAAGTGACCGTATGATTCGTGGTTGAAGCCGCCTTGTCAGGACGCCGTAGTCGGCCAAGCAATGACTTTGCCGACACAGTCCAGGATGAAGATCAATATCAATTGGCCCGTGCCTTTTTTAAGAGCGCGCACAAACCGCGTTTGACAAACACGCGCTTCGGATCGAACCTGCCGGACGCATCCAGGTTTGACCCGGGGGGAAGTTTGCCATGCTTGCACGGACATTGTATGTGGCGATGCTCGTGATGTTTGCCTGGCTGCCGCAAACATATGCCGGCAGCCAGACCGTTCCCGCAAACGCCGAGGGACAGATCGAGTTCAACACGCCGTCCGGCAATATTGGCTGCATCTACACGCCGAACGGCGGCACCAGCACCTACGAGCCGCAGGATGGCGGACCGGAGTTGAGCTGTTCGCGCGTCGAGCCCAGCTACGTCACCGTCATCCTCGGCCCGAAAGGTCCGGCGACGCTGATCAAGAATCCGGGCGAGCAAGGCTGCTGCGGCGACGTCACCAGGCTGGCGTACGGCAACAGCTGGAGCAAGGGGCCGTTTTCCTGCCAGTCATCCACCAAGGGATTGACCTGCACCGGCAAGCATGGCCATGGCTTTTTCGTCAGCAAGGCCAAGGTGACGGTGAAATAGTCCGACTCAGTTCGCCGTTTCCAGTTCGCCGCGTGCCTTGGCCGCGGCGACCTGGCGGAGTGCATCGGCGAGCGTATCGGCGTCCTGGGCGCCCATCACCGCATATTTGCCTTCAAGCAGAAAGCACGGCACACCCGATATGCCCATGCGCGAAGCGGTGGCGATTTCGGTGCGCACCGCCTCTACATCGGCGTCGGTCGGCAGAAGCGTTTCGACCACGGAGGCATCCATGCCGGCCTCGCGGGCGGCTTCGATCAGCACGGCATGATCGCCGAGATTGGCGCCTTCCTCGAAATTCAGCTGGAACAGCCGGCGCACCAGCCGGTTCTGAATGGCCTCGCCGGCCGTCCCGGCCCAGCGAATGAGACGGTGCGCATCCAGCGTATTGGGCGCGACCTTGATGGTGTCGAAGGCGAAGGAGATGCCTTCAGCCTCGCCCAGCGGCTCGATCCGGGCATGGATTTCGCGGATGCGTTGCTCGCTGCCGAATTTCGCCACCATATAGTCGCGGCGGTTCTTGCCTTCGGGCGGGATTGTTGGGTCGAGTTGGAAGGGCCGCCAGCGTATGTGAACGTCGATATCGACGGCGGCAATCGCCTTGTCGAGCCGTTTCTGGCCGATAAAGCACCAGGGGCACACGAGGTCGGAGACCACATCGACGGTAATCGAGTTCTCGTCGTTCATCTTGATCTCCTGTTGTGAAGAGGTCACTTCGGTTTGCGCCACCAGGTCGGCAACTGATAACCGTATATGGGCGTCTTTTGCGGATGTTCCAGATAGTTCCAATAAGCGAGCCATTGCTGGTTGTTGTGCTGCGTCGGCACCATGTAGTTGCCGGAGATCAGCAGCCGGTCGAGAACGCGGACGGCGGCGACGGAGTCCTCCTTCGAACGAGCTCTCAGCATCGCCTCGATCGCCGCATCCACCGCCGGATCGGCGACGCCGGCGAGGTTGAACGATCCTTCGGCCTTGGCGGCAGCGGATCCCCAGCGCCCGGTTTGCTCGATACCGGGCGACAGCGAGTTGTTGAAACCGGTCGAGCCGACCAGCACCTCGAAATCGAAACGCTGCTTGCGCGACTGGATCTGATCTCCGTCGAGGCTGCGGATGCCGACATCGATGCCGAGCTTCTCAAGGGTGCGCTGATAGATAGCGGCAAGTCGCTCTTCGTCCTGCGAGGCGGTCAGGATCTCGAAACCGAACGGCTTTCCCTCGGGATCGAGCATCGCGCCGTCCTGCACCGTATAGCCCGCGCTCTTCAGCAGCTCGAATGCCGCCTTCAGCACCTTGCGGTCCTGGCCGGAGCCGTCGGTAACGGGCGGCCTGTAGGTGCCGTCCATGACATCTGCGGGCACGCGGCCGGGGTAGGGGGCCAGCAGGGCCTTTTCCTTTTCGCTGGCCGGGTGGCCGAGCGCGGACAGCTCGGAATTCTGCCAAAAGCTCATCGTGCGCGTGTATTTGCCGCCGAACAGATTCTTGTTGGCCCATTCGAAATCATAGAGCATGCCGAGCGCGCGCCGCACGACCGGATTGGAAAATTTCGGCAGCCGCGTGTTGAACAGGAAACCGTTGACCACCGGCGGAATGCCGGTATCGAAAGTTTCGGCGATGACCTCGCCCCTGTGGAAGGCCGGAAAATCGAGATCGCGCTCGCGTTTGACCGGGTCGCTGTCGTCGTCGATGGCGCAGATGCCTTTCTTGAACGCTTCCTGCTTGGCGTTGGCGTTGAGGAAATATTCGATGGTGATCTGGTCGTAATTGTCGAAGCCGCGCTTGGACGGCACGTCCTTGCCCCAATAGTCCGGATTGCGCTTGAACACGATGCGCTGACCGGGCACGACTTGCGCCACCGTGTAAGGCCCGCTGCCGATCACCGGCTTTAGCGTCGTCCTGTCGAAGGTGTCCTTGTTGAAGGCGTGTTTCGGGATGATCGGCGTCAGCGCAATGATCAGGGGAAATTCGCGGTCCGCCTTGTCGTTGAAGGTGAAGCGCACACTGCGCTCGCCGGTCTTTTCGAGCTTGGCAATCGCTTTCATTCGCTGGCTGTAAGGTGGCCGGCCCTTCTCGGTGAAGACGTCATAGGTGAACAACACGTCTTCCGGCGTCACCGGCTCGCCGTCCGACCATTTGGCCCTGGGATCGAGGTGGAATTCGATGCTCTTGCGCTCGGGGTCCATGTCGGCGGAATCGGCGAGCAGGCCGTAGAGACTGAAGGCCTCGTCGTAGTTGCGCTGCATCAACGGCTCGAAGACAAGATTGCCAAAGGCTTGATCCATCATGCCGCGCGCGGTGGTGCGCAGGCTTCTCAGGATGAACGGATTGAGATTGTCGAAGCTGCCGACGACGCAATAGG